>ONID01000075.1 GCA_900317765.1 uncultured Eubacteriales bacterium | reverse complement strand
GGAAGGCAATTTTATCGGCTCCCTCTCTGAGGGGGCTGTCAGCCCGCCAACTTGTTGGCATGGCTGACTGGGGGAGCACCCCCGGTGCAAGGCACATCCCTCATAATCCCCTTAAGTTGATGACATTGCCCTGGACCCCACGCTTGCCTGGAGAAAAAACGCTCGCTTGTTATGCGCTGCGCTATGCTATTTTTGATTCTCTCAGCGAGCGCTTTTAGTTTCTGACGCGCCAGTAGGAGTTTTCGCTGATGTCGAGCATTCTGCCGGTGCCTTCGGCGACGCAGTCGAGGGGATGTTCGGCGACGTTGACGGGCATGCCGGTCTCCTGGGAGAGCAGCTTATCCAGACCGCGCAGCAAGGCTCCGCCGCCGGTCAGCATGATGCCGTGGTCGAGTATGTCAGCCGAAAGCTCCGGAGGGGTTTCCCCGAGCGTCTGCTTGACCGCTTCCACGATGTCGGCGAGCGGTTCGGCAAGGGCTTCACGCACTTCGGCACCGGAAATAACGACGTTCTTCGGCAGACCGTCCACCAAATTCCTGCCCTTGATGGCGACAGGCTTTTCACCGTGATAGGGAAATGCGGAGCCTGCGCTGATTTTCAGATCTTCGGCGGAGCGTTCGCCGATCAGCAGGTTGTACTTGCGTTTGACGTAAGAAAGTATCGCCGCGTTGAAGGCGTCGCCGGCTTTTCGCACCGAACGGGAGATCACGATGTCTCCCAGCGAGATCACAGCAATATCGGTGGTGCCGCCGCCGATGTCGATGACCATGCTTCCCGTAGCCTCCGCCACAGGAAGTCCCGCGCCGAGAGCAGCCGCCATCGGTTCCTCGATGAGGTCGACAACGCCGCCTCCCGCCTGTCTCGCGGCGTTTTCAACGGCGCGTCGTTCCACTTCGGTGACGCCGGAGGGAATGCAGATGATAACGCGGGGGCGTGAAAAAAGGTTGGATTGCACCGCGTTGCGGATGAAGTGCTTGAGCATTTCCGCGGTGATGCTGAAATCGGCGATAACGCCGTCGGTCAGCGGACGGAGTGCCACGATGGAACCGGGGGTGCGTCCGATCATCTCGCGGGCAAGATTGCCCACGGCCAGCACCTCGTCGGTGCGAATATCCACGGCGACCACTGACGGCTCGCGTATGACGATTCCCTTGCCCTTGACATAGACGAGAGTGTTGACGGTGCCGAGGTCTATTCCTATATCTTTAGAAAAAAACGCCATATTATCTAACGCTTCCTTTTTGCTGTCAAAGTTAATCAATGACAGGCTTTGCACTGCCTGTCAGCTGTAAATGAGCCGGACGGCGTAGAGATTGTTCCATATGTCGTCCTCACCCGACGACATGCGCACTAAGCTGCAATTTTTTATCTTGGGTGCGCTGCCGGATTTGTTGGAAGCCGTCAGGCTTCGACCGAGAGCGGAATATTTTTTTCCGTTGTTTTTGGACAACCACGTCTCGGCATCCTCGCCGGATATGGAATCGTCGAAGATGATATAGATCAGCTCTTTTCTCTCCTGCGCGGTGGAGATGAATTTCCGGGTGATCAGGTCAACCGATGCATCGTCCAGACTGCTCAGATGAAGAGCGTACATTTCGTAATAATTGTCCTTGGTGGAAGTGCATTTTTCGAGGTCGAAGTTGTAAAGCTCTGTCGTCACATACACCTCGTCCTCGGTGTATTCGCACTTCATTTCGCTGTAGTCCGAGCCTGTCTGGTGATTCCTCGCAAGGCGCTCATCGGTTAGGTTGAAGTAATTGTAGCGGCTGTACAGTATTTCGCTTTCGCTGGTGGAGTCGTCCCATGTCACATCGAGGTTGTACCAGTTGCCGTCGATCCTCACCTGATTCCACATATGTCCGGTATTCTTAGACATGCCGACAGCGGTGCGGCTTTCTATGCCCACCAGGTTCAGCAGCATCTTTGCGGCGCCGGCGTAGCCGGTGCAGACAGCCTTTTTCC
This sequence comes from uncultured Eubacteriales bacterium, assembly GCA_900317765.1. Classification (GTDB taxonomy): domain Bacteria; phylum Bacillota; class Clostridia; order Oscillospirales; family Acutalibacteraceae; genus RUG762. The sequence goes on along the minus strand of ONID01000075.1, from coordinate 27,495 downwards.
TGACCAGAGCGCCATAGACGTTGAACGCGTCGTGTGAGGAATCATCCGCCTGGGCGGCTTCGAAATCATATGCTGTCCCGTCCACGAGCGCGTCGTGAATGATCGTTTCGCGCATCAGCTCGCTTGCATTGTCAGGAATGCGGGAGAGTATGGGGGCGATCTCGTCTGCCAGCTGGCTGAACATGGTATTCAGCTCATCCGCCGAGTATTTTGAATAGAGAATGAGATAATTGCCGTCGTGGAAGTTATTTTTGACGGTGTAACTGCTCATCACCCAGAAGGCTTCGGGATGGTCGGCTAAAACCGCCTCCTTAACGATGTAAATCTGGTCGAATTCCAGCGAGGACGTGAGACGGGCATATTTCAGTTCAAAACAGCCGTTGTCTGACCGTTCGGGCGCAATCTGGAAGATGGCGCTCTCTATGTCCTTGTATGCTTCCCTCATGGTTTCGTTTTTAAGGGAGTAATAGGCGGACTTGCTTTCAACCGGATTGAACCCTTCGCGCACCGGCAGTTTAAGCTGCAGCTGGATGCAGTTCTGGTCTTCCGTGCCGAAGAGATCGCATTTGAGCGCGTTCATAATCTCGCCGAATTCGCGGCCAGAGGTGAGTGCCTCGGAGGTTGCGCAGCCCGTCAGAGACAGTGTCAACACAGCCGACAGACAGACGGCAATAGCAATGATTCTGATTTTTTTTCTACCGTCCATAAAAAATTCCTCCGATTTTTTGGCAGGGTTGAAGGGCTTGCTCTCGCCGGCACGAAGCAGACGCAAGCGCTACTGCACTCCCTTGAAATACATGCCGGACGTTATGTTTTTTTCTCTTGAAAGGGTTCCATGAAGGAAGTCGCCGATCACGGCGGCACACTGCTCACGGCTTTCGGTGGTGAATTTCAGAGTCACCCAGTCGAGCGACAGTTCATCGGATGATCTGCCGGCGACGTTTTCCGCGACGCTCATCATCACGGGATTGAATATTTCCGAGCATCCCATCCTGCATAGTACCGGCAGTTCTCTGCCTGTGCGGTCGGTAATGGAGCAGTATTTTCCGTCCGTTCCGCTTTTGGAAAAGCCCGTGCAGCCTTTGGGAGAAAGAGCGGCAGGGCAATTGCGGGTGATCATCATGGGAATATTTCCCCGGACGATGATGCCTCTGGGCTGAGCGGAACGCAATGCGGCGATCTGCCCGAGCGTCAGCTCCAGGCTGAGTTCGCTGTCGGCGATGCCCATGCGGGCGTATTCGTCGAGCGAAAGGCTGTTGAATACATTCAGCCCGAAGCCCCCGTGTATTTTCATGCCGAGCTTTTTCATCATGGGAAGAAGCCCGATGTTGTGTATCATGATATCCTGAATGCCGTGCTCTTTGGCCTGAAGAGCCTGCACGGCGAATTTTTCAATTTGCTTTTCCGCTCCGAAAAGGCCTCTCGGCGCATCCACAGCGGGAATGATATTCCAGCGGCGCAGCTTTTCGGCAGCTTGTGCGAGCGTTTCCGCATCGGTTTCCAGCGGAATGTACGCCATGCTTACGCCCTCTGTGCCGTCGGGAATCTGCCTGGCCGAATGAAAGATCACCCTGATCTCCGGCTGTTCTTCGGCAAATGTCCGCCGTTCCGACGGTCTGCAATGCTCCGCGCTGTCGTCAAAGGCGATTGCCTTGGGGGAACGCCTGCATAAATCGATTTTTTCGAGAGCCTCTCTCTTCATGGCGGAGAGAGAGGAGGAGGGAAGGACAAGCGCCGGGTTCACGTCAGTCTGCAAATCGTCCAGATAATAGGGCGTTCCGCCGGTCTTGCCGAGAATCTTAGCGGCGTATTCCGCGCTGAAGGGCGCATTCTGCGCCGGTTGAGGATGGTCACCGGACACGGAGGCAGAGTGCCCCTCCGTGTCGCGCACTTCGAGTGCAGACGGGGAATGAACATCAGTTGCAGTCAGCTTCATGCGCAGGGGAATCCGGCTGAATTCGTTTTTGTAAAGCGGGTGCAGGGAATTGAGCAGCTTGGGCGAAGCGGAAACCACGTCCTCCTTTGTACGGGTGCCGAACATGCCGCGTCCGCGTTTGCCGGTGAAGTATCCGTCGGTAAAGCCTGAGCGAGAGAATACCGCCGTCAGCTTCTGGGCGAGATCGGGCGGAACAGTCCCTTCATCACGCATCAGACGGCAGGCTGTCACGGCGGCGGCGACGTATTCGGGACGCTTCATGCGTCCCTCTATCTTGATGGAGCGCACGCCTATTGCTTCAAGGGCAGGAATGTGCTCTATGTGAGACATATCCTTCAGACTCATGCAGCCGTCAAAGCCGCTTCTGTCGCCTGTCACGCGGAAGGGAAGACGGCATGGCTGGGCGCAGAGTCCCCTGTTGCCGCTTCTGCCGCCGAGTACGGCACTGAAAAGGCACTGACCCGAAACGCACATGCAAAGGGCGCCGTGTATGAAAACCTCTGTTTCTATGGGGGAAGAAGCCGTTATTTCGGCAATTTCCCTGCCGCTGAGTTCGCGGGAAAGCACGGCGCGGCGGAATCCCATTTCGGCTGCCGCAAGAGCGCCGCCGGGTGTGTGAAGCGACATCTGCGTGGAGGCGTGCATTACCAGTTCCGGGGCGGCGGTGCGTATGTACCTGGCAAGACCCGCATCCTGCACGATCACGGCGTCAACGCCAAGGGAACAGGCCTCTTCGATCAGCTCCCTGGCGGAGTCCCATTCGTCGTCGCGCACCAGAATATTGGCGGTGAGATGCACTTCGACGCCCGAAGCGTGGCAGTATTCCACCGCATCACGCAGACGGGAAAAATCGGAAAAATTCTCGGCGTTCCGACGGGCGTTGAGTCCGCCAGCGCCGAGATAAACCGCGTCGGCTCCCGAACGCACGGCGGCGACAAGCTGTTCATGTGAGCCGACGGGAGCGAGTATCTCTAATTTTTTATTCCCGTGGGAAATCATCTGTCGTCAAGCTCGGAAAGGCGCAGACGAACGCCCTGCAATTCACGGCGCAGACGCTCGATCTCACGCTTGGCTTCCTCGGCTTCAAGGCGGGAACGGTCGCTTTCTTCGATATAAGCCTTAATCTGTGAGCGAAGGCTGTCGGCTGTGGCGTTGGCCTTCTTGCATTCATCGGCATAGCTGAGGGCACAGAGTACGGCTGCCATGGTGGTGGAAACGCGGTCGCTTCCTGCCATCATCTTGTTCATTCTTGCATCGACGTCGTCACCTATCGCTCTGATATAGCTCTCGTCATCTTCCGATGCGATGTAGTAATCGGTTCCGCATACATTGAGACGTACCTTGTTTTTCATAATTACAATTCATACTCCTTTTGCAGTCATGCATAATTATACCCAATTATTATAATACATAATTCTCCGAGTTGGAAGTGTATTTTTGCAGATTTACAAAAACTTTTAAATTATTTAAAATGCAAGGATGATTTTGGGGAATTTTAAATAAACATCCTGATGCCGTCCAATTAAAATTTTATTGCTTGCATTATCCGCCGATATGTGATAAAATTATCAATAATGGAAAACCGCACATTCCGAGTCATGACAAACTGATTTTACAAGGAAAAGGTGATCAGAATGAAGTTCCGGAACCTGCTTGTGACATGCGTTATCGCAGCGCTGCCACGATGAGATTCGGCACACCGCTTGCAATCACGCAGCAGCCCAAAAGCATGAGCGTGACCGCGGGCGGCAATATCACACTGTCGGTCAAAGCTGCGGGCACGGGACTGAGATACCAGTGGCATTTCAAAAAGAAGGGACAGACGACCTTTTCCGCCTGGAACGGAAGAACCCATGCCTCCGAAAGCGTATCACCCAACGCCACATGGCACGGCATTCAGCTTTACTGCGTTGTGTCCGATACCGTGGGCGATTCCGTAAAATCAGCGGTGATCACCGTCACGGTAAAATGACGCTTGACTTACGGATTATTTTTGATAAAATATAAATTGCACTGTTTTCATACCAAGCAATAGGCGATTGTAAAACAAAAAAAGAAAAAAAGCATAGCGCAGCGCACTTCCTCTTTGAGGAAGGTGGCACGAAGTGCCGGTAGGAGCGCCCACGGCGCAGGTTTCTTCTTAAGTTGATGACATTGGGGTCCAGGGGGCAAGGCTCCCTGGCAGGTCCAGGGCAGCGCCCTGGCGGGAGGGTGAGGGCAGAGCCTTCACGAGGGAGCCTAGCTTAACTTGTTAAGCGGTGCGAACGAGCAAGACCAGTGTCGACACGCAAAAGGCTCAGGCGAATACAGATAAAGTGTATTTTTATCTTTTTCTTGCCCCGACCGGAGAAAAATTTCGTTTGGAACAATGCATGCCCCACCAATTTCCGGCATTTTCGAAGTTTTACAATTACCTATATGCCAAGCAAAACAAGGAGGAAATTTCATGCCTAAAATGGACAGTATCAGGAATCCTGTCATCAGACGCATAGCGGAATGGGCTTTCTGGCTTGTAAAGATCGGAGCCGCCGGCGCGGTTGCGGTGGTCATTCTGTCGGTGCTGATGCTGGGATATTCGTTTATTCCGGTGCACATCGAGAATCCCGACGGGAATACCGACTACATCTGGCCGGCAGGTTCGGTGTGGTTCAGAGTGACCGAGGGGATAGGCTACGGAAAGTTCGACGACAACGGTTTCAACAATCCCGAGGTCATAGAGCATCCGGACATTCTGCTGCTGGGTTCTTCCCATATGGAAGCGCAGTATGTTCCGCAGGGTGACAGTGTCTCCGCGGTGATGAACGATCTCTTTGGCGGGGAGCACGAAGTTTACAATTTAGGCATTTCGGGTCACACCATCTTCAAGACATGCCAGTATCTGCCCAAGAACATCGAACTCTACAAGGACTCGGTGAAGTATGTGATACTGGAAACCTTCTTTGTCAGCATGACGGAGAAGGATGTGGACAATGTGCTCAACCACACGGTGCAGTACTCTTCCAGCAAGCACAGCCCTGTCATGCAGTTTGTCAACGAGGTTCCGGGACTGCGGATTCTTGACCACCAGCGCAAGGTCGGATTCGTCGATCTTTTCAAGGACAGCGGTCGCACCACAAAGGTGTTTTCCATTGACGGGGACGAGTATTCGTCCGAGGTGTCGGCGTCCGATCTTCCCGCCTATGACCGGCTGTTCGGGTACCTGGAGGACATAGAAAAAGAAACGGGCGTTGAGCTCATCATCTACTATCATCCCACCGAGACATTTGACGGGGAGGGACACATCCTCTTTGAAGAGGGCAACGCTTACGAAGCCTTCGCCGCGGCTGCCGAGGCGCACCATATCGACTTTGTGGACATGGCGGATGATTTCGTCAGGATGTTCAATGAAGAGCATCATGTCGCCCACGGCTTCTGCACCGGACGGTTGGGAATAGGACATCTGAATTCCTACGGACACCGGGCGTCAGCCGAGACGCTTGTCAGGGTTATCAGGGAAAAGGATCAGGCACAAAAGGAATCAGGGAAGGAGGCTGACGCGGATGTCAATGATTAGTTTTAAACTGATGGGACTGCTTGGCGCGGTATTCTGTCTGCTGTACATCTATGACAGACTCAGGATAGACGACCGACTCAGACACCGGCTCAACAACTGGACGCTGATTGCGGCCAGTCTGGTGTTTGTGGCTTACGCCAATCTTCTTTCCGCTCTTGTGCTGACTGCGGTGACGGTTGTAACGTGGTATTTTGCAAAGAACAGGAAATACTGGTACATCGGCGTCATTCTTTCCGTCCTCACACTGGGCGTTTTCAAATACACCAATTTCGTGGTAAGCTCGGCGATGGAAGTATTCGGCAAAACCGGAACGACGCTCAATATTCTCCTTCCCGTGGGCATTTCGTTTTTCACCTTCAGCGCGGTCAGCTACCTTGTGGACGTTCACCGCGGGGAGCTTGAAGCGCGGAACCTCGAGGACGTCGCCGCCTATATCACCTTCTTCCCCAAGCTGACTTCAGGACCCATACAGCGCAGCGGAGACTTCTTCGGACAGTCCGACAGACGCCGCCAGGTGGGAATGCAGACCTTCCTGCCCGGCGTGCAGATCTTTGTATTCGGTCTTTTCAAAAAGCTGGTCATGGCTGACAGACTGTCGGTCTTTGTGGACCAGGTGTATGAAACACCCATGATCTTCAGCAGTTTTTCGATATTTCTCGGTGTAATCGCCTATTCCTTCCAGATATACTTTGACTTCTCGGGATATTCCGATATGGCAATCGGCGCGGCGAAGATGCTGGGCTACGATCTGCCGGTCAATTTCAACCTTCCCTATCTCGCACACAACGTCACGGAACTGTGGAAGCGCTGGCACATCACCCTTTCCACATGGCTGATGAAGTACGTCTACATCTCTTTGGGCGGCAACCGCAAGGGCAAGGCGCGCACCTATCTCAACCTCGTGCTGACAATGGTGATCGGCGGAATCTGGCACGGCGCCAACTGGACATATATCATCTGGGGTTTCCTGCACGGCATAGCTCTGGCTGTGCACAAGGCGTGGATGACCCTGACCGGCAGCAACGAGAAGAAGCACGGCATCCCCGCCAATATCATTTCCATTGCCGCCACATTCCTCTTTACCACTTTCTGCTGGATTTTCTTCCGCGCACCGTCGCTGCACTCCGCTGTGACGATTATCAAGAGAATGTTCACATTTCAAACCGGCGTGAACCAGCCCTATTTCTGGCTGTTCGTGACGGTCGCCATGTATTTCGCAGCCATGCTGCCCGCCGTATTGCGTTCACGCGGCAGGGAACTGAAGGCAAGGAAGCTCAATACCAGCTTTGTCAGGGCGGAATATCCCGTGCTCGACCTGAGCAAATTCTGGAATCTTGTCGCCTTCTTTGTATTCTGCGGTCTTCTCATCGCCCTTGCCTACACAGGAGGAAGCCCCTTTATTTACGGCAATTATTAATTAATGAATCAATGAGCGCTTCGCGCTGAAAATTAAAACGGTGTACTGAATTCCTGTAAAGGGTCGGTACACCGTTTTTTCATGTTATGATTTTGAACCTGCTACCTGCTATCTGCTTTGTGTGTCTGTGATCAGCCGCTGACCGTTAAACTGACGGTAATGACGTTGGTTTTGAGCGATGCGCCCGAGACGTCGGTCACCAGACAGTAGAGCTGGATGCCGTCCCATGTGGCGTTGGGCGTGACGGTTTCGGATGCGCCTGTGCGTCCGTTCCACAGCGTCCATGAGGTCTGCCCCTTCTTTTTGAAGTACCACTGGTATTTCAGTCCGGTTCCCTGTGCCTTGAAGGAAACGGTGACGGGCACGCCCTGTGAGCCTGTCTTGCTGGTCGGCTGTGCGGTGATGGCCAGCGGTGTGCCGAAGCAGATCTTTGCGGCGTTCGACCTGACCGTTGCGCCGGAAATGTCCTTGACAAGGCAATAGAGCTGGATGCCGTCCCAGGTGTCGTTGGGCGTGACGGTTTCGGAAGCGCGTGTGCGTCCGTTCCACAGCGTCCACGCGGTCTGCGTCTTCTTTTTGAAGTACCACTGGTATTGCAGTCCGGTGCCGGTTGCCTTGAGAGAAACGGTGATAGCGCTGCCTTTTTTGACCGTTCTGCTCTGCGGCTGCGAAGTGATCCTGAACGGATCTTTCAGGGTGACGGTGATCACGTCGGTTTTTTCGGAATAGCCGTTTGCGTCCCTGATCAGGCAATAGAGACGGATGCCGTCCCAGGTGTCGTTGGGTGTGACGGTTTCGGAAGCGTGTGTGCGTCCGTTCCAGATATTCCACGCGGTCTGCGACTTCTTCTTGTAATACCACTGGTATTGCAGTCCGGTGCCGGTCGCTTTGACGGAAAGCGTCGCGGTCTTGCCTCTTTCCACAAATCCGCTCTTGGGCTGGGTTGTGATCACAATGCCCTGGGTCAGCGTGATTTTGGCGGAGGTTGAATTGATCTTTACGCCGGCGGCGTCAATGATTCTGCAATAGAGCTGGATGCCGTTCCATGAGTCGTTGGGAACGACGTTTTCCGAGGCGGATGTGTGACCGTTCCATGTGCTCCACTCCGATTGTCCCGCCTTCTTGAAGTACCACTGGTATGTGAGACCGCTGCCCGTTGCCTCGAGCGAAAGGGTGATGCTCTTTCCGGTGACAGCGTTTCGGCTTTGCGGCTGGCGGGTAATTGCCGGCGCTTTGTAATTGAAGTAAACGGCGGGATTGCCGTCGAATACCCCGGACAGCCCCGCAGAATTCCACTGGCTGTTCGTTCCGGCAAAGCAGACCGTAGTCACCGAGTCGTTCAGGAATGCCTTGCTGCTGACCGACGGAGCCTTTGCCATGATCACGACGGTCTTCAGCCTGACATTTGACCTGAAGGCGTAATGGCCCACCGACGTGACGGTCGAGGGAAGGGTGATGGTCGTGAGATTGACGCACTGGCTGAAAGCGTCCTGTTCGATGGTCGTCAGTCCCGAGGGAAGGACGACGCCCGTGAGATTCGGACAGGAGGTGAAAGCCGATTCGCCTATGATTTTTACCGAGGCGGGCAAGGTGCAGCTGCTTCCGGCTTTTCCCGCGGGATAGCGCAGGAGCTTTGTCTTGTCCTTATTGTAGAGCGCATCGCCGTAGGAGGCGAAGTTCGGATTTCCCGAAGCCACGGAGAATGCGGAGAGCTTCGAACATCCGTCAAACGCCCATTTGCCGATGGATGTGACCGATGCCGGAATATGCACGGATGTCAGCGAGGTGCATCCGTCAAACGCCGACTCTCCGATGGCGGTCACCTTGTCGGGAATGGTGACGTTCTTCATGCCTGTGCAGTCATAAAAAGCGCGGGATGCTATTTTGGTGACATTTTCGGGAATGGTCACCGACGGATCGCTGCCATTGTAGGAAAGCAGCGTTGTGCCGTCGATATTGAAATCCTTATAGCTGTAATAAACCGTTGCCGAGGAGCCGAACGCCTTGTTCAGCCCTGCCGCGTTCCACTGCGACTGACTGCCGGCATAAATCACCTTGGCGACGGGGCTGTTCAGGAATGCGTCGGTGCCGACAGTGGGAGAAACGGCGTCGAGTGTGACGGATGTGAGCTTTTTATTCGAGCGGAAGGCATAATTGCCGATAGTCCTGACCGATGCGGGAATCCTGATGGAGGTGAGATTGGCGCATTTGTCAAAGGCAAACTGATCGATGGTGACGACCTCATCGGGAATTTCCACCTTTGCAAGCCCGCTGCATGAGGAAAACGCGGAAATGCCGATTTTGGTGACGGAGGACGGAATGGAAAAACTGTCGCCTTCGAGCGCGGGCGGATAGCGCAGCAGCTGGGTCTTGTCCTTGTTGTAGAGCACACCCCCTGAAGCGGAAAAATACTTGTTTTCGGGAGCGACGGATATTTTGACCAGGCTGTCGCAGTTGTCAAACGCCCATTTTTCAATCGAGATGACCGAGGTGGGAATCATGATGCGTTGAAGGCTTGTACAGCCTTCAAAGGCGGACTGACCTATGTATTTGAGCGATGTGGGAAGGGTGATGCTTTTCATGGAGTTGCGGTCGCGGAAAGCCTGTTCATCAATTTTGACGATAAATCCCGGAACCGAAACGCTCTCGGCGGAGCCGGTGTAGGACACCAGCACGTTATCTTCCACAAGGAAGCCCGACATTCCGTAATAGACCGTGGTCTGTGTGCCGAATACGTCGCTCAGGTTCGTGTCCGCCCACTGGGTGGTGCTGCCCGCGTACAGGATGCGGAGGATGCCCGAGCCGAGGAAGGCATTTTTATTGCAGGAAGGTGTCTTTGCTTCCAGCATGAGGGTTTTCAGCCCGGTTGTCGAGCGGAAGGCGTGGCTGCCTATGGATGAAACCGCGGAGGGAATGGTGAGCGAGATAAGACCCGAATCCCCGTCAAACGCGTTCTCACGAATCTGTTTCAGTCCTGTCGGAAGGGTTATCCTGGTCAGGGACAGGCATTGTGCAAAGGCAGATTTTTCGATCACGGTGACGGAGGACGGAACATGGTAATCGGCTGTGGTTTTGCCCTGGGGATAGCGTATCAGCAGGGAATTATCCTTGTTGAAGAGCACGCCGTCTTCGGAGGAATAATAACCGCTGGTGGAGGCGACGGTGATCGTCCGGAGCTTTGTGCAGCCCTCAAAGGAAAGATCTCCGATCGACCTGACCGAAGCCGGAATGCTGATGGCCGTCATGGAACTGCATTGGCAGAACGCCTTTTCCCCGATGGTCTTGACGCCTTCGGGAATGGTAAGCGACGTGATACTCACGCAGTTGTAAAACGCCTGATCCGCAATGGCTGTGACTTTGCCGGAGGGAATCGTCACAGCGCCGCCGGTTCCGCTGTAATTGGTCAGCACGCCGTCGGTTATTTCAAAATCGCTGTTTGCCGCAAATACGATCCTGTCTGAGCCGGAAATCAGCGGCGCAAACAAAGCGAACATTGCAAAAACCGGGATCAGCAGCAGTATTGACGCCTTTTTGCTTTTCATGTGCATTACCTCGTTTCTGATTAATTATTTCCATTATACCCCGTTGTCGGGCATGTGTCAATTGATTTGAGCGCATGGAATGATGATCAAAACGTAAAAAAATAATAAATAATCAGAAATGCAAAATATGCAAAGCCGACTTGTTTACATATCGGTCAAAAAATCAATAAAAAAAGTGCTATAATATAAGATGAAAAAATAATAATCTATAGAAAAGGCGGTTTGAAAATGAGAATATCTGATCTTCTGTCTTCATCGGTCGGGATGAAACTCAAAAAATCCGTTGCGATGATACTCACGCTGTCCTTCGCGGCGGCGTATGTCGTTTCTCCGGCGGGTGAATTGGCAAGGGTGCATGCCGAAGGAGATTCTTCCTCCCAGTCGTCGGTGACTTCCGAACCGGAAGCACCTGTTGAAAGCGCGCCCCCTGTCATTACCGCGCAGCCGGGCAATGTCATGGTCAACGCCGGCGAGACAGCGGTCTTTTCGGTAAAGGCGTCCGGCACGGGACTGAAATACCAGTGGTATTACCGCAAGGCGGGCGGGAAGACATGGGCTATCTGGAACGGTCATACCACCGCGACCACATCAGCCCCAGCCAATTCCACATGGAATCTCATGAAGGTTTATTGCCGAATCACCGATCAGGCGGGAAATGTCATTTCCTCCAACTCTGCTACAGTGAGTCTGCGTCAGCCCCTCACCATTCTCACCCAGCCCCGGAACATTTCTGTCAAGGCAGGTGAAAAGGGAACCTTCTCGGTTTCCGCGCAGGGCACCGGCAAGCTGAGCTATCAGTGGTATTACCGCAAAGCCGACGCGCAGAACGGCGCGTTGTGGAGGGGTCACATTTCGGCGGTCACCTCGGCGACAGCCAATGCCACATGGAACCGCATGAAGGTGTGGTGCGTGATCACCGATGAAGAAGGAAAGAGCGTGCAGTCGGAATCCTCCACGGTAACGGTGATACAGCCGCTCAAAATCCTCACACAGCCCGAAGGCGTGACGGTAAAGGCGGGACAAGCGGCGAAATTCAGTGTGTCGGCACAGGGAACAGGGGAGATCAGCGGTCAGTGGTACTACAAAAAGGACGGTTCCCAGAACTGGGCGATCTGGAACGGACACACCGGACTGACCACATCCTCCACGGCGAACGCCACATGGAATCTCATGCAGGTGTACTGCAAACTGACCGATGAAGCGGGCGCAACGGTGGATTCAAAGCCTGCCGTGATAAAAATCGATCAGCCGCTGACGATTGTCACGCAGCCTGTCAAACAGACCGTTACAGCCGGAAGAACAGTCGAATTCAGTGTGAAGGCGCAGGGCATGGGCGAATATTCCTATCAGTGGTACCGCCGCGTAAAGGGCGGTACATCGTGGACAGTCTGGAACGGTCAGACGTCCCAGACGCTGTCTGTGAAAGCAGAGGAGTCCATGAATGAAATGCAGGTCTACTGCCGCGTGAGCGATGAATCGGGATCCAGGGTGAATTCATCCTCTGCTGCCCTTACGGTGGTTCCTGCCATCAAGATCACGACGCAGCCCGCGCAGGTAACGGTTCATTCGGGCGATACAGCCAAATTCTCAGTCAAGGCGGAAGGAAGCGGTCTGACCTACCAGTGGTATTTCAAAAAGGCGGGCAAGTCTGACTGGACACTCTGGAAGGGAAAGACGACGGCAACCATCACCGGAGTAGCAGACTGCACATGGCATGTCATGCAGGTTTACTGCCGCGTCACCGACGAGACCGGCGAAACCGCCGACAGCAACACGGCGGTTGCCATGATCACCAAAAAGAGCAGCAAGCGCTATATCAAGCGCACATTCAAGGTAAAGAGCAACGGCACCAAGATATACAGCGGTCCCGGAACCAATTACAAGGAGCTGGGCACCCTCAACGCAGGCGCAAAATATCTCGCCCTCGAATGGGGCAGCGATTCCAGCGACGTGACATGGTTCCGTTTCAACTGGAACGGCAAGGATGCGTGGATTTCACGCAAGAAGACCACCGTTTCGGATGAATTCGAAACCATACCGACCCGCAGCTTCAAAAACGGCGGCGTTCCGATCATATATCTTTCCCCCTCGCGTCAGACTCACAATGCATACGCAGCCGGTTCCACGACCGAAGGCGTTCAGATGTACCGTGTAGGCAACGCGCTGAAAAAGATTCTCGAGGATGAATATCTCTGTGTGGTATATATGCCGCCGGTAGAGATGCTGATCAACCTCAACGCCCGTCCCACGGACGCTTACAACAAAGAAGCCGACGTTTATCTCGCCATTCACAGCAACGCCAATTCTTCGGGAAGCTCATACGGCGCGGTAGGCTATTATTTCCCGGCATGTGCCCAGAGCAAGGCACTCGGACAGAACATGGCGGACGAAATGGGCAAGATCTCCCCGTTTACCCCCACCGTCAGAAGCAAGACGGTCAACGGTATGACAGCGTTTGACAATGTAGGCTACGGCGAAGTCAGGGATCCGGCATATTTCGGCATGATCAGTCTGCTCGCCGAGGTGGAATATCACGACAACGCGGATTCAGCCAAGTGGATCATCAACAATCCGAACAAGATTGCACGCGCACTGGCCAACGCGCTGGAAAAGACGCTCGACATGCAGAAAAAATAAATTTCGGGAGATTATTTCAAAGAAAGGACAGATTGAAAACAAATGGAATGCTTATTCTGTGAAATTGCAAAGGGAAATATCCCCTCCACAAAGGTCTATGAGGACGAAAGCGTTCTGGCGTTCAAGGACATCAACCCCATGGCTCCCGTGCACATTCTGGTTATTCCCAAGGAGCATATAGCGAATTCCGCCGCCGACATCACTCCGGAAAACAGCGCGGCGATCGCCCATATTTTTGAGATCATCGCAAAGATCGCCAAGGAACAGGGGCTTGACAACGGTTTCCGCGTGGTCACCAACAGCGGTGAAGACGGCGCCCAGACCGTACAGCACATACATTTTCATATTTTAGGCGGCAGGAAGCTGCCGGAAAAGATGGCGTAATTATATGTTTGGATTATTCAGGAAAAAAAACAAGGCTGCAGGCAATGCAGCCGGAAACACTGATTCAACCGTAAAGGAAATGAATACTATGAACGATTACTATGAGATTACCATTGCTGGCTGTAAGCGTCAGCTTAAGAAGTTTGCCGTCAACGACAAGATCGACATTGCCGCCTTCATACTTTTCGGCGATGTGGAGATCACCGAGAAGTCAGCCGAGGCATTGCTTGCCAAGCTCCCCGAATTCGACGTGATTCTGACGCCCGAGGCCAAGAGCATTCCGCTGGCTTATGAAATGTCCCGTCAGTCGGGTAAGAAATACGTCGTCGCCCGCAAGGTTATGAAGGTCTACATGGGCAACGCGCTGAGCGTGGACGATCAGTCCATCACCACCAAAGGGATGCAGAAGCTCTATCTCGGCGAGGATGACGCCGCGGAACTGAAGGGCAAGAGAGTGGTTGTGCTTGACGACGTTATCAGCACCGGCGGTTCCCTCAATGCCGTCGTTGCTCTTGCAGAGCAGGCGGGAAGCGACATCGTCGCAAAGTGCGCTGTGCTTTCCGAAGGTGCTGTGCAGAATTTAATCCGTCATTAGTTACCAAAAAGCATAGTATCCTTCGTCTTTCTGACGAGTTAAAATGTATTAATTATTTCTGCACAGTTACTAACAAACAGAAAGGGAGCTGACTACATGAAGCGACCTCTTGCCGTTATCGGGTTTATTTATCTGGCAACGTCAGCGGCGGCGGTCTGTCTGTTTCCCGAGGTTAATTTTACATTGTGCGTCACGGCTGCGGTCATTGCGATCGCAGCCTGTTTTGTTTGCAGTGAAAAAAAGCGTGACATCCTTGCCGCTCTGTTGCCGGCATCCGCAGCTCTTCTTGTCATTGCCTGTTGTCAGGTCAGAGCCAATGATCTATCGGACCAACTGAGCGGGCAGTCCTGTGTCATTTCGGGAGAGATATGCGAAATACCACGAAGGCAGTACGGACGCTGGCGCTACATAATTGAAACCGAGAAAATTGACCTTCCGGGCGTCAAACAGAATATACGCATACTCGTGACAAGCCGCAACACAATAGAGGAAGCGATGGAAGGCGACCGCCTGACCTGCGAAGTGCAATTTCTGCAAGGCAGCGATGAAACCGGTTACAGCAGCACGACATCTCTGAGGGCAGACGGAATAAACGCGCGTGCGTGGTGCAAGCCCTACAGCTGCCATCAGGTGATAAAAAGCGGCTTCCGCATGAGATACATCCCTGAGAAAATCAGGCGAAGCGTCGTCTCCTGCATCCGCAAAGCGCTGCCTGAACGGACGTCTGCCATGCTCTGCGGCATGCTGCTTGGGGACACCGACTACATGGACAGCCGGACAGTGGATAATTTCCGCACGACGGGGATTGCCCATATGCTGGCTGTTTCGGGACTTCATCTGACACTGCTGACGCTTGCTTTTGCTGTGCTGCTGCGTCGGTTGAGAATGACGAAGAGGAAAGCGTCGATATTCATTCTCGGATTCATTCTTGTTTTCATGGCTGTAACCGGATTCCCACCGTCTGTGGTCAGAGCAGGAGTCATGCATATCATGGCGCAGCTTGGCTGTCTGTTAAGGCGGAATGTAGACAGTATGACCTCGATGTCGATCTCCATTTTGCTGATGTGCATTGTGAATCCGTGGGCAGCGGCAGACATAGGTCTTCAGCTTTCGGTCTGCGCCACACTCGGGCTGCTTTTCGCCGCCGGCAGGGTAAACTGCGCCATGCTGTATCGGGTGAGGAAGTATTTGAACAGAACACATAGGATGCCCCAAAGCAGTCTGATCAGAAATGCCGGAAAGCGCATGATTGGTTTGACGGCAAATACCGTAACCGCCTGCATAGCCATACTTCCGCTTACTGCGATACACTTTCGTACGGTATCGCTTATCTCGCCGGTCACCAATATTCTTTGCGTCTATTTTGCATGTGCATTTCTCATCATCGGAATAATCGCTTCCGCCATATACTGTATTCCGCTGATCGGCTGGATGTTGTCGCTGGTTTTCCGGTTTGCAGCGGCGGTTATCTGCGTCTATCTTGAATCCGTCACCGCTGCACTGGCAAAACTGCCGTTTGCTGCCGTGAACACGAGCTATTCCTATATGCCTTCTTTTTTCTTGATTGTCATTCTGCTGACAGTCTGTGCGTTTGTCATGAACCGCCGTCTCAAGAGCAAAGCATTCGGGAAGAGACTGCGTGGCTTTGTGCTCTGCGAGATGGCAGCGCTGTTGTTTGCCGCCATGCTTTCGCATCAGTTATTCCTCACCGGCGCGGAGATGATCGTTTTTGATGTAAACAGCGGAGCCGTCTGCGTTTGCGCAAAGAACCGCACGCACGCGTTGATAGCCGAAGCGGGAGGGGATTCCTACGATTTATCGGTCATCAGGAATGCGCTGCGCACCAAGGGCGTGATGAAGGTGGATGCGGTTGCGGTGTCGGACGATTCCGCATCGCGCAGCGGCAATATCTACCGTCTGATAGATGAGTATTCACCCGATTATCTGATCACAGACATTGACCTGAATAAAAGGACAGAAGCGGAGGTCTGTCCGTATGAAAGCGGTGTAAAAAATGAATCGCTTGGACTCTGTCTTGAAACTTTCACCGACAGCAAGGGCGGTAAATGGCAGCGTCTGACCTGCGGCGAGGCAACCGCCGTGATCTGCCCCGAAAAGGGGAACTGTGCGCTGCTTCCCGAGAGCTGGCGAAGCTGTGACGCGGTGATTGCGGGCAAGGAGATAAGCGAAACAGAGGTTCTGACTGTAGGAGCGATCATCGTCACAGCCAAAGAGAGTAAAGCCGATGAACTTTGCCAACGACTGCGGAACATGGGTTTCAGACATGTTTACAGCACATCGGTTGACGGAAGCATCACGTTATCCGTCAAGAACGGTAAGCTAAAGATACGTACCGTGGAAAGATAACTGACATCCCGAGAAAAAAATCATCATCATCTGTAGGAATGGTTGTCAATAGAGGAATCTGCGATCAGATGAAGAATGATTGTGCGATAGGGAAGAGGGCTCCGCGAAGGCGGCAAAGCCGTTCCTGATCATAGAAGATTGCGTAGGGAGAACGGAAGGAACGGATATTCAGACGGGCATAAATGGACTATTCCGGCGCGCAAAAAAATCCCACAAACACCGGCTGAAGGGCGTTTGTGGGATTTGTCGTTACCAGGGGGTCAATCTGACGCCCCCGGATGATTTATGCTTTCGCTGAAGAACGACGCCTTGACGTCTTGTGCTTCAAATTACTTATTGCGTGTACGCACGTCGAATGCAACGGCGATGATGAAGATCAATCCCTTGACGATGTACTGATAGGAAATATCGACCATCATGAGGTTCATGCCGTTGGTGAGTGCCATGATAACGAAAGTACCGATGATTGCGTTGGTAACCTTGCCAACGCCGCCGCTGACGGCTGTACCGCCGATGTAAGAGGAGGCGATAGCGTCCATCTCGAAGGCGTTGCCGGCGGTAGGAGTGGCGGAAGAAAGGCGGGATGTATAGAGTATACCGGCGACAGCAGCCAGAACTGACATGGAGCAGAAGGCAAACAGGGTAACCTGCTTGACATTGACGCCGGAAAGCTCCGCTGCCTGATCGTTGCCGCCTATACCGTAAATGTATCTGCCGAGCTTGGTCTTGCTGAGCATGAAGGTGTAGATCAGCAGGATGACACCGACGATGACAGCGCTCCAAGGAATGCCTTTGTAAGTTGCGAGAACCCAGCAGATAGCCAGAATCACAGCGGAAACGAGTACCATGCCGATAACAAAGATCGGAGTGGAAACCACTTCAAACTGATACTTCTGCTTATTCTTGCGGTTTTTGATCTGGGTCAGTATGACAATAATCACGCCAAGCACGCCGACGATCATGGTCACCATATGGATGCCGGTCTTGACGGGAATGTCGGGAATAAAGCCGTTGCAGAGTGCGAGGAAGCCCTTTTGACTGACAACGACAGTGCCGGATTCGGCGAGTGTGCGGGAAAGCAGTCCGCGGAAGATGAACATGCCGGCGAGGGTCACGACGAATGCCGGAACGCCCAGGCGGGTGACGGTCAGACCCTGATAAAGACCGATGACCAGACCGACGACCATGACGATGAGAATGGCAAGCCATTCGTTGACGCCGTAGGACTGCATGAGAATGGCTGCGAGAGCGCCGGTAAAGCCGGCGACGTAACCGACCGAAAGATCGATGTGCTTGAGAATGAGGATCAGCGTCATGCCGATGGCAAGCACGCCGACATAAGCTGCCTGGTTAAACAGATTGGTGATATTGGAGGCTCTGAAGAACTTTCCGCCGGACCAGATCTGAAATACAAGCATGATAACGACCAGAGCAATGTACATCATGTAGCTCTTGATGTTGTTTTTTAAAAGAGTAACAACTTCTGAGCCTAAAGATTTTTTCTTAGTTTCCATATTATTATCTCCCTCAATCGCTGTTTGTGGTTAAACTTCTTCTTTGACTTCGTCCGCGGTTGCATCCACGGATGCATCCACAGTTGCATCCACGGATGCATCCGTAGCAGTCTTTGTGACCTCTTCCTCTGGGGATTCAGCCGCAGAAGGCGTTAATAGCCATCTTCATGACCTTTTCTTCTGTGGCCTCGGAAGCGTCAAGCTCGCCGGTGATCTGTCCTTCGCTCATGACGTAGAGACGGTCGGACATACCGAGAACTTCGGGAAGCTCGGAGGAAATCATGATGATACACATGCCTTCCTCCACCATCTTGTTCATCAGGGTGTATATTTCGAGCTTTGCGCCGACGTCGATGCCGCGTGTAGGTTCGTCAAGGATCAGCACCTTCGGCTCGGTAAAGAGCCATTTGGCAATCTGCACCTTCTGCTGGTTGCCGCCAGACAGGTTGTTGACCTTCTGGGCGATAGACGGCGCTTTGATGTTGATGTCGTCCTTGTACTTGTTGGCAATCAGAATCTCCTTGTTGGAGTCAATGGACACAAGTCCGTTGCCCTTGCGGTCTTCCGAAACATAGGCAAGTCCGTTCTTGATTGCCTCCCGAGGACTTTTGAACATTCTGGATTTGCCGTTCATGATGACTTCGCCTGATTTGATCTTATAGCCATAGGGATTGCCGAATACAGTCAGCGCACACTCTGTACGACCTGCGCCCATCAATCCCTGCAAGCCGACAATCTCGCCTTTGCGCACGTTGAGATTGACGTTTTTGAGTATCTCGCGTCCGGTCTTTGGATCCTCGACGGTGAGATTTCTGATCTCAAACATGACGTTGCCGAAGTTCTTTGTCTCGCGCTTGGGGTAAACATCGTCTATGCTGCGGCCGACCATGTTGCGGATAATGTTGGCTTCCGAGATGTCGTCGGTCTTTGCGTCGAGTGAGCAGATGGTGGAACCGTCACGCAGTACCGTGATGGTGTCTGCAATGGCTGTTACCTCGCGCAGCTTGTGAGAGATCATGATACAGGTAATGCCCTGATCTCTGAGCTCACGCATGATGTTGAGAAGATTGATGCTGTCGTCCTCGTTCAGAGAAGACGTCGGCTCGTCAAAAATAATCAGCTTGCAGTTCTTTGAGAGAGCCTTTGCTATCTCGACAAGCTGCTGGTTGCCTGTGTTGAGCCTCTTGACGGGCATGGACGGGTCGACATTGAGTCTGACCTTCTGGAGCATTTCCTTTGCCTTGACAATGGTTTCGTTCCAGTTGACCTGTCCCGCTGACATGATTTCGTGTCCGAAAAAGATGTTTTCATAAATGGGAAGCTCCGGGAATAACGCAAGCTCCTGATAGATGATGGCGATGCCTTTGGCTTCACTGTCAGCTATATTGTGGAATTTCTGCACTTCGCCTTCGTAGACGATATCGCCCGTATAGGTTCCGTATTTCCACACGCCGGAAAGCACCTTCATCAGTGTCGATTTACCTGCGCCGTTTTCGCCTACAAGACAGTGAATTTCGCCCTTGCGAACTTTGAAATTCACGTTGTCCAAAGCTTTTACGCCCGGGAACTCCTTGGTAATATTCCTCATTTCGAGGATGTATTCATTTTCCATATTACCGGGTCCTCCTGTTCTGTGGTTATTGGTACTGCGACCGGATTCATTCAAAAGCCGGTTCCAAGACTGGCCTAAATGGCTTGAGCCTCAGAACCGGCTTGAGATTAGTATTTATTGCTTATTGCAATCCAATTTCTAATGCTTGACAAACTGTCAGCAATATCAATTATTTTGCGGAGTCGATCTTAGCCTGCTCGAATGTGCCGGCTGCGATGAGTTCTGCGAGCTTATCCTTGTCAACGACTGTAACAGCAACTTCGGTGGAAGGAACGTCCTTAGCCTGGTTGTTATAGGTAGCAACAGCCTTGGGGGTTTCGTCCTTCAGAAGAGCGTTAACCAGATCACAGGTGGAGGTTGCGAGAGTAGCGGTATCCTTCCAGACTGTCATGCTCTGCTTGCCGTCCTGGATGTACTTGAGGGAAGCCATTTCAGCGTCCTGACCGGTGATGACATAGCTGGTAACAGCGGCGTCAGCGGAGAAAGCATCAGCGATAGCACGAGCGGTACCGTCGTTGGGAGCGAGGATAGCAACGTCGCCCTTTGCAGCAGCGTCGGCATCAACGAGGTTAGCCTCTGCGAGAGTCTTAGCGGTTGCGAAATCCCAGTTGGTGGTGATTTTGCCGAGGATGTTGGCGAGAACTTCATGATCTTTTTCAGGATCGAGTTCTTTGCCTACATATTCAGCGATGTCGGGGCAGTTCTGGATAACGAACTGACCGTCGGCAACAGCCTTGTTCAGAACAGACCATGCGCCAGCGAAGAAGATGAATGCGTTGTTGTCTGTAACAGCACCGGAGTAGATGTACAGCGGAACGCCTGTCTTATCCTTGTAAGCGTCGATGAGGTACTGACCCTGTGCAACGCCGACGGAGAAGGAGTTGAAGGTTACATAGTAGTCAACAGCTTCTGTGCCTGTGATCAGACGGTCATAGCAAACGACCTTAACGCCGGCTGCCTGAGCCTTGTTGACAGCAGCGCCTGCTGCGGTTGCGTCCTGTGCGCAGATAACGAGAACCTTGATGTTCTTCTCGAGAAGAGCCTCAACGTTGCTCAGCTCGACGTCGGACTTGCCCTGAGAGAAAAGAACTTCGGATGTGAAGCCTGCCTTGTCAAGAGCTTCCTTGAAGGAAGTCTCGTCCTGCAGCCAGCGGGGTTCTTCCTTGGTGGGGAGAACGATACCGACATCAACGGATTCTTCTTCAGCGCACGATGCGAGGCTCATTGCCATCGCTGTGAGCATTGCGAGAGAAAGGATGAGTGCTAAAATTTTTTTCATTATGGAATCCTCCTAAATATTTTTTTGGGATTCTTAATCCCGGTTAGTGTTATTCTACTATAAATATTTACCATTTTCAATTCAATTAATGAACAAATTTTGTATTTATTTTTCTACATTTATGTCATTGTCTAAGAAAAACAAAGAATACTTTGTTGATAACATACAGTATGTTGTGATAAAACTGTGTGATTAATACAGTTTCCGTGTGTTGCAACGATAATTTGCAGTCTCAATTTGTGTGTTTTGACAAGCAGGTGACAGACAGATTTCCTCCCTTCCGGAAAAGAGCAGCAGCCGGAGTGAAGCAGGCAATATAACAGGAAAAAAACCGAAATCCATGACGGTCGGGTAAACAAAAAACCAGGCGGTTGTTGTCCCTGAAACCGACATCAACCGCCTGGTTATACTGTTATTGTTCTTGTCTTTGAGATTGCCTCAGCACCATGATCAGCGGACAAATGAGAACGCCGCAGAAGAAATTGCTGATGCCGTGAACAGCGTCCCACGGCAGTCCCGCGATAATCCATGCAATCGTTCCCTGAAAATTCAGCCCGAAGAACAATGCCTGAGAGGGCGCGTACAGGGTTCCGTAAAGGAATCCGTGCGCGGAGCAGAGACACATGTAGACCAAAGGTTTCCATTTATCCGGAATGTTTTTCGGCAGCAGCATGGCAGCTCCCCAGAGCACTGTCCAGAGATACAGATGAGGAATCCACCAGACCGCGAAGCCGGAAAAGAGTCCCAGCAGAAAAACAAAGATATAAATCGGATAGAGCGCTTTTTTTCTGTAAACGATCGTCATTGAAACGGTAAACACGCCGAGCAGATGGACGTTCGGCAAAACCTCCAGGGCGATTTTGGAAGCGTACATCAAAGCTCCCAGCATACCGAACAATGCGATTTCCTTTACGTTCAGCTTCATTACTTCTCCACTTTGAAGGTGTATTCCGCTCCTTCGGTAATTTCAGTGGAATCAACGCCTGTCATGGCGTATTCGCCGTTGATGTAGAACGCCCAGTATTTTCCGTCGGTGTTGTAATCCACCGTCACGCCGTTTACCGTCTTGACATACAGACCGTAAGTGCTTTCCTCTCCGGCGATCAGACCCAATTCGAGCAGGGCAGCGCCAACCGTCTTCTGATCGGTGTGAATTTCGAATGCCGTTTCTTTGCCTTCGTCGTCCACGGCCTTGAAAGAGAATGTCGTCTGACCCTCACCCAGCACCTTAACGTCGGTCTTTTCCTCGGTTTTGGCGTCGGTCTGCGATACGGCGGCAACGCTTGATGTGTCCTTCGTATCATCGGCGGGTTTGTTTTTGCTGTCATTGCAACCGGTTGTAACAAGTGCCATAGCCGCAGTCAGCACGATACAAGCGATGAACGACAACGTTTTTGAAAACAGTGTCTTTTTCATAGTTGTACAACTCCTTAAAAATATTACATTTTCCCCTTGCCGGCTTCCGCGGCATGTTACAGGGATTGCAGCCATCCGGATATTTCGACTCGATGCATTTGCTTTCGCCTTCTCAGGAGGAAAAACACTCCCAATGGCTTGTCTCCGACTGCGGCGTCAGATAGAAAACAAAATCTTTTTATCAATCTCGCATCTCACGGCGACGGGCTCGTACAGGACTTTCACCTGTTTCCCCGAATGACCTTGGTATTATAGCACACCTTCCTGCAAATTGCAAGTATATTTCCGCGCATGACAAACGGAACGGGCCGTTGTCTTTCCTTCAGGTAACGACCCGTTCCATTCACTTTGTATTTGTTCGGATGGATGACAGAAAAACATCCCTCAAAAAGCTCATTTGTCAGAGGTTATTTCCTCACCCGCGGAAATAATATCCTTCGCGGAAATGTGGGGATTGTGGTATCGCGTTCTCTTGTCCGGCAGACCGAGACGGCGGGAGATACTTATGCTGCTGGGCAGGAATGAACTGCTGCCCCGGCTGTTTGAATACGTCTATCGCAATGCCGAAAAAATATTTGTCGCCGTGCGCACGACGGAGAAAGCCAGGGAATTTTCCGAGCCGCTTCCTTACCCGCTGGCGTACAGTGTCGGCGGCATGCACAGCATGCTCATCAGCTGGGCGGAGTCGGGCATGACCGTTCCCTCGTCGGCGCTGATCGCCCAGCTGAAGGCAGGAATTCAGTCGCCGGAGCTTTAATACGTCATTTCGGGCATGGTCAGACGGGAGAGGTTGACATCTGCCGCGGGAATGTGATATATTATTGACAGAAATGAAACAGTAGGAGTGAGGACTATGAGAAAGGCAGCCCGGACTGCCCGGAAACTGATTTGTCTGACACTGGTGCTGCTGCCGATGCTGCTGGCGTCATGCAGTGAAAAGCCGACGGCAGGCATGGTGAGGCTGAAAAGCGAGATTGAACTCCGGCAGGAGGCGAGAGAAAACTGTCCGCCCTGCACCTTCGTGCGTCTGGAAAGACAGCAGTACAAGAACATCTGTCACTTTACCGACGACACATGCGGCTTTGCGTTCACCATTTCCAGCGGAGCCTACAAACCGGAATTTGACGGATTTTCCCTGGGCTATGTAGAGAACACCTTCAACAGCTGGGATGAGAGCTACTATGATTATGTGACCGACACCATCAAAGAGAAGGCGGACAGCATCGCAGCCAAGTACGGCTTCACGATAGAAAAACTCGACACACCGCCGACCCGTTCCGTTTACTACCTTCATACTGACCGCACGCTGGAGCAGATTTCCGAAGGAATGATACAGCTCGGCATGCTGATCAAGCGGACGGACGTCCATCATAAGTACAAGAAGGGCGAACTGTGGGCGAAGCACCGCACGGAAAGAAATACATGGGAAGAATTTGCGTTTTACCGCTTCAAGGACGACGTGACCGACGTTGCTGACAATTCGGATATCTACTATTACATGGACAGCGCCGAGGAACAGCTCGGTGTGAAATGCATCTTTGACCGCAAGGCGGAAATGAAAGAGGGAGAGATTCCCGGTCTTTCCTCGTGGAAATACTATGACACAGCCGACGACAACCGTGTGACCAGCGTCTACTTCTTCCACACCGAAGCCGGACAAAAGAAGCTGATCGCCAATTACCAGACCGATCAGAATGTGTATTACATCGCCGACGCCGAATAACCTTCCATCCGCATGATAATCAAAAACCCCGCGCCAGCGCGTTTTCCGACAGTCAGTCGGTCGACGCCTCACCTGGTGCGAGGTTTTTTATGGTCGAAATTCCGCTATACCGGATCCGCGATCCGTTCCGGCATGTCATGGCTGTGCTTCTTCTCCGATGGACGAAAGATAGTCTGCCGCAAACGCGTCAATGTCACGAAATCTTTTCTCCTGCCATCCGGCTTTCCTGTATTCACCCAGATAATCCCGCAACAGCGCGTCAAATTCCTCCGCTGTCTTTCTCAGGTCTTCGGGATCATAAACCGAAAGCACGTCATACGCTGCAATGTCAACTCCGTCGGCGATCTCCGACAGCATTTCATTCAGGCTGCAAAGACTCATATACGCCAGATAACGGTTGCCGGTATCCGCGGCAAGATACATCTTTCCGTGCCAATTGGAAAACATCTCTTCAAAGGTGCCTTTGAGGGCTTCTGCGTCCGGGGCCTTTTTGGCTGTCCGGAAGGACTGCTTTTCCCTTTCGAAACAGGTCTTGAGTTCCCGCACCAACGCCGTGAGCCCATCTTTCAGACCGTTGACCGTTGTTGCCGTGACGATGCTTTCGATCAGCCCGCACAGGTCTTCCGGTCGTCTTTCCATGGCTTCCAGTTCTTCATAACGCCGTTTCACGCCCTTGCGGAAATAGGTCTTGTTCAGCATGGCAACCGCGTTTTCCGCGCAGTAAACGACATTGCCTGCCTGTCTGCGTACATCGCTGAGCTTCTCCGCTGTCATGGCTGCCGCGTAACAGTACATCGCTTCTTTCAGCGCCTTCTCAGCCTTCTCAACATCGGCTTTTTCAAATGGCGCCGCCAGATGATTCCGCACCTGCTTGCGCAGCTTTTCCAGTTCGGTCAGGTATGCTTCGTCGGCACAATAGACGATACGGGCATCCATCAGTTTGGCAATGTGCGGATGTTCATAACAGGCGTCCTGTCGCAGCCAATCCCATGTGGTACAGTATATGTCGTGCGCGATGCCCTGATCCTCCTGCAAAAAGGCGGTTCCCAGCTGCCAGCCGCGGTCGTCATTGATCAGGATCAGCAGATCGAGATCGGAATACGGATGAATGTCGCCTGTCTGAAAGGAGCCGTAAATTCCGATCAGCGCGACCGCGCCGGGACAGACTGCTTTTTCTTTGGTCAGCACGGCATGGATGATTTTCTGATTCCTGAGCTCAGCGGCGTCCATTCGGAAGCATCTCCTTTCCCTTTGAAAGCGCTTCAGATCAGCGCGGTGCTGAAATATCTTTCCGCACGGTCGGCGAGGATGGTTGCGATGACCTTGTCCTTGCCGTATTTCTCCGCCATTTTTTTGGCAGCCCAGACATTGGCGCCGGAGGAGGTTCCCACCAGCAATCCCTGCACTCTTGCCAGCTCCCGTGCGGTGTTGATAGCGTCTTCGTCCGAGACTTCAATAATATCGGTAATGATGGAAGTGTCCAGAATATCCGGAACAAAGCCGTCGCCGATTCCCTGAATCTGGTGCAGACCCGGTTCGTCTCCCAACAGGGCGGACACATTCAGCGGTTCCACCGCCACGATCTTGCAGTCGGGATTCTGTTCCAGAAGATACTGTGCCACTCCCTGCAAGGTTCCTCCGCTGCCGATGCCGGAGACATAGATGTCTATTTTCTTCCCGAGCTGCTGTGTCAGCTCAACGGCTGTGGTGCGGTAATGCATCTGGGGATTGGCCTGGTTCTGGAACTGCTGCGGCACAAAGTATTCGGGCGAACCGGCGGCAATTTCGAGTGCCTTATCCACCGAACCGCCGATGCTCAGTTTGGGATCGGTCAGCACCAGTTCCGCGCCGAGTGCGCGGATGATTTTCTTGCGTTCCTCGCTCATGTTTTCGGGCATGACGATGATCACGCGGTAGCCCTTCCGGACGCCGCACAGCGCAAGACCGATGCCGGTATTGCCGGAGGTAGGCTCAATGATAGTCATGCCGGGCTTTAAACGTCCGTCCTTCTCCGCTTGCTCTATCATATTCAAAGCAATACGGTCTTTGATACTTCCTCCGGGATTCAAAAATTCCGCTTTGGCGTAAATCGGCAGTCCGGTTGT
Source organism: uncultured Eubacteriales bacterium (assembly GCA_900317765.1). Lineage (GTDB taxonomy): Bacteria > Bacillota > Clostridia > Oscillospirales > Acutalibacteraceae > RUG762. Next base: position 1,415 of record ONID01000075.1, on the reverse strand, counting down.
CTGTTCCAGACTGATCAGCGGCGTATTCCCGATCAGATCGAGTACATTTGTATAATACATATTGTGTTGCTCCTTTTCAATCATTTTCCGAAAGGCGTTCTGCTAAGAAAACGACATTTCTATCATATAACATTTTCTCCGGAAATGCAATATCACTTTTTGAAAAAAAGGACATTTTCGGCAGTTCCGTTACGGTCAATTACAATTATTCTCCGCTTTCCGTCACGCAGCAGCCGACAAACCAGAGCATTGCCCTTGGCAAATCCCTCACTCTCTCGGTCAGAGCGACAGGCAATTGCCTGCAATACCATTTTCTTCCCTCCATCCGTCCGAACAACAAAAACCGACCGCCATGGGGTGCGCTTCCGATGGGGAGCTTTATCTCATGGGGTCGGTTTATTTTATGGCGGGAGGAACTTATCCCGCATAGTACAGCGTTTTAAAGGCTTCTTCCTCTGAAAGCTGTCCGTTGACAGTGGCTAAATAGGAGTCATCACCGCGTTCGAGTTCCAACCGGGCAAGTCTCCCGTCGGACAATCTGGCGTCCACGATGGTATTGCCGTCCGTGCGGATGAGTTTGAACGTCTCTCCGGCGGGAATTTCCACTTCTTTGCTCACCACTTCGCCGCTTTCATCCACGATGTCCGCCTTGAAAGCCTTGGCGGACTCCAGCGTGTTGACATATTCGGGAACGGCATAATATCCGTCCTCCGGCAGCACCGGCTTGCCGTCCGCTCCGACGGACGTTTGGAAGGTGGCGGTGAACGTCGCCAGCAGGTCGCAGCGGAAGGTCAGGGTGAAATCATTGGTGTCAGTGATCAGCTCGTAACCGTAGACCTTCTTTTCTTCCAGACCCGCTAAGCACAGACCGTAACCGGTATCCTCCACCAACGATGGTTTTTCTCCGCCAAGATCAAAGATCAGCAGATTGCTGCCGTCGTTGTCCATGTGCGTGATAACGTACAGATAGTCGCGGTTGTCCTCCGTATGAACCACGAAGGTGTCCATGTTGTAACCTTTATAATACTGGTTCAGTTCCTCCTCAATGCCGGAAAAACTGATTTCGTCCAAAGTTCCGTCGCCGCCGAAATCGTACAGTCCTTTTTCCACCAGCCCCGACACATAACCACCGCTGACAGAGTAGTCCTCGACAAACAGATCCGGCGCGGCGTTGTAGAGCAGCTTGACCATCTGAACACCATCCGCGTAGGAACCCAGATCATAGGCGCTGAAATAAAAACAGATGCCGTCAGGGTCAAGTGTGAAGGTGTAGGCAAATTGTTCCAGGTCGGTTGCGGTCACATTCATGTCATACGCCTCAAAGAGGTTTTCCCGCTCGGTAATCTTCATTTCGGGATACCTTGCGTCCAGCTCTTTCAGCAGCAGTTCGTTCAGCTTGCTCTGATCCTTGACGA
>ONID01000079.1 GCA_900317765.1 uncultured Eubacteriales bacterium | reverse complement strand
AGAATAACGATTGCTGGAATCTCTCTTTGCGCCGTGGCTTTGATGCTCATTGTTTTTACTGTGATGGTCTATCGGGGAAAACGTTCCGTCAGTGAAGATTTGGGCGGTCCGGTTCCGGTGGCAGATGATACACAGACTGGCAAGGTTTCCGAGACAGACGTTCAGAGTGCTCCTCAGGAAACGGTGAGCACAGATGAAACTTCTTCCGCCGAGTCGTCAGTGGAGTCTGCTGATGTATCGTCAGTGGATACTTCGGCTTCTGAGGAAAAGGACATTCTCAATCCCGATTACAAATCCGAGTTTTATATGGTCGTTTACACCGGAAATCAGACGATAGTGGTATATCAGAAGGATGAAAGCGGAGAATATAATCATACGTTTCATTATATGAAATGCTCGACCGGAGCTCTTGATACAACCCCGACCAAAGAGGGCGTTTATACCATTCAGAAGAAGGAAAAATGGGTGACGATCGGCGAAAAGGAATTTGCGCAGTACGGATGCCTGATCAGCAAAGAAAACAATTATTATATCAGCACGGTATCGTACAGCCAGAAAAAGGCCTGGACAATGATTGACGGAAGATACGAGAATATCGGCAAGGCAGCTACGGACGGAAGCATTCAGCTTTGTGCCCGTGACGCTTACTGGATCTATCTGAATATGCCAAAAGGAACGCAGGTTCATGTGGTGAACCGCAACAGTACCGATCTCAAGATCAAGGATCTGCCTAAAAAACTCAAGAAAAACGGCGGTTGGGATCCGACCGATAAATGGGCCAAGGGCAATCCGTATTATTCATAAGGATTCTATAAAAAATAATATAAAAATTTTTTGAAAATTTGACGGATATTATATAATCAGAAATTTTCTTTAGGAGGTAACTTTCCCATGTCAGTAAAAGTTGCTATTAATGGTTTTGGCCGCATTGGCCGTCTCGCTTTCAGACAGATGTTCGGTGCTGAAGGCTACGAAGTTGTCGCTATCAACGACCTCACCAAGCCCTCCATGCTTGCTCAGCTGCTCAAGTACGATACCGCTCAGGGCGGTTACTGCGGCAGAATCGGCGAAGGCCTTCACACTGTAGAGGCTGACGACGAAGCCGGTACCATCACAGTTGACGGCAAGACCCTGGGCGAAATCGGTGTTGACGTTGTTCTCGAGTGCACAGGCTTCTACTGCTCCAAGGCAAAGAGCCAGGCTCACATCGATGCAGGCGCAAAGAAGGTTGTTATTTCCGCTCCCGCAGGCAACGATCTTCCCACCATCGTTTTCAGCGTTAACGAGAACACTCTGACCACTGAGGACACCATCATTTCCGCTGCTTCCTGCACCACCAATTGCCTCGCCCCCATGGCAAAGGCTCTCAATGACTATGCTCCTATTCAGAGCGGTATCATGAGCACCATCCATGCTTACACAGGCGATCAGATGATTCTTGACGGTCCTCACAGAAAGGGCGACCTCAGAAGAGCAAGAGCCGGCGCTGCCAACATCGTTCCCAACTCCACCGGTGCTGCTAAGGCTATCGGTCTTGTTATCCCTGAGCTCAACGGCAAGCTCATCGGTTCCGCACAGAGAGTTCCTGTTCCCACAGGTTCCACCACCATCCTTACCGCTGTTGTCAAGGGCACTGACATCACCAAGGAAGGCATCAATGCCGCTATGAAGGCTGCTGCTTCCGAGTCCTTCGGCTACAACGAGGATCAGATCGTTTCTTCTGACGTTATCGGCATGAGATACGGTTCTCTCTTCGATGCTACCCAGACAATGGTTGCTAAGATCGCTGATGATCTCTATGAGGTTCAGGTCGTTTCTTGGTATGACAACGAGAATTCCTACACCAGCCAGATGGTTCGCACCATCAAGTACTTTGCTGAGCTTGCGTAATCTGATTATTATTTGAGCTTGGAGTTTTTTCGGATAGTCATTTTTGATTATTGATAATGATCCCGGCAGTCTGTATTGTTATCTGCATGTCTGCCGGGATTTTTTCTTTGTTAGGTTTGTAATAGTAAATTAATAAAATAAAAAAGTAAAAGTCATAATTCTCTGATACAATGTAGTACTGATGGTATTCTTCAGCTAAAACACCTATGCAGGCGATTTGGCTGGGGAATATTATCAGATTATGAAAGGAATTGATGCAGAATGAGATCTGATGCAAAAAACATGAGTTCCGGCAGAACGACCAAGAAAAAGCTTACCATCAGACAGAAACTCATAGTAGTTCTCGGCGTTTTGCTGGGATTGGTGATTATCGTGTTTGCTTCCGCATACGGCGTTTTTCTTCACTATTACAACAAGATGAACATCACGTCGCTGAAGGATAATTATGAGATAGTGACCGCTATAGATTATGAAGAGGATGAAATCAATGTTAATGAGCTGACCGATGAAGAACGCGCCCAGCTTGATGAGTTCTTTGAGGAAGCCAACTCCTTCGATGAAGACAGTGTATCGTCGGAAACTGCGGACGGCAAAAAGACCGACGGCAAAAAGAACAAGGTTTCGAGCGAAGACGGTCTGGATGAAAACAGTTCAGACGATGATACGGCGTCCGAAACCGGTACCACGAAAAAGGATACCGCGGCCAACACTGTCAAGGCAACCAGCAAGGATGTGACCAATATACTGTTGGTCGGTACCGACAGCCGTCAGAAGGGCAACAAACGCAGCCGTACCGACACAATGGTCATTCTTTCCATTGACAAAAAGAACAAGAGACTGACCATGACTTCCGTTCTGAGAGATACTTACGTCAAAATTCCCGGCGTAGGCAAGAACAGACTCAATGCCGCTTTTGTGTTCGGCGGTCCGAAGCTGCTTTTCAAGACATTTGAAGAAAACTTCGGCATTCATCTTGATAAGTATGTCCAGATAGATTTTTATAATTTTATCAAGCTGGTTGACGCGGTTGGCGGCGTTGATATGAAGCTCTCGAAAGCCGAAATCAACGTCATGAATAAAACATATATTCCATACATCAACAAGAGCGTCAAGAAGAAGACAACATCAAACAAGATCACGCCCAACAGTACCGGCGTATATCATCTTAACGGTATTCAGGCGCTGGCCTATACGCGTGTCAGATATGTCGGCACGGATTTTGCAAGAACGGAACGTCAGCGCAATGTTTTGGGTCATATCATCAAAAAGACCAAAACCCTCAGCGCTTCGGAAATCAATAAACTTGCAAACATCGTACTCCCCATGGTGACAACCAATCTGTCACAGGGTGAAGTCATGTCTTTGCTTCTCAATGCCAAGGAATATCTCAATTATAAGGTAGTGAACGGCAGAATGCCGATTAACGGTTCTTATAAGTATATGACGATCAGAGGAGCATCCGTGCTCGGTGTCAATTTTGACAAGAACAAGAAATATTGGTATAAGCTGGTTTACGGAAAATAAAAATATCAGTCACAGATTGCATTTGAGTTTATCAGAGAGGGATGATTCATTTTGAATTCCGGCAGAAGAAAATCAAAGAGAAGCAAAACTGTCACAAAGCTGCTTTATGTTTTTACTTCGATATTAGGTGTTGTTGTGATACTGATGTCATGTGCATACGGCGCGTTTTATCATTATTACAGCAAGATGAACATTGTTACTGGAAATGAAGATAACTTTGAAGACGTTACCGGCACCGATGTTCAGGATGGCGATGAAATAAGCAATAATATGAGTGAAGACGAAAAACGCCAGTTGGATGAACTTGCCAATTCATATGGTAACGGAAAACTCGATTTTGATTTTTCTGACAGTGATATTACAAATGTGATGATCCTCGGTACCGATTCCCGCGCGAGGGGACGGTACAGAACCAATTCAGATGCAATGGTGCTGGTGTCTATCAACAAAAAGACCAAGAAGATTTTCATTACATCATTTATGAGAGATATTCTGGTAGATATTCCGGAAAACCCCAAGCGTAAGGCCGGTAAGGGAAAGCTCAATGCGGCATTTGGATATGGCGGCGCGAATCTGTTCTTCCAGACTTTCGATGAAAATTTCGGGATCAAGATTGATAAATATGTTCATATGGATTTCTATAATTTTATCAGTATCATTGATTACCTCGGCGGAATCAATATGTATGTCAGTGCCGAAGAAGTCAAGGTTATGAATAATTATTATATCAAAGAGATGAATCAGGCTTATCGTCTGCCCGACAGCAGAGTATATCTCCCGGTAAAGTCAGGTAATTTCCATCTTAACGGTATTCAGGCGCTTGCATATACCAGAGTTCGTTATGTCGGCGGAGGCGATTTCGGCAGAACAGAACGCCAGCGCAAGGTTATTACCGAAATAATCAAAGCCATCAAGAAGATGAATGCCAAAAAGCTGAATTCTTTTGCAGAGCGTTGTCTGCGTTATGTTACCACCAACATCGGGCAGACGGAAATCATGTCGCTGCTTTTGGATGTGCCTGAAATAATGAGTTACGAACAGGTGAATGCCAGAATCCCGATTGATAAAACGCACAAATCCAAAATGATCAGCGGCACGTATGTTCTTGCTATTGACTTGAAGAGAAACGCCGAATACTGGTACAATCTGGTGTATAGGGACAAGGATATATCGGAGGACATCTATAAAAGTATAGCAAAGGAAAAAGCCGAAAAGAAAGCAAAGGAAGAAGCAAATAATCCTTAACCGGAACAGCTTGACGTTTTGTTTTGGAAATTTTTCTTCACATTATAATATTGGAATATACAGGGCTGTGTTTTGATGGAACGCAGTCCTGTTTTCTATTGCAAAATGATAAAAAAATTAGAAAAACGAAGCATTTGTAAGAAAACGCGAGATTGCAACCGATAGTTGACATAAAACTGACTTTTTATGACTTTGACTTTTTCTGACCAATGAGTATAATAGTAATCACAAAGGTCAAGGATAGTCAAAGACAAAGACCTTTAGGAGATGATCATCAAATGAGAATGAGCGAACAGGTTGCGCGGTACATTATGGAAATGCTGGACAGCCGGGACGGAACCGCGGAGATTCGCCGCAACGAATTGGCAGACCAGATGGGCTGTGTACCGAGCCAGATCAACTACGTCATCACGTCACGCTTTACACCGGAGCAAGGGTACCTGGTGGAGAGCAGACGCGGAGGGGGAGGATATATCAGAATAACGAGGGTTCAGATCACCGGCACGTCGGCGCTGATGCATGTGGTAAACTGCATTGGCGACGAGCTTGACAGCGGAACAGCCCGTGCCCTGATAGTGAGTCTTTCCGACAGGGGAGCGATCAGCGATATGACAGCCGGCATCATGCTTGCCGCATGCAGCGACAGCGCGTTGAAAGCGCTTCCTTCGGAATACCGCGACATGGCCAGGGCAGGAATTCTCAAACAGATGCTTATCAGATGCACAGTCAGCCAATAATAGGATTGTATCAGACAAAATATAATTGAGAAAGGGAATGAATATTATGTTGTGTGAAAAATGTAAAAAGAATGAAGCTAACGCTTATATCAAGACCAATGTGAACGGCGATGTTCACGAGTACCATCTTTGCAGCCAATGTGCGGCGGAAATGCAGAACAGTGAAGAATTCGGTTCTCTTTTCCATTTCGACAGCCTGTTCACCCCGATGATGAGCGGCTTTGACATGGTGAGCAGCTTGCTGAGCTCTCCTTTCGGAAGCTTCGGAGCCATGCCTTCCCTCACTTCCGGCAAGAGATGCTCGGTCTGCGGCTCGGATTTCAGATCGATTGCCGATTCCGGCAAGGTTGGCTGCCCGAATTGTTACACGGAATTCAGGGGACGTCTCGCACCGACCATTAAAAAGCTGCACGGCAACAGCGTCCACTGCGGCAAGCATTCCAAGGTGACCACCCAGGAGAGCAAGGAAAACGAAACGACGGCCCTCAAAAAGCAGCTTGCGGAGGCAGTCAAGGCGGAAAATTACGAGCTTGCAGCGGAGCTGAGAGATAAGATCAGGGCAATGGAAGCATAATGATGTAATCGTATTGATGCAATCGTAAGAAACGGAGTGGAACACTATGTCAGAGAACAAAAAATGGTATGAGTCGGAAGGAGAAAAATCCGACGTTGTCATCAGCACCAGAATAAGACTTGCGAGGAATTTAAACGGATATCCGTTCCCGCACCTGATGAATCAGGCGCAGATGAAGGAAGTAAACGAAAAGGTCAGGGACGCGCTGATCGGAGGAAACTCGGCGCTGCGCGACCGCTTCCGCTATATCGAAGCGGAAAAGCTGTCCCCTGTGGAGCTGGCCTCGTATGTCGGAAGGCACCTGATCAGCCCGGAATTCGCCAATGATCCTAAGGGCAGGGCTATGCTGCTGATAGACGATGAATCTGTCTGCATAATGATCAACGAGGAAGACCATGTGCGCATTCAGGTGATGGCAAGCGGAATGCAGCTGGAAAAGGCGTATGACATGGCTGATAAAATTGACACGATCCTTGACGAAACGCTGAACTTCGCCTTTGACGAGGAATTGGGCTACCTGACCGCCTGCCCCACCAATCTGGGCACAGGAATGAGGGCGTCGGTCATGCTTCACCTGCCCGCATCGGAAGCGGACGGAACGCTGCGCAGAGTGGCAGCCAACTTGGGGAAGATCGGTGCGACCATCCGAGGCAGCTACGGCGAAGGAAGCCAATCTACCGGCGCGATATACCAGATTTCCAATCAGGTGACGCTCGGAATCAGCGAGAAGGACACGGTTTCCAATCTGAATGATATTACCAGCCAGATTATTGCGCTGGAAAAGAAATCCCGCGAAAAGCTCTTAGCCAGCGAAAGCTATCAGGATACCGTATGGCGTGCTTTGGGCATTCTGAAGACCGCCCGTGTCATGAGCAGCGGCGAATTCGCAGGGCTGTATTCGGCACTGCGCGTCGGAGTCGCCGAGGGACTTGTCAAGGGAATAACCCTCGGTCAGCTCAGTGAAGCATACGAATCGGTGCAGCCGGCAAAACTGATGGAGCAGTACGGAGAAGGCATGAATGCCTCGCAGAGGGACAAAAAGCGTGCCGAGATACTCAGAGACTTTTTCAGAAACACAGATATTGCCTGATACGCAGGCATTCTCAGAACGAAGTTCTCAGAACAAAGTTCTCTGAACAAAGTTCTCAGAAGAATGGATTAAAAAGGAATCAACAGATAAAGAGGGGGAATTGATGATGTATAACTTCAAAGGATTCAGTGAAAAATCAAACATTGCTCTCAACCTCGCGTTTGAAAGCGCGCAGGATATGGGACATACATTTGTCGGCTCGGAGCACATTCTTCTCGGTCTTGCCAAAACCGATGACTCCGCGGCGCAGACGATACTCAAAGACAACGGCGTTACCGCTGAAGCCGTCAGTGATAAGCTGCTTGCAATTCACGGTCAGGGCGTGAGATGCAGTCTCAATCCAAATGACATCACCGCACGCGGAAAGAGAACACTGCAGGCTGCCAAGAGCATATCCAACCGCATGGGTCACGGATATGTCGGCACGGAGCATATTCTGCTTGCCCTGATCAGTGACGGCGAAAGCTACGCCGTCCGATTCATTCAGGAGATCGGCGGCGAGATTCAGGGCATTCTGGATGATCTCACCCGTCTTTTCAACGACGGGGAAGAGGACGACTACGGGCAGGATCAGCCGGAATTCGGGCAAGCGTCTCCGTTCGGCGGATTATTCGGCATGGGCGGAAACCATTTCGGCGCGCACGAGCCATCGTCCGGCAAGGGTAAAGGCAAGAGCCTTCAGAAGTACGGACGCGACCTCACCGAGGAAGCCAAAAAGGGTAAGATCGATCCTGTCATCGGCAGACAGAAGGAGATCGACAGGGTTATACAGATTCTCTCCCGCCGCACGAAGAACAATCCCTGTCTGATCGGTGAACCCGGCGTCGGTAAGACAGCCATTGCCGAAGGACTTGCGCTCAAAATTGCCGAGGGCGAGGTCCCGGAAACGCTCAAAAACAAGAGGATTGTCGATCTCAGTCTCACCGGAATGATCGCCGGTTCAAAATACAGGGGTGAATTCGAGGAGAGAATTCAGTCCGTGATCGATGAAGTTGTGAAGGACGGCAAGCGAATATCCTCAAACCTATGCTGGCCAAGGGACAGTTCCAGGTGATTGGCGCGACAACCATCACCGAGTACCGCAAGTACATCGAGAAGGACTCTGCGCTTGAACGCCGCTTTCAGCCGGTGCTTGTGGGCGAACCCACCGAAGACGAGGCGGAGCAGATTCTCTTGGGACTCCGTGACCGCTACGAGGGACATCACAACGTTAAAATCACAGACGAAGCCATCAAGTCGGCGGTCAATCTCTCGGCGCGCTACATTGCCGACCGTTATCTGCCGGACAAGGCGATTGACCTGATCGACGAGGCTGCATCGAGGGTGAGACTCAGAAAACAGACCGCTCCCGACGAAGTCAAGGAGCTGGAAAGCCAGATCAAGCAGGTGACAGCCGACAAGCAGGAAGCTGTCAAGAATCAGGATTACGAGCGTGCAGCGCATCTCCGCGACAGAGAGAAGGAGCTCTCCGCCAAGCTCGAGGAGCAGCGTGACGCGTGGAAAAAGCAGAACCAGGGCAGAGAGGCGACTGTCACCACCGAGGACATCGCCGAAATCGTCTCCCAGTGGACAGGAATACCCGTTGTGCAGCTCACCACAGAGGAAAGCGAGAGAATGCTCCGCATGGAAGACATTCTCCATGAGCGGATCGTGGGACAGCACGAAGCTGTCACAGCCGTCGCAAAGGCAATCCGACGCGGCAGAGTAGGACTGAAAGACCCGAAGCGTCCGATAGGTTCCTTCCTCTTCATGGGACCGACCGGCGTGGGCAAGACAGAGCTTTGCAAGGCGCTTGCCGAAGCGCTCTTCGGCGACGAGAACGCCATTGTCAGACTGGATATGTCGGAGTACATGGAGAAGCACACCGTGTCGAAGCTTATCGGTTCGCCTCCGGGATATGTCGGATATGACGAAGGCGGACAGCTTACCGAGAAGATCCGCAGACGTCCCTATTCCGTGGTGCTCTTTGACGAGATAGAAAAAGCGCATCCCGACGTGCTCAATATCATGCTCCAGATACTCGGCGACGGCAGAGTGACCGATTCGCAGGGCAGGACGGTCGACTTCAAGAATACCGTGATCATCATGACCTCCAACCTCGGCGCGAGAATCATCACCGGCGGCGCGACCGCGCTCGGTTTCGGGCAGTCGGATGAAAACAAGTCGCAGCAGGATTACGAAAACATCAAGGCGGCGGTCATCGGAGAACTCAAAAACACATTCCGTCCCGAATTCATCAACCGTCTGGATGACATCATCGTATTCCGCAAGCTCAGCGAGGAGGATGTGGAACAGATCGCCGGGAGAATGCTCAAGACCCTTGCCAAGAGGATCAACGAGATGGAAATCGACGTGACATTCGAACCCAGCGTGGCAAAGACCATAGCCAAACACGGCTTCGACCCGGTCTACGGCGCACGTCCGATTCGCAGAGCCATTCAGTCGGAGATAGAGGACAGACTCTCCGAGAAGATTCTCGAGGGCGAAGTCAGACCCGGCGACAGCATTTCGGTCAGCTATGACGACGAATTCAGGATAAGCAAGAAATAACAGTTGATGACGCTCCCCCGACAGGCACACAGTCAGCTTGCCGGGGGAGATTTTTCATATTCAATGCAGATACAGAACGGCTATTCTTTTATTGTTGACTGCGTCGTAAAAAAATGATATAATAATTCTTCCAAAAGAAAAGAACAAGCGATGTATTACGGCTGTCCCGGTTGATAGCGGACAGTTCTGAAATGAACAGACAGGAGAAATGGAACCAATGAACGTTAAAAATGACGCGAACATTACACACGGCTGCGTAAAAACCGAAGCATTTACCATGCGCTATTTCAGCTTCGGAAGAGGAGAGCGTCCTCTCGTCATCCTCCCCGGACTGAGCGTCCAGAGCGTGATGGGTTCGGCGCAGGCGGTCGCCAAAGAATACAGTGTCATGCAGGAGGAATTTACGGTCTATCTTTTCGACCGCCGGGAAGATCTTCCGTCAAAGTATTCCGTATACGACATGGCGCAGGACACCGCTGCGGCTATCCAGACGCTCGGTCTGCGGGATGTATGCCTTTTCGGTGCGTCGCAGGGCGGCATGATTGCCCTGTGCATAGCCATCAACCATCCGGAGCTTGTGGGAAAGCTGGCGCTGGGTTCAACCTCACCCGACGCGGATGCAGCGGACAGCGGGGTCCTCGGGCGTTGGATTACCCTGGCAAAGAACGGCGACAGATTGGGGCTGTATACCGAATTCGGCAGGGCTATTTATCCCCAAGCGGTTTTTGAAATGCTCCGCGGCGCTCTCGCAGCCGCCAGCGAAACGGTGACGGACGGGGAGCTTGCCCGCTTTGTCATTCTGGCCGAGGGAACGGCGGGCTTTCATGTTTCCGACAGACTGACGGAACTCAAATGTCCTGTGCTTGTGCTCGGTGCCGCAGACGACAGGGTGCTGGGTGAAGACGCAACCGGGAAGTTCATTGAAAAGCTCGGCGACCGCCCCGATTTCGGTTATTATGTTTATGACGGCTTCGGTCATGCGGCTTTTGATACCGCACCCGACTACAGAAACAGGCTGTATGACTTCTTTATCAACTGAATTCTCACAAAAAAAGGCATGGCTGTTAGTGGCTGTGCCTTTTTTTGATGATGCGGAAAAAATGAGGGAAAATATCCTTGCAAAATCCGTCAACTTATTGTAGAATATAAATGAATAATTTTATCATGCGGCTGTGGATTTGACATAATCTAACTAAGCATACTCAGCACACGGAAGGAATGAAGCAGTATATGAATGATTTGCATTACAATCAGCTCACCGTCAAGCAGCGGAAGATATACAATTCGCTGTTTGAGGCTATCGGTGGAAGAAGGGATTCGTTTCCGGTCGATACCGTCGATCTCAGAGAGGTAAGCCCTGCCTACGAGGCTTTTTCATTCGATCACCCCGAATATTTCTATGTCGATCTCAATAATGTGAAGCTGACGATCGTTGCCCCCGGCAAGGGTAAGGCGGAACTGCGGTATTTTTATACCCCGGACGAGACCGCTCACAGGAAGAAAAGCATTGAAGCCGCCATCGGCAAATTGCTCGACAACAGGGATTTCGGCAACGCCGACGCCCTCGGAAGGCTTCGTCTGATACACGACAGGCTGGTGCGCAGTGTGACCTACGAGAGTCACGCCACGGTAAAGGGCATGATCATTCCCGACGCGCTCACCATCGAGGGCGTGTTCCTCAGGGGCTCAGCGGTCTGTGAAGGTATCGCCAAGGCGGTGATGTATCTCGGTCAGAAATTGGGAATGGATATTCCCGTTGTCACAGGTCAGGCGACATTGGACGGGGTCAATTATGTGCCTCACGCGTGGAACATCGCCTGCATCGGCGGTCAGTACGCACACATGGACGTCACATGGGACATCACCCTCAGCACCCCGCTGAAATTCACCCGCTACGATTATTTCTGCATTCCCGATGTGGATATCCGTGAAGATCACGTTTTCGGAGGCCTTTTCCCATGTACCCACGGAATAGGGCTCAGCTTCTTCGAGCGCTCCCACAGAATCTTCAACGATATGGATTCCTGCAAAAAATATATTTCCGAAAAGCTCAAGGAGCGTTCCGACGTGATCTATTTCAAATTTACGGATCACGGCTCACCGCCTGAGACAATCGCCAAGCGCATGGACGACACCATCACCAACATGCTCAGACTGCGTTCGCTCTTTATGTTCGATCTCGAAAAAGCACACAATCCCAAGCAGGGCGTTTATTTCTACCGTATTCTCAAACGCCTGTAAGCCGTTTATTTGGTGTATGTATTCAAAATTATACTGCAAAAAATATTAAAACTGTAAATTAACACAATGTACATCAAATTCATGTGATGTGTGGTATAATTTATCTGTATATTTATGGGAAAGGAAGATGCCAGAATGCCAATGCTGGAATCAGGGCAGATACTCAAAACAATCTCCGGCGTCCGCATCAGGGTGGAGGAATTCCTTGCGGAAGGCGGTCAGGGCGAGGTCTACCGCGTGGATTACAACGGTGAGAAAAAGGCGCTCAAATGGTACAAGCCCGAGGCGCTGAGAGACCCTATCCTTTTTTATGACAACCTGAAGACCAACGCCGCAAAGGGTTCGCCGGACAAGGCTTTTCTGTGGCCTGACGCGGTGACGGAGAAGGTGGGCGGTACCTTCGGATATATCATGGGGCTGCGTCCCGATGGGTATTATGAGCTCAGCAAGATATTAGGCTCGAGAAAGTGCAATTTCGTTTCGTTCAAGGCGGCTGCGGAAGCCTGCATCCGCATTGTGTCGGCGTTCCGCATCCTTCACAACAACGGCTACAGCTATCAGGATCTGAATGACGGTAATTTCTTTATCAATCCGCAGACCGGCGACGTGCTCATCTGCGACACCGACAATATTGCCAAGAACGGCACAAGCACCGGCATTCTCGGCAAGCCGAGATATATGGCGCCCGAGATCGTCAACGGCAAGGGCAAGGTGCTCCCTGATACGCAGTCCGACCGGTATTCGCTCGCCGCCATTCTGTTTCTGATCCTCTTCAACAACCATCCTCTCGAAGGCAGCCACTGGGTGATGGTGACCTGTATGACCGACGAAATAGCCGAAAAGCTCTACGGTACGTCGCCGCTGTTCATTTTTGATCAGAGCAACAGGAGCAACGCGCCGGTGCGCAATCTTCAGATCAGCGTCATCGAGCGGTGGGCATTCATGCCGCCCTATCTCAAAGAAAAGTTCGTCACGGCGTTTAGTCAGGAGGCTTTGAAGAACCCCGGCAAGCGACTCAGAGAGCTGGACTGGCTGCAGGTGCTTGTGCGGTTCAGAAGCGACATAGTGCGCTGCACGTGTGGCAACGAAGTATTCATCCAGAATGCCGCCACCACCAAGTGCGACGTCTGTGGCAAGCCTGTCGCCGTTACCCACACGATTAAGCTCCCGGGATATGCCATAACGGCCGCCGGAGGTTCGAGGGTGTACAGATGCATGCTCGGCACCTGCAACGCGGACGAGGCGCTCAATCCGGTTGCCTGCGTGGTCACGCGCAAGGACAAACCGGGCGTGTTGGGCTTCAGGAACATGAGCGGCCGCATACTCAACGCAACCACTCCCAGCGGCAAGCCAAAGCAGATCAAACCGAACGAAGTCATCCCCTTCAATCCGGGAATCGTCATTGAGGCGTTTGAAAAGAAGATAGAGCTGAAATAAATGACGCAGTCATTCATTTGTATAATAAACTATTATCCGTGGGATAATGAATAAAAAAATACAGACAATATTCAGGAGGTTTTTTGTTATGCCAAGTACAGAAGGTGTTATCGTCAAGAAGGTTCTTCCGCTTATTTATGTGATCGACACGTCGGGCAGCATGTTCGGCGACAGAATTGCAAGCGTCAATGAAGCCATTCACGAGCTGGAGCCCATTCTCCGCGAGAAAGTGGGAGAGATTCCCGAGGCTGAAATCAGAATCGCCGCACTGACATTCTCTTCCGGCGCACGCTGGATCACCGCCAACGGACTTGTCTCTCTCGACGACTTTTTCTGGAACGACGCCACCGCCGGCGGTCTGACCGATCTCGGCGCAGCGCTGAAGGAACTCAACCAGAAGCTCAGCAGAAGCTCTTTCCTTGTCAGCGACACAGGTTTCTGCGCGCCGGTGCTGATTTTCATGAGCGACGGCGAGCCGAATGACAACTGGGAGAAGGAGCTTGCCAACATCAAGCAGAACAACAAGTGGTTCCAGGCGGCACGCAAGATCGCCATTGCTATCGGCGAGGACGCCAATATTGAGATTCTCACCAAGCTGGTCGGCAGCAATGAGGCTGTTATCCAGACCAATGACCTTGAAACCCTCAAGAGAATGATTATCGCTGTTTCCGTATCCGCTTCCATGCTGGCAGGTTCTTCCCGAATGGCGGGCGACGCCGCAAGCGGCTCCATGATTCTTGAAGCAGCCACTACCAATCTCGATGCCGACACCTTCACCGTTGCTCCCGAAGTCGCCGATTTTGACGGTCCCGATCTGATGGCAGCCGGAAACGACGTCACACAGGACGTATGGGACGACAGCGGAGACTGGAACTGATCCTATGCTGGGCATATTTAAAAAGACGGATTCTCCGCAGTATGAGCTTTTCTGCTGTTCTGTGCGGGGGTACAGCCACATAAGAAAAGACACTCCCTGCGAGGATTACTGCCTCAAGAAGGAACTTGACGGCATCAAGATTTTTGCCGTTGCCGACGGACACGGAGACCCGAACTGTCTGAGAAGCAGCATCGGCTCGGAATACGCCTGCCGGATTGCCTGCGAGTCTCTGGAAAATTTTGCCCGCAACGTCTCCGAAAACGGTTTTGAAAGCCGTCTCTTTGACCGGCTGGAATGTCCTGCGCTGATGGATCGGCTGATCCGCAGTATCATAGCCAAGTGGACAAGCGAGGTTGACGCGGAACTGAGTCAGAATCCTCTGACAGATGAGGAATACGCCACCGCGTCGAGACTGGGCGACGAATACCGCAAGGGCATCAGAACCGAAAGAATGTACGGCACGACGCTGATGGCAGGTGTGCTCACGGACAAATACCTCCTGCTCATTCAGCAGGGAGACGGAAGGTGCGTTGTCTTCGACTGCGAAGGCAAGGCAAGTCAGCCCGTGCCGTGGGACGACCGCTGCGTGGGCACGGCGACGACGTCGCTCTGTGACCCGGACGCAGCCCGCAGCGTGCGCTATCATGTCATCAACATCGAGGAAAATCCGGTGATTGCATGTATTGTCGGCACGGACGGAGTGGAGGACAGCTTCCCCACCTCGATGGAAAAGACACATGCCTACTACAGAAACATTCTGAAAGAGGCTTGCGAAATGGGCATTGAGGCGTTGGAAGAGGCCCTTGCCACCGATCTCAGCGACCTGAGCCGACAGGGCAGCGCAGACGATGTATCTGTGAGCGGATTTGTGGACGTAAAGCGCACAAGGAAATTCCTCGAGGACTTTGATAGCGCCAACCAGCTGGTCAACATCCGCGACGAGCTGGCTCTGGTCAACAGCAGAATCAAGTCTATGGAGAGCGGAGGCATGCTGGAGCATCTCGCCAAGACCTATGACGGATTGGCACTCTCCTACAGGACGTCCGAGGCAAAATACAGGGAGCTGGATGAGGAATGCCGTGCACTTCAGGAGAAGATAGCGGCTCACGAACAGACAGACCTCCCGGAGCAGGATAAGCTGCCGCTTGAAATCAAGGAGCTGCTTTCCAAGCTGCGGTTTACCAAGGACATGCTCGCACCTGCCAGGCGGAATCTCGAAGCTCTGACGGCACAGCGGGACGAAGCAAAGAAAGCCTATGACGAAGCGGCGGCTCAGATGATCTCTGTGGAGGAAAGGTATCTTCCCCGCAAGGAGAAATACGAAGCCCTGCTGAATCAGAAGAGTGAGATAACCGACCGGTTAAGTGAACTGGAATCAAAGCAATCATAATTCGCACATAAAAAACGGGAGATATGCGTTTGCGCTTTTGCGGTGACTGTGTTTCCCGTTTTTAGGTGTATATTGAATGATGATTTAGAATACGACAGCATCAGGAGTGTGAAGAGATGGAAGCAAATGTAATTCTGTGCAGATGCGGCAAATGCAGTAAAATATACGGCATCCGTGTGGAGAGAATGGCAGACGGAGACTGGTGGCGCACATGGTCATTCAAAATCTCCGAAAAAAGCGCACGTCACGAGGGCTTTGACCGCAATGTTATCCGCGGCAACATGTATGAAACATCTGAATATCCTGGCTGTCCCTACTGCGGCACGCATGAATTCGTACAGTGCGGATTCTGCGGCAGGCTCAACTGCTGGAATCACGAGCCTGCTCTTTATTGCTCGTGGTGCGGCAAGCTGATGGACAACATAGTGGTTGCAAGAGATAAATTTGACGTTTCCGCCAATCAATTCTGACGGCGATTTTAAGATGAAGGATGTGCAGACGGATTGATCTGTAATGTTTGCAATAAGGAGTTTGTGAGCGCTCCCGGGGATTCCAGATGTCCCTTTTGCGGGGCGGATCTGGGCAAGGACAGCGATCAGCATACAATTCCAGGTGTCATAACCTTCCTCATCAAAAAAGAAGGCGCCGATGTCCTGCTGAAGCCGGAAACCGTGATGTCCTATATCTCCGATCTGGTAAAGGGACATGACCGGGATAAAAGGCTGATCCGGGTGGGAAGCACCAACGGAGTATTTCAGAAGGCGCATGCGCTGCTTGCTGAGCCGAAGCAGGCGCGGCGTGAAGTGATGGTGCTTGATTTAAGGCAGCATCTGATGGATAACGCTTTCCTCTCAGAGGAAAACGCCGTCGCTCTGGTCAATACGGTTCTGGAAGGGATAGGACTATCTTCGCTTCGTCTGACGGTCAAAAGGCAAAAGACCGCGGAACCCGTTTCCAGACCGCCTGTGCAGCAGCCGAAGAAGGATCAGATTCCCAAAAAACAGGAACCTGTTTCTAAGAATACTGTCCAGACGAAGGTCAATCCTGCACAGCCGCAGAAGACGCCTTCGCAGGCAAAGCCCACGGTACAGAGCAAACCGGCTCAGAATCAGTTTCAGCTGAATACTATCAATACGTTTGAATACGACGGAAGCTCCTTTTCATCCCGCAAGGCGCAGGGGCCGCTTTTTCTCAAAGGCGAAATGAGGATGATAGGCATTATCGTCACCTATGATCCGGCTCCGCACGACATGAACGTGTCGCTGGACTGGCAGATCCTCCGTCAGGACGGCACCTCCGTGACCGGCATTATACACGGCAGCGGCAGCATCCGAAAAGGCGATACCGATTTTTACCAGGGCTGGGGATGGAACGTTCCCGGCAACTGGCAGGTAGGCAGATATACTGTCAAAGCGTCAATGAACGGTTCCAACCAGCTTGTTACCTATTTTGACGTTGTGGAAGGAAAGTATGACAATCCCCGTCTTACCATGAACGAGGTGGTGCTTTTCAGCGCAGGTGCGGTGCCACCCGAATTGAAGGACAGAAAGTATTCCACGGTTTTTTCATCCCACCAGGCAAGACGCATCTATTTTGAAATCAGACTTGCCAAAATGAATGTGTCGGTTTACACCACACTGAATTATAAGATCACGAAGATCACCGGGGAGATAGTAGCCAATTACTCGGTGCCGATACGTTTCAGAAGCGGCGACGACAGATGCTGGACCGGCTTCGGCTGGGACAATCCCGGCCACTGGCAAAAGGGACGTTATGGCTATGAGATTTCGATTGGCAATGCCAACAATCTTTTCCGCGGCGTATTTGATATAGTATAAGCCATTTGGCAAGTGTTCTCTGTGCAGACTATTCAGCGTTTCTGATTTCTGCACAGAGCTTTTGTTTTTTGTCACCTTGTCGTGCTTGATGGAATAATATATTTTGAGGCTGAAAATACCGCCGAACGGCAAAAAACAGATTATTTCAGAAAAAAATGAAAAATCCAAAAAAAACACTTGACATTTGCTTTCGGATAGTGTAATATATAACACGTCACTGAGAGCGGAAAGCGATTAGAACAAAAAAATTCACATCGTCGAAGTTTCTTTTGATATCTGGGAGCATAGCTCAGCTGGGAGAGCATCTGTGGCCCGGTAGTTCAGCTGGTTAGAACGCTAGCCTGTCACGCTAGAGGTCGACGGTTCGAGCCCGTTCCGGGTCGCCACTTTTGCCTCTGTAGCTCAGTCGGTAGAGCAGGGGACTGAAAATCCCCGTGTCATTGGTTCGATTCCGATCGGAGGCACCAATCGCGGATGTGCTGTCGTACATCCGCAAAATATGCGGAATTAGCTCATCTGGTAGAGCGCCACCTTGCCAAGGTGGAGGTAGCGAGTTGAGCCTCGTATTCCGCTCCATGTTCGGCACCATCGCCAAGAGGTAAGGCCACGGTCTGCAAAATCGTTATCCCCAGTTCGATTCTGGGTGGTGCCTCCAAAAAGCTGTCAGCTTTTCCACTGACAGCTTTTATATTCCCTTTGGTAGAGTTGTTATTTGCCTCTGTAGCTCAGTCGGTAGAGCAGGGGACTGAAAATCCCCGTGTCATTGGTTCGATTCCGATCGGAGGCACCAAGAGCGGATGCACTGTGTTACATCCGCTTATGATGCGGAATTAGCTCATCTGGTAGAGCGCCACCTTGCCAAGGTGGAGGTAGCGAGTTCGAGCCTCGTATTCCGCTCCATGTTGTGTGAAAGCTGTTGCCCCTTTTTTAGGGGACAGCTTTTTTTGTTTGATGTCGCCAATTTTTTTTATATGAGTTTAGGATTTATTTTTTCTTAGTTTTCTTTCATCGGTTGACAATCAAATTTGCAAACTGTATAATAATAAATAATCATTTGTTCGGGAGTGTTTTTATTGAATAACAGATTTCCGCTATATCCTGATGAGTTGTCCAATGAATTCGGAAGCGTCAATTTGCTTGAATCAAGCGGCGGCGTTTTCGATGAAATAGAAACCGGGAATACTTGTGAGCCGTCAGGGGAACCTTCTGATTCGATACCGTCTTCCGAAAAGGAACCGTCTTCCGTGACTGATCCGAGTCCCGCAGGTGACGCGTCGAAGACACAAGAAAAGGAAACTGTGAAAAATAAAACAGAGAAGAAAAGCGGCGCGAAAATGAAAACCATAGCGCTGATGATTCTTGCGGCTGCTGCCGGATTGTGCGCGTTTATCTTTCTCAAAACACATGTCATGATCGGGGAACTGTTTGGCAAGCATGAGCTGTACGCATCAGACGTCACGGAAATTGATCTCAGCGGAAGCGACTACTCCGATTACAAAGCGCTTTCAGGTTTAAAATCCCTTGAAACAATCGTGCTCACCAATTCTTCTATTTCCAAGCTGTCCGATCTTTACGGTTGTGACAATCTTAAAAGAGTTGTCCTGACCGACAGAGAGCTTTCCGCAAATGAGTGTATGGAATTTTACGGTCACATGCCAAAGACGCATTTAATCTGCAAGGTCAATATTGCCGGGAAGACTTATGACTCCGAAGTGACACAACTCACCGCGGAAGATGTCGACTCGGAAACGCAGCTTCAATACGCCGCGCTGTCCAATCTGAAACGATTGGATCTGACAGCCTGTGAAGTTTCCGATAGCACATTCAGGACTCTTTCAAAAGCCCTGCCGGATTGTCTGATCATTATGCGCACAACCATCTGCGGAAAAGAATACACCACTGATGCCGAAACGATCAAATTTGAAGGAACCGTCACAAAAGGCGAAGTGAATCAAATCGGATTTTTCAAAAAACTTCATTCCATCGATATCAGAAATTGCACCAATCCTGACGCGCTAAGCGATTTTCTTGCCAAAAACCCGCAGATTAAGACAGTTGAATCTGTTCAACTGCTTGGTAAACAGTTCGGCGCAGAGGACGCAGTCATTGACCTGCGCGGAAATCAGTACACACTCAGTCAGGTAAAAGCCGCTCTGGATGAGGCACTTCCAAAGATGACTTCACTGAAGAAAATAGACATGTGCGGCTGCGGACTTTCGGACAAAGAAATGGAGAAGCTCACTGCGGCGTATCCAAACATCAAATTCGTGTGGATGCTTCATGTTGGCAGGTGGGATATCCGCACCGACGCGGTGATGTTCTCGGCGCTCAACAGCGACGGAAAAGAGATTTATGATCAGAAGGATTACGCGCCGATATTTAAATACTGCACCGATCTGAGAGCGATCGATCTTGGACACAGTCTGATCACCGACATATCCGAAATGGCTTCGCTGAAAAAGCTCAGAGCGGTCATTCTGACAGATAATAAGGTGAAGGATATTTCCGCCTTTAAAGAGATGAAGGATCTTGAATTTATTGAGATGAACGCGACCAACAAAGTCACCAATCTTGAACCGCTCAGAGAACTTCAGAATCTTAGGTTTATCAACATGTGGGGAAGTGTCGGTATTACAGATCTTTCTCCGCTGTATCATCATGATAAGCTGGAAATAGTCATATTTGAGCGTACGATACCGCGCGAGGAACAGAAGCGGTTTATCAGTTCCAATCCGAACTGTCAATCCTTCTTCAAGGTAGACAGCAACAGAGTGTCAACCAATCCCGCCTGGAGAGATAATCCTTACCGGATAAAACTGAAAAACACTTTCGGCAAAAAGAATGACAAAGGAATCCTGATCAGAGAGTGGAAGTATGTGGTTGGCTTTGATGAACGCACCGGGGATTACATGATGGATTACAATACAGACCAATACTCTGTAATGTAAATAAAATCAAGAATAAATGACATAGGGGCTGATAAAATGGACAATCATTCTCCTGTTATTGATGAGGAGCTTTTGAAAGAGGCCTTGGACGGCGTCAAGACAGCAGAGGCAGTCGAGGCGTCCTTCTCGGAAGAATCAAGCAAAGTTTCTGCCGTTGTCATTGATAACGGCGGTCTGGCAGAGCAATCCGAGCCGGAATCTGAGCCCGAGGCGGAACCCGAATCCGAGGAAGAACCCGAATCTGAGGCGGAACCTGAATCCGAGGCGGAACTCGAATCCGAGGCGGAACCCGAATCCGAGGCGGAACCGGAAACCGAGGCGGAACCGGAAACCGAGGCAGAACCGGAGACTGAGGCAGAATCGGAGCCGATGGTTTCTTCTGACGATGACGGTGAGAAGAAAAAGGACAGTAATACCGGCGTCAGATCAAAGGTGAAAGTCATTATCGCACTTTCTTTTGTACTGGCTGCGATTGTTTTTGTTGTGTTCTTCCTGTGTACCCATGCCATATTGGGCGATCTTTTCGGAAAGCATGAGATTTTTTACTCCAACACCGCAAAGATCAATCTGAGCGGAAGCGATTATAACAACTATTCTCAGCTTTCCAAGGTCAAATCGCTGGAGATCATCAATCTGACCAATTCCTCCTTCAGCGATTTGTCCGACCTGTACGGTTGTGAGAAGCTCAAGGTCGTCAATCTGACAGGCAAGGAATTTGACGCGGAAAAATGCATTGACTTCTATAAGAATATTCCCGGAGCAAAACTGATCTGCACGGTGAATATTGACGGTAAGACATACGATTCCCAGGTTACCCGGCTTACAATCAAGAACGCCGATGATCAGACACAGCGGTTATTTGCAGCGTTGATGAATCTGGAACAACTGGATATGACGGCCTGTGCGGTAAGCGACAGCACCTATCAATACCTTTCGGGCGCATTGAAGCAGTGTCTGATCGTGATTCGCACGGATATATCCGGCAAGGAATACAAAACCAATGCGGAATCAGTCGTATTCAACGGTGAGATTTCTCCGTCGGATGTGCAACGCATCGATTACTTTAAAAATCTGAAGCTGATTGATCTCAAAAACTGTTCCAATCCGGAGAAGCTCAGCGATTTCATCTCTGCGCATCCCGATCTCAGGGTCAACAGACCGACCGAACTGCTCGGAAAGACCGTGGGTACAGAGGATGAAGTGGTTGATCTGCGCGGCAGCAAGTACACGCTGGATGAAGTAAAATCGGCTCTGGATGAAAAACTCCCCCAGATGAAGTCACTCAAGAAGATAGATATGTGCGGCTGCGGACTGTCAAATGACGAGATGGAGCAGCTCTGCAAGGCTTACCCTGACATCAAGTTTGTCTGGATCGTTCATTTCAAGAGATGGTCGGTCCGCACCGACGCGGTTGTCTTCTCTACTCTGAACGGCAACGGCTATGAATGCTACGATCAGAAAGATTATGCACCTGTCTTCAAATACTGCACCGATCTGCGAGCGCTTGATCTCGGACACAGCCTGATCTACGACATTTCTCCCATCGCTTCCATGAAAAAGCTGAGAGCCGTTATTCTGACGGATAACAAGATACATAATATCTCCGCATTTGCGGAGCTGAAGGATCTGGAATTCATCGAGATCAATGTCAACAGAGCCGAAAGCGCTGAGCCGCTCAGAAATCTGGAAAAATTAAAATATATCAATTTCTGGTCAAGCAAAGGCATGACAGATCTTTCGCCTCTCTATAACCATCCCGAACTGAAAATAGCCATTCTGCACCGCACGGTTCCTAAGGCTGAGCGGGAACGATTCAGAAAATCCAACCCGGATTGCAATACGTTCTTCAGCGTTGACTACAAGCTTTCCACTAACGCCGCATGGCGCAAAAACCCATACCGCAAGAAGGTCAAGAAGGCATTTAAAGACTGGAAGAAGGTCGTAGGGTTCAACGAGGAAACAGGCGAGTATATCTTTGATTATAACACTGATCAGTACAGTATCATGTAATTTCAGAAAAATAAAAACAGCATTGCAACGCAACCTCTGATGGTTTGTCGAAGCAGTGCTGTTATTTTTTTGCCGCGTTAGATTGCAGAGAGGATTATTCGCCGAAAGGCTTATTCTTGTAGTCCAGGTAGCTGCCCAGTACTTCCAGCGAAGCGACGTGGGTGTCTACAAGCTGCCCTGTGGCAAAATCGGCAGGCTCGTGAATGTTGAACATAAAGCCCTTTTTTCCATAGCGCAGATCAACGCCCTCTATGTATTTCTCATCAATCGAAGCGTGAAGAACGCGCCCGATGATCATGGAACTGATGCCCTTGCGGGTGAGATCGACGTTACAGGCCAGCTGACATTCCAGCGTCATGAAAGCCTCCTTGATTTTTGGGACTCTTATCTTTGCCGCTCTTTCAGGCGTGAAATGACCCGCCTCGAATTCGTCGGAGTCGTTGGCGTTTTCGGTTATGGTGGCAATGCAGTTGGCGTAATAATCCGCACTCACAAAATTAATGCAGAATTCGCCGTCCCTCACAATATTCTCGTATGTGTGGGAAGTGTGGGAGACATTTTGCATGACGGCAAAGTAACCGCCTTCATCCCCTCCGAAACAGCTCCATGAGTGGAAGCAGAGATTTGGCTTCCCGTTCTCCTTTAATGTGGAGATGAGAAAGAGCGACTGCGGTATCGCACAGGCAAATTCCATGTGCGAAAACGTGTCGAACTGCCCGGCCCAGTTTTCATAGAGAAGATCGGCAGTCTCCATGCTTATTTCTCTTTTCATTTTGATTTGTCCTCCTTTTTCCTGATGAGGTCAGAAGCGGCGAACGGCGCGTAAAGCAGCGCCCAGACAGCCGCCAACAGTCCGACCATCGGCAGCATATATGCGTCTTCACCGACCCAATCAGCCAATTGTCCGGTAAGCGTTCCGCTGACAGGGCCGTTGATAAAGTAGTAATTGCTTCCGATCAGGCGGTTGAGCAGCAGCGCCGGAATCATGGTCATCAAAAACATCAGCGTCACACCCGGCAGCACCCTGTAGTCCGGGCGGAAAAAGCCGCAGCTCACCATGTAGAGCGGAATCAGCACAATAAATGTGTGTGCGATGATCAGGTGCAGGAAGTAGAAGCTGAGAGCGGTGGCATTGCCGATGTCGGGCGTGATGAGCGCAAACAAAGCCCCCGGCATATTCACCGCGAAGATAAAATTGCGGAAGATTTTGTTTTCTGTAAATACAGCCAGCGGATAAGTGAAAAGCGAGATGGAACACAGGTGAAAGGGCAGCCCTGTCTTGATGTTGAATTCATCGGGGTGAATGCCGAAATGGACGTATTTGCATAGCTCGATCACGGTAAAGGCGGACCAAAGAGCTATCAGCAGTCTTTTTCTGCCTTTTTGTCCGAGTCTGCCCCCTGTGAAAATCATGGCCGCACAGAAAAATGCCGATCCGGCAAGAAAAATCAGGTGTTCGGGTGAGAAAAGTCCCACCGGCTGTGTGCTGCTGAACATTTTTCATTCCCCCGTCAGACAATTCCTTAGTATTATTCTTTCCTGTCTGCCGGAAATTATTCGATGTCTGTCTTGATGAGCCGCTGGAATTCGTCGCCGCGCACTTCGAAATTCTTGAACATGTCGTAGCTGGAAGCGGCGGGGGAGAGCAGGCAGATTTTTCCCTCGGCGGTGACTTCTTTTGCCTTGGCAACGCCCTTATCGAAATAGTAGCAGGGATATATTTTTATCCTCTTGTCAATGCCGTATTCCTTGAACAGCGCTTCCATGCGTTCGGTTGTCTGTCCGACAAGCACGATATTGTCGATTTCTGCAGTGGTGAGAAATTGAGCCAGGTCGTTGTAATCAATGCCCCGGTCCATGCCGCCGAGAATAATGGTGCCAATGTTGCCGAGCGATTTGACGGCGTTGATGGCGGAACGGCAGATGGTGGAGATGGAGTCGTCGTAATAGGTCACGCCGCCGAAGGTGCCGACTTTTTCCAGCCTGTGCGCCAGCGGACGGAAGGTGGAGAGCGAGGCTTTGAATTCCTCATCGCTCATGCTGAATATTTCCTTGCAGATGAAGTAGTCAATACCGATGTTGTAGAGATTGTGCTTGCCGACAAGGCAGGTTTCCTCCGGCTGGATGTCAATCGACCCGTGCGGAACGGTGACGGTGGTGCCGCTGACAGAAATGTCGGCGGGGACATTTACGCCCAGACCGTCGCAGGCGGTGATCAGTCTTCCCTTTCTCGGGTAAACAGAAAGCGTATCGAGGTCGGAGCAGTTGAGAATGGTGATGTCGTTCTCACTCTGATAGCTGAATACGTGGGATTTTGCCCTGATGTAATTCTCCATGGTCACGTAATGGTCGAGATGTTCCTCATAGAGATTGAGGATGACGCCGACATGGGGAGAGTGTCTGACAAATTCGAGCTGGTGGCAGGACATCTCAAAGACAACAGAGGTATTTTCGTCCACTCTGTCGATGTAGTCGAAGCAGGGAATGCCGATGTTGCCGACGAAAATCGTGTTGTCGTCGTGATTCCTCAGCAGGTGATAGAGCAGGGAAGAGGTGGTGCTCTTGCCCTTGGTGCCCGTGATGCCGAAGGTATTTTGACCGAAGGCGGCAAGGAATACTTCGGTCTGCGAGGTCAGGCGGTCGATGATCTTTTCGGGGTGGAATACGGGAATGCCGGGACTTTTGAAGATCCAGTCAAAGCCGTCAAAGTCGATGCCCTGTGTTTCGGTGTCCCAGAACTGGCAGTTCGGATAGGGCGTCATGTCGATCTTCTTGGAATCGGCCAGCGTCAGCGGCATTTCGGGATAAAGGGAACGGATGTAGTTGAAGGTGGATATTCCCTCTCTTCCCATGCCCCAGATAATGACCTTTTTATTTTCAATAAATGAGATGATGTTTTTTATTTTTTTCGATTCAGTCATGAAATACACTCTCCTTTGATTATCCAAATTATAGCATTGCATGGCCGCTTTGTCAATAAAACGCGAGGATTTGAATGTTGACAAAAACTATCATAAAAGGTATAATTACGTTGAATAATAGATTATTTTATAGGAGTGAGAGCAGGTATGAGCGAAAATAATCAATCTATCGATGAAAGAATAAAAGAAGCGCAGGATTTGATCAACATTCATCATGATTATGAAAAAGCGGAAAAAATCTTTCTGAGCGTCGTCAAAGAAGACCCCGAAGACGACCGGGGATGGTACGGATTGCTCAGAGCCTGTACCTGCCGGTTTGACGCGGTGGAATATCTGATTGAAAAGCACTGCCAGAAAATCCCTGAAAGAATGAACGGCTACTTTGAAAAGGCTTGTGAAACCGCCAACTTCAAAAACCGGGAAATCATCAAGAAAAGATGGGCGCTGTTCGTCGGTGATTATAAGGAGCTTTACGAATTGTGCGAAAATAAGAAGAAAAGGCGAAAGGAAGAACTGAAAATTTACGGAAAACCGAGGGATGAGAATGATGAGGAAGATGAAGAGCCTTCGGAGTCTCAACAATCATCCTCCAGCAGCGCAGATGGTTGCTGGGAATTTTTGGGGATTGTGATCTTTATACTGTTTGTTCTGTTTTTGCTGACAAAATTCGCTCATTAATGGGTGTGAACAGCCCTGCCTGTGGAAAAACTTTACTTTCCGCGGGCAGGGCATAATATATGCCAAAATTCCGGAGAAAAACCTGCAAAATTATCAAAATCTTGATATTGACTTTTGGGCTTTAATCTGTTAATATAAGTGCTAATGGTCTTGATTTTGCATGATAGCAATTTTGAAGTTCTATTCGCCGCAGCACACGACAAAAAGGCAGGTATCAAGCAGTATTCTACATAAAGTGACCGGTGCGTGCGGTATTGAAAAAAACAGAGAAAAAACTAATACAGCAACAAAAAAGGGCAGCAATCCTTGGAAGGTTTTTTGTTAATATTTTGTGCCTTCCGTAAAATTAACATCGGTATTCAAAACAAAAATAATACCGGTTTAATTCTATATTTACTGCGATTTGCCTCGGCTTGGTAGCCGCTTTCCAATGTTGGAACGGCTATGTCGGGCAGAAAGCTAAATTTCAGTAAAGGGGGATGTGTGCTAATGTCTGAAAACATCATTAGTCTTAAAAACATCTCGGTGTCGTTCGATGGTGAGGTTATCCTTGACAAGCTTAACCTCGATATCAAGGACGGCACTTTTGTGACGCTGCTGGGCCCCTCGGGGTGCGGCAAAACTACTACCCTCCGAATTATTGGCGGTTTTCAGGAACCGGACACCCTCCGAATTATTGGCGGTTTTCAGGAACCGGACAGCGGAGATGTTTTTTTTGGTTCGGAGCGAATCAACGATCTGCCTCCTCACAAGCGCAAGCTGAACACAGTTTTTCAGCGATACGCCCTGTTCCCTCATCTGAATGTGTATGAGAATATCGCGTTCGGCATGAGGATTCAGAAGAAGAAGGAGTCCGAGATTAAGGCTAAGGTCGAAGAAATGCTCAAGCTGGTTTCACTCGAAGGCTTTGAAAAGCGCAGGACGTCCACACTGTCGGGCGGTCAGCAGCAGCGCGTTGCCATTGCAAGAGCGCTTGCCAACGATCCGCGTGTGCTGCTGCTGGACGAGCCTCTCGGCGCACTTGATCTGAAGCTGCGTCAGGAAATGCAGGTGGAACTCAAGCGCATACAGAGCAGGCTGGGCATTACGTTTATTTACGTTACCCACGACCAGGAGGAAGCTCTGTCGATGTCGGACACCATCGTTGTCATGAATCACGGCGTGATTCAGCAGATCGGTTCGCCCATCGACATTTACAATGAGCCTGAGAACGGCTTTGTTGCTGACTTTATAGGCGAAAGCAATATTGTCGACGGCATTATGCACGCCGACTGCGACGTGGAATTCTGCGGCGCGAGATTTGAGTGCGTTGACACGGGATTTGCCAAGGACGAGGAAGTGGACGTTGTCGTCCGCCCCGAGGATATCGTCGTTGTCCCGAAGGAAGAAAGCGCACTCCGGGGAACCGTCACATCCGTCACCTTCAAGGGCGTTCACTATGAGATGTATGTCAACGTTCCGGGCGAAGAGGAAGAATGGATTATCCAATCCACCGTCGCCCAGGAGGAAGGCAAGGAGATCGGCATGACCGTGATTCCCGAAAACATTCACATCATGAAGAAATACACCGGCGACTACGCAAGCGACATAGAATTTGAATGACGGAGGGCTGACGATGAAGAAAGATTCATGGATCGCCTCGCCGTTCATGCTGTGGGTGGTCATTTTTACGGTGGTTCCTCTGGCGATGGT
>ONID01000085.1 GCA_900317765.1 uncultured Eubacteriales bacterium | reverse complement strand
CAGAATGAATATCGTATGGCTGCCCATGGCATACACCGGCAGCATGGAATAATCCAGCCAGCTGCTTGCATTGCCCCTGAGTCCGTGCAGAACATAGGCAACATGGTAGGGTGTATCCTTCGTCAGGTTGTTGGGGGTGACAATGGAAATGGGCGTGTCCATTTCAAGTGTGTTGGAATAAACCGTTCCGTTGAGCCTCATGCTTTTTTACCTCCGAGTGAATTTATTCTGATGTCGTTCAGTTCCTCCGCCGTCAGGCAGCCCGACTGATAAAGCCTGAGATATTCTTTCGATACGTCGGAATCAAAGATCAGCACGTCATCGGAATTCACCGTGACCTCAATGCCGTGACGGTAGAGTGCTGCGATAGGATGATTTGCTATATCCGAAACTCTGCCTAAAAGAACGTTGCTGGACGGGGTGATATTGAGCCGGATTTTCTTCTCCGCCAGAAAGTCCATTGCGTCTTCATCTCCGGCGGCAGCAATGCCGTGCTGCACTTCGTCGAGGTGAAGGGTATTTACCGCGGTGACAATATCCCGCGCCGTTCCCCATTCGCCCACGTGGGCTTTCAGTACCAGTCCTTCATCGGCAGCCTTGCGATAGATGGAAACGAAATTTTCGATAGGCTGCGCCAGCTCGTCACCGTAGAGGTCAATGGAATAGAATTCCTTCCTCCCTCGGAAACGCCTGAAACAGTCCTCCAGATAGTCAACGGGACAGTGCCGCGAAAGCCCGATTTGCAGCCGCAGTTCAATTTCAGGGGCTATGCGGTGGTTGATCTCCTGAAAGGTGTCAATCAGCTCCCCCACGTCATTATGAAAATATTCTCCCAGTCCCCAGACGTCCTCGCCGATTTCCAGCAGCGTCACGCCGTCGGATTTCGCCTGCACAAAGGCGGCTTCAATGAGCAAGCGCCGTCCCTCGGGGCTGTTGAAATGCTCTCCGATGTATTTGCCGTTCCATTCGTCCATTTCACGCATGGAAACAAGCGGTTTGGTGATCGGTTTTATGCTATGTCCGGTCTTTTGAGAAATATACTCCCTGCTGCCGCCGAGCACAAAATGATTATGCAGGTCGGCTTTGGGTATTTTTCGTATATTTTCTATGTTCTCGCTATGACCGGTTGACGCTGCGCCAATAATACATTATAATGAATATAACATAAAAGAATGTCAGCAGGAGGCTTGCAAAATGGGAATAATAAAGGCATTCACCGGCGCAACCGGCGGCGTCATGGCGGATCAATGGCTGGAAATGTATTACTGCGACAGTATTCCGCAGGGAATTCTCGCCTATCGCGGCAAAAAGCGTGTCAGTGAGCGCAGTTCCAACACCAAGGGCGATGAGAATGTCATCAGCGACGGCTCGGTGATTGTTGTCAACGAGGGACAATCCGCCATTGCCGTGGAACAGGGAAAGGTCATCGGCTGCTACTGAAGGGAATAGGGAAGGAGATTTTCCACCGCGTCGGCTTCGGCGGAGACGTCGCCATTCATCAGTTTATTCTGTACATCGACATGAAGGAGCATATGGCAAATCCTTTTTCCGTGTCCTTTCCGATATGCGTCACTGATGAAGAAATCGGGCTGCAACTGAACGCGAACGCCTACGCAAAGGGTGTGTTTTCTTTCAGAGTCACCGACCCCATGGCGTTCTACCAGAGAATATTCCGCGGCGCAAACGGTACGATGTCCGTACAGGACGTGCTGCCGCAGCTTCAGGCGGAATACGCCACCGCCTTGACAGAGGCTTCCTCCACGCTGTTCACCGGTTCGCTCCGGCTGTCCGATATGCCGGGGAAGGTGGGCAAATTATCCGGCGCGGTGAGCGGGTGCATGACCGACAAATGGGTGAGTCTGCGAGGCTTCAAAGTGGTATCCACCGCCATTGAAAGCCTGACGGTCTGCGACAGGGATATGCGCACGATACAGACGATTGAACGCGCCAAGATCAACCGCGATCCCGCAATGGCAGCCGCGACGCTGACCACCGCGCAGGCGGACGCCATGACCGAAGCGGCAGGGAATGAAAACGGCGGCTTTGTGGCAGTCAGGGCGGTCTATCCTCCTGCCCCTGATCCTTCGCCGGTGCCGAATGCTTTTCAAGCTCCGACAGCGCAGCCGATTCCGAATGTGTTCCATGCTCCCGCAGCCCAGCCGTTGCCGAGCAGCCGACGCAGAATATTTTCCTCACGCCTGACGACGAAGACAAGCCGAAGCTGTGGTACTGCCCGAACTGCCGCAAAATGCGCACGTCGAAATTCTGTCCGGAATGCGGCGCAAAGCGGAAGGGGTAGAAAAAATTATTCCACCGTGAACTCCGTCCATTCGATGTGGTTGTACTGCATCACGTCGTCGGAAAACTTCATGCCTAATTTCTGGTAAAACGGAACGGCGTTTTCATTGGCAATCAGATAAACCGCTATGTCCTTTTCACCGCCTGCGATTTCGTGGGCGGTTTTCATTAATGCCCTGCCGATTCCCTGATGGGTATAATCGCGGTCAACGCCGAGATCGGTGACGTACAGCCAGTAGGCGAAGTCGGTCAGACCCAACAGTGCGCCGACGATCTTGCCGTTTTCATCGAATGCGGCAAGGCTGACGGAAACGTTGACCAGCAGCTTGGGAATTCTTTCCTCAAACCGCTCCTTTGGATACTGTGAACCGAGATCGGTGCGCTTTAAGAAGTCAATGTATTCTTCCGGTGTAAAGCGGTGGTTTTCAATTTTGATTGCTTTGTTCATAGCATGTTCCTCCGTTTTTGGGGTAAATCTGTAGCGACAGGTCGGACGTAACTCGCCGTGGTACATCGCGTTGTCCTCATATTCTTTGACAAATCCGCATTTTTCCATCACGCCGCGTGAAGCGACATTTTCCGCGGCACATATTCCCATGACATAGTCCAGTCCG
This sequence comes from uncultured Eubacteriales bacterium, assembly GCA_900317765.1. Classification (GTDB taxonomy): domain Bacteria; phylum Bacillota; class Clostridia; order Oscillospirales; family Acutalibacteraceae; genus RUG762. The sequence continues at coordinate 25,678 of ONID01000085.1, read as the reverse complement.
AACTGCTTCATCATCACGGGCAGAAATGCCTTCACCGCTTCGCTCGCGTAGCCTTTTCGGGTGAAAGCCTCTCCGATATGGTAGCCGATTTCCCATTCGCCTGCTCCGATCGGCACAAGCTCCACATGACCGATGTTGCATCTCTTTTCTTTGAGTATGACCGGATAGACCTGGGGTGCGTCGACATTGCCGTAATTGGCCGAGAGATACACGATGGCTTGGCGTGCGTCTTCTACGGTTTCAAAGACCTCGTCCGGCTGAAAGCGGCGGTTGTTTTCGTCCACCGAAAGCTCGTGAACCGCCTGCGCCATACTTTCGTCAAATTCTTTGATAACAAGTCGGTCGGTTTCTGTGAGTATGCTTTTCATTATTCCTTGTTTTCTCCTTCTATTACCTCGCCCTTGTAAAGGCGGCGGATGATCTCTTCGATGTCCGCATCCTTCAGATTGACGTCCTTCACGTGCGTTTTGCCGAGGGTGTAATTGAGCATGTGTTCAACGGGGATCTTGTCGGTGTTGAAATTCACCGTCACCATTGTTCCCTCTGTCTTGATCGTGAGATCGCCCTCTTCAAGCCCTCTGTCTGCAAAGGCGGATGTGTAATCCAGCCTGTCAAGTGCCGATGGATCGGCTGCTTCAAAATTCAGCTCGCGCATCTGTCCGTATTTCTGCTTTAAGTCATAGAGGCTGCCGTCATATACCTTCTTGCCGTGATCGATCATGACGATGCGTTTGCAGAGGGTGGAAATATCGTCGAGATCGTGGGTGGTCAGAATGACGGTAGTGCCTTCCTCCTGATTGATGTAGGTGACCGCCTTGCGGATATTGTCCTTGAGAGCGTGCGCACGGGCGTCTTGATGAAGGATTGCAGCTCCAGCACATCGTCAAGAAAAGCCATCTGCTTTTTGTATCTTGCGTCGTCTATTTCGTATATTTCCTTGAGCACCGTGTAGGTTTCGCCGAGTGGAAGATCCCACCAGAGCTGGGTTCTTTGTCCGAATACCACTCCTATCTCCTTGACATAGCGCTTGCGGTTTTTGCGGGGATCCTGCCCGTTGATAATGCAGCTTCCGCCGGTGGGAGTGAGAATACCTGTCAGCATTTTGATGACGGTGGATTTCCCGGCGCCGTTGGGTCCGATAAAGCCGAGAATTTCGCCCTTGTCCACATGGAAGGTGATGTCGTCAACCGCCTTTACTATCTCGGTCTGCGGACGAAAGAGCGATTTTACGCTTCCTTTCAGCCCCGGCTGCTTGATTGTCTTTTTGAAGTATTTTTCGAGGTTCTGCACCTGTATCATTCGTGTCTCATCTCCGATGCGTTTTCATTCTAATTTCTATTATAATATATCATTCAATAAATGACATTGCAAGTGCCATATGGTATTCTTTAGCATTTCTTTATGAATTCATGATGATTGGATGCAAAAAAAGTCGGCATATCGGAATACAATCCGATGCCGACGGAAAAATTATATACCGTTTTCATTCGATAGCCTGACAGAGGGAATAAAGCCTTCTGCTTCCTCGCGGGAAACTCCGTATGATGAAATGAGCTGCTCGATGATCTCATTGTTGTCATAACCCATACCGAGCATTGCATCGACAGTACCCTGCATTCTTTGTCTCCAGGCTCGCTCGGTTCCCTGCCGCATCTCCTGCATCATTCCGGTCATCATTCTCTCGACCGTTTCTTTCCCGTAATACGGGGTAAGAATCTGATGCTCTGTTTGGTTCTGCTCTGATTCAGCTATTGCGGTTTCAAGTTCGTTTTCGTTTAACATATTGAATTCCCTCCCGAGTTAGTCATGATGAAATAATCAGACAGCGGCTGAAGCATAGCGTTCGGCGTCTTCACGGCTTAGATCGTATGTCAGCATGATCTTTTCGCATATCTCATCATTTCCGCAATTCATGGAACGAAGAATGCTGACAATGCCTTTTATGCCTTTTTCCATGCCTTTTTCCATGCCTTTTTCCATGCCCTTTTCCATGCCTTTTTCCATGCCCTTTTCCATGCCTTGCTCCATGCCTTGCTCCAGTGCTTCATTTCTCAATTCTTCAATTGCCTGACACATATCCACTTCCCCCTCTGATTTGTTAATATTGATGTTGGTTCCTGTCAGCGCCTTGATAACATGTGCAGTATCGACGTCGATTGACTTAAAATGGCGGTCTGTTTCCAATAGTTCAAGAAGCATTGCCTTATTTTTTGAATACTTGACAAACAGCATGACCTCTTTGAGATCGGACGAGAGTTTTTCTGCCTGCTGTTCGGTCAGTGAAGCAGGCGAGACCAGATTAATCCGATAATCGGGGGTCAGACGCAAAATCTTCTCGTCGCTTTCTTCCAGCATTTCGTGAATGGTGACAGGTCCGTCCCATTCGTTTGCCCCGAAATAGATGACCAGCGTGATCACAGGAATAAGCCGGTCGTTCCGGTAAAAACCGGAAAGGTACTCTCCTGACGTTATTTTTTGTCCCTCTGCCGCTGCGCTTTTTTCTTTGCGGTGAGCTTTTGCCTTGGCTGCGACCTGAGCGGAATATTGCAGCGCGTCGTATACCATGTTCCTGACAGGCATGGCGTAATGAATCTCCGATTGATTTTCCACGCCGAGGAGTAAATATGCCGCACGTCCGTCCATCATCGCAACGCGGCTTTTGAATACGTCGCGGTACTTCTGTTCGGGAGCGGCTTCGCTGTCCGCACCGTACGGAATGGCAATTTCCGTTGTGTCCAGCGCTTTCAATTCGCTGGGCTTGATGACCGGTTCCCCGTCGTAAATCAGCAGATTGAACGCGTCCGCAAATACTTCCGGGCGTTCCATGAAGCGCTTGGTCAATGAATCCTTGTCGTTTGCCATAGAGTATCACCGCCTTTAATTGTATTTTACCAATTTTCTATGAACTTTTCAACCGTACAATGAACAAATAAAAAAATTTTAAAAAATCAAAAAATCACCCGACATTTTGACGTTCCCGATCGTTATATTGATGTAAGGAGGCTGGTGGAACATGGCAAGATCCGAATTGCGCGCGGACGAGGGTTTTGATACATTCTACGAAAGGCACTGGCGAAGGGTCTACGGTATTTGCATGACATATATGAAAAATCCCGCAGACGCTGAAGACTGCACCGAGGACGTATTTGTGAAGGTACTGACGGGAAATTATGAATTTACCGATGAACTGCATGAGATAAAATGGCTCACGGTAACGGCGGCCAATTTATGCAAGGACAGGCTCCGGCACTGGTGGAACGGCAAGGTTTCGCCAATAGACGAAGCCGCAGAAATTCCCGCAGAGAACTCGGACAGCGAATACGACGATGTGATAAGTGCCCTTCGCAGTCTCCCAGAAAAACACCGGGAAGTCATTCTGATGTATTATTACACGGGACTCAGCACCGAAGAAATTGCGTTGCGGTTGCGTGTTCCGGCATCGACGGCGAGAAACCGTTTGCGCGACGCGAGAAACAAACTTAAAGATATATTGGAGAATGATGACCTATGAAAGACACAATGAACACCTCGGACAATATCATCAGACGGGCGATCGACGGAGTTGCGCCCGCGGAAGGAGCAAAAGAACGTATGAAAAAAAATATTTATGAGAAAGCCCAAAAGGCACAGAAACAGGAGAAAAAGTCTGTCAGTTCAGTACGGTTCTGGAAGATAGCCATGCCGGTGGCGGCATGTTTGTGCATTGCTGTGATAGGAGCCGTCAAGCTGATTCCCACGATGGGTCAGAACGATCCCGGCAAGATTACGATTTCGGACAATTCGGAGGATAATATGCAGATTGCAAGCCCGTTTGAAGAGGTAAGTTCGGCAAAGGTATTTGAAGACCGTCTGGGCATTCAGGCGGATGCTCCCAAGGGCGCCAAGAATGTGGCATACAATATTCTCAGCGGAAATGTCGCTCAGGTGGACTTCGAGCTTGGCGGTCACGAGTATATGCTCAGAGCTTCAAAGAGCGATGAGGATCTTTCGGGTCTTTACGGTGACGATAAGGGGACAAAAAAATACGACGATGCATTCAACACGCAGTTGAAGACCATAGTGATCGACGGCAAAGACACCTATTCGCTGACATGGCAGAAGAAAGGCGTATTTTACACGCTGGTCAATACCGACGGCAGCAGCGTAAGCGAAATGATGTCGGTTTTGGATGTTCTATAAGCAACATTTGGTGTTTCCAATATGTAAAATAATTTTTCCGATATGTAAAATTTATCGAAAAAACACTTGCAAAATGAAATTTCATGCGCTATAATGATTGCAAATTATCCGTTATGAAAAGGGTTTATGAGGTGATAGGCAATGGAACGCGCGGAAAAGGCGGTCAATTTCAAGCACAACGGCAACAATTGCTGTCAGGCGGTGTTGATGGCGTATGCCGACAAAATGGACATATCCGTACAGCAGATCAAGCGGCTCGGTGCGACCTTCGGAGCGGGCATGGGCTGTTTTGAATCCACCTGCGGTTCTCTTTGTGCGGCTCAGATGGTGCTTGGTATGACGGGTGGAAGCATTCGTTCGGCAAAGCTGCTGGTGGAGGGCTTCCGTTCCCGTGCAGGCGGTTCCACCATTTGCCGGGAGCTGAAGGGAATCGAAACCGGCAATATGCTCTGCACCTGCGACGACTGCGTCAGATACGCCTCCGAATGCCTCGACAATCTCATAGGAAAGTGAATAAGACAGAGTCAAAGCTCATTTCTCTTGGCGGGAAGTGAGCTTTTTTTCTGATATGTTGTATATCGGCAGGCAAATCGTGACATAATAATAACGCAGCTGAAAGAGAAAAGCGGACGCCGATGCGACGGCAGCAAACATCTCTTTGCAGCGAAACTATACGGAGGTGGTTATTTCAATGACCGAAAAGGAATTGCTCTATGTACAGGACGCGCTTGGTCATGAGCAGTATTTCCAGACCCAGTGCAAGGAAACCTCGTCAAAGATACAGGATCCTGAGCTGAAGCACTGCATCGATGACATGTCCGGCAAGCACCGCGAAATCTTCAACAGCTTTTACGGGCTGCTCTGAGAGGAGGTTTTTTTAACACGATGAATGACAGAGACCTTATGGAAAACATGCTGCTTCTGGAAAAGGGAAGCTGCGACCTCTATCTGCACGGCACGATAGAGTCGTCTAATCAGAATGTCTCCCGCACCTTCAACAAGGCGCTTGGCGATTCGCTGGGTATGCAGAGCACCATTTACAGCAAGATGGAGTCAAAGGGCTGGTATGCGCCGCAGCAGGCGGAGCAGAACAAGATCGACTCGGTAAGACAGCAGTATTCCGGCAGCAGCATGTGACGGAATGCACATTTGTGTGAAACAGTGATATATTAAAAAAATCCCCGCGGGGTCGTCCTGATTGAATTTGTATCATTCAATTCGGGCGGAGCCTGCGGGGATTTTTCTAAATTATTCAGATTTATGAAAGCGTAGTGAATGCTTTATTTCAAAGACTTGTAGTCAGAGTAATCCACCACGCCGCTGATATCTTCAAGCGCGTTTTCGCAAAGCTCCTTGACCATCATGCACTCGACGGCGGGAAGTCCTACGCTTTCCGCGGCGACAATGCCGTAATCGGCGGAGGTTTTGAAGCCTCTGCTTCTGTAATTCTGGGGATTGCCCTCGACGATGACCGCCGTGTAGCCCATTTCCTTTGCCTTTTCAAAGCCGTATTCGATGAGTTCCTTTGAAATGTGCTGCCGCTGCAATTCGGTCTTGACCGCTACGGGGGAAAGCAGAAGCAGCTCATCCCCGTACTTGCCTCCGAGGTCGAATCCGGAGAACATGGCGTAGCCGATGACCTCGTCGTTTTCGTCTACCATGATCAGTTCCAGCTCCGGAATGTAGGTGCTCATAGCGCGTATTTCCTCGATCAGGTTGACGACGATCTGCGCGTCCTCCGCTGTCTCGGAGTTGGTAAAGGTTCTTCGCACCATGTCGAGCGAAGGCTGTCTGTATTTTTCTTCCATTGATTTGATAATCCTGTTCATCTCTTCATCTTGCCTTCCTTCTTCATTTTTCTGCTGTAAACGCTGATCGACTTTGCCCACTGTTCCTTCTGCCGGCGGTAGCTTTCCTTGTCGTCGCTGTATTTTGCCTCGGTCTTGAGTTTGTTGTAGCTTTCCAGACGGCTCTCGTCCAGTTCGCCGTTCTCGATTGCCGCGCGCACCGCGCAGCCGGGTTCGTGCTCGTGTCTGCAATCGCGGAATTTGCACATCGCGGCGAATTTCTCTATGTCTGCAAAAGCCTGCCCCAAGCCTTCTGAAACGTCCCACATGCCAAGCTCGCGCATACCGGGAGTGTCTATCACCATCGCGCCGCAGGAAAGCATGACAAGCTCCCTGTGGGTGGTGGTGTGTCTGCCGCGGCTGTCGGATTCCCTGATGCCGCTTGTATCCATGATCTCCTCACCCGCAAGCGCGTTGACAAGGCTGGATTTGCCCACGCCGGACGAACCGAGGAATACCAGTGTCCTGCCCGGTTGCAGGTATTTGGTGAGATATTCCATGCCGTAGCCTGTTCTGGAGCTGACAATGTGTGTTTCCACATCCTCAGCGACGCGGCTTGTTTCGAGAATGTAGGGAAGGTAGTCGTCGGTGAGGTCTGCCTTCGTCAGAATTATTACAGGTTCAGCACCCGACTGGCGAACGGCGGTGAGGTATCTTTCCAGGCGTTTGGGGTTGAAATTGTCGTTGAGCGACTGCATAATGAATACCGTGTCGAAGTTCGCCGCGATCACCTGTTCACCTCTTCCGACGTCGGGGGCACGTCTGGAAAAGAACGTCCTGCGGGGCAGTGTGGCGGTAATGCGGCTGTCTCCGCTGTCGATATGGTCAATCAGCACAAAGTCGCCGATGGTGGGAAAATCCTCGCCCTCGTAGTAATATTCCTTTGATTTGAGCTGGGCAAAGCCATCGCCGTATTCCGAAACAATGCCGAAACGTCCCTTGTGAACAGAAATAATACGTGCGGGAGTGCCGCCCTTGCATTGGTTCATATACTCGTCTGTCAATCCGTAATCTAAAATATTCAATGTTGTATCCTCCATCATCAGTTGTGTGAATCATAAAAAACCAATCCAATCCGCTAACTGAAAATGGGCGCAAAAATGCCGCAGAAAACAACCCTTAGTTGATTTCTGCGGCAGAATTATGCATCAATCATGAAAGGATTATTCAAATGGCACGACAAAAAAGGGACACTCCGCCCCACTTTTTAAAAAGTGCCATGATTCAGTTTTCAGTTAGCTGATCATTACCTCGCTGACAATCATCAAAATTCTCCTTTCACGTTTGCTGTAGATTTTTTTATGAAGCAAACTTCACTTCTAAATATACTTCTTATTTCCCGCTTTGTCAAGAATATTCTATGCGATTGCGATGAAAAAAGATGAAAAACGGACAGGTATGTCCCGTTGCATCGTGACAGTGAAAAGCAAAAAGAGCGTCGAAAGAACTGTCCGCTGATTTTCGCTCATAACTATTGACAAGAGGCGTGGAAAACTGTTATAATGTAATTTACAGAAATAGCTATTTTTTATAATTGCGATCGAATAGCTGCGATAATGTGTCAATTATTCATATGAAAGGACGGAGCGTATGGTAAGAAGCATGACGGGCTACGGTCACGCTCAGGCAACCCTTCACGGAAGGGATATTTCCGTGGAAATACGGTCTGTGAATCACAAATATTTTGACTTTTCGGTGAGGACTCCGAGAGGATATTCATTCGTTGAGGATAAGATAAGAAACTATGTCAAGGAGCGAGTGGCGAGAGGCAAGATTGATGTGTATGTCACCATACTTACTGTCGATGAAACGGCAGCGCAGGTGATCCTCAACAAATCGCTTGCCGAGGGCTACATAAAGGCTCTGCGCGAACTCAGCTCTGAATTCGGTCTGACAGACGATATTTCGGTGTCGAACGTTGCGAGATACAGCGATATTTTTACTGTCAAGCGTGCGGAGCAGGATGAAGACGAGGTGTGGAACGATCTATCCGAGGTGCTCTCCGAGGCTTTGGAACACTTCATCGCCATGCGCGAAACAGAAGGGGTTAAGCTTCGGGACGACGTGATGGGCAGAATGGAGCATATTTTAAGCGTTGTCGGGAAAATAGAGGAGCTTTCTCCGCAGACGCTGGAGAATTACAAAGCCCGTCTGCGGGCGAAGATCGAGGAGCTTTTAGGGGACGCATCCGTTGACGAACAGCGGCTGCTCACCGAGACAGCGATATTCGCCGATAAAATAGCGGTGGACGAAGAAACCGTCCGCCTGAGAAGCCATTTTGATCAGATGGATAAAATGCTGCATTCCGGTGAAGCGGTTGGCCGCAAACTGGACTTCATCGTGCAGGAGATGAACCGCGAAGCCAACACCATCGGCTCCAAATGCCAGAATTCCGACGTTGCCCACATGGTCGTTGAAATCAAGGCCGAAATCGAAAAAATCCGCGAACAGATACAGAACATAGAGTGACGCTCACGTTTGTTCGCTTAGATAATAGATAATAGAGGCGAAGCGCTCATTCACTATTCACTTAGCGAGCTTGCGAGCGCATTTGGAGGGAACAAATGAAGCTGATTAACGTGGGCTACGGCAATATGGTTGCCGTAAGCCATATTATAGCCATCGTCAGTCCGGATTCCGCGCCGATCAAGCGCATGGTGCAGGACGCGAAGGAACGCGGCACCGCCATCGACGCGACGTTCGGGCGGCGTACCAAGGCGGTTATCATTACCGACAGCGACCATGTGATTCTGTCGGCTATTCAGCCCAAGCATATCGCCGGAAGGGTGGACAACCGCGAGGAATCAACTGACAGTTTTGAGGAAAGTGAGGAGAAAGAATCTGATGAATAACGAAAACAGCAAGGGCATTATCATCATCGTATCCGGACCGTCGGCTTCCGGCAAGGGCACGGTTGTCAGCCGTGCGCTGGAAAAGGCGGATGATGCGCGGATTGATGTGCAGCTCTCTGTCTCCATGACCACACGCGGCATAGGCAAGGGCGAAGTGGACGGTGAAACATATTATTATGTTTCAAAAGAGGATTTTGAAAAAAATATCGCAGATAATAATTTAGTCGAGTACAACAGCTATGCAGGGGAATACTACGGCACGCCAAAGGATAAACTGGACGGCTGGCTGAATTCCGGCAGCAGCGTAATATTGGAAATCGACGTAAACGGCGCAAAGCAGGTGTTGCAGCAGTACCCCGATGCCGTGACGGTCTACATACTGCCGCCCTCCTTCCAGGAACTGGAATACCGCCTGAGAAACAGGGGACGCGACAGCGAGGAAAAGATAAAATACCGTCTTGCCAAGGGCAGGGACGAGATCCCCGAGGCTCATTGGTACGACTATATTCTTGTAAATGAGATCATAGAGGAGTCGGCTGACGACTTGCTCTGCATTATCAGGGCTGAGAAGAACAGCCGCAGACATATCGAATACAAAATTGACGAGGTGCTTTCAACTTATGGAGAAGAAAATCAGAACGATTGACGATATTTTTGAGATGTCGGACAGCAGATATTCGCTTGTCAACGCAATCAGCAAAAAGGCAAGGGAAATCGCCGACGAGGCCGAGTCCAACAACGACGTGCTTTACCGCAAGCCGGTGAATATGGTTATCGACCGTCTGCTGGACGGCAGAGCCACCATAGAGCACATCGAGCCGGAGGAAGAAGTGCATCACGCGTATGAAGCGCCCATGCAGACCATGAATTACACGCTTGACACGGACGATGAGGAACAGCCCGCAACAGAGGGTGAAGAATAATCGCCTATACAGGCAACGATTCTGAACAAGCGAAAAGAAAAGGCATGTCTGAAGCGGGTGAAACCCGTCGTCGGGTGCCTGTAACACAATTCGGAGCGGGAGGCGGTGAGCGCATTTGAATTACCCTCCGAGAACATATGCCAAGGTTGCAGTGGAGAATACCGCCTATCATTTTGACAAGCTCTTTGACTATCTGATTCCGATAGAATACGACGGGCTTGCAGCTCCGGGGTGCCGGGTGATAGTGCCCTTCGGCAGGGGCAACCGCAAGCGTCAGGGAGTGATATTCGAGCTGAACCGCGAAGCGGATTTTGCTACCGTCAAACCGATTTCTGCCATTCTGGATGAAACGCCGGTGCTCTCACAAGAAATGCTGCTGATGGCGTGCTGGTTCCGCGATAATTACTACTGTACCTATTACGAGGCGGCGAAGGTCATGCTTCCTTCGGGCATTAATGTCCGTGTGGTCACGTCGTACCGCGCAACAGATGAGCTGGACAGCCTGACCCTGATGGGACGCAGCGACATCACACCGCAGCAGCGCAAGATACTGGATATGTTCCTGTCAAACAAGGGATTGGTGCTGGAGAAAAAGCACATCACGGAAGTGCTGAATCTTCCGGTCAATTCCACCATTCCCGACAAGCTTGTGGAAAAGGGACTGCTCGAGCGCACCGACGACGCGGTGCGCAACATAAAGGACGCGACAATAAAAATGGCTGCCCTTGCTCCCGATTGGGAGAAGCATGCCGGCGAAAAGCTCACCCCTAAACAAAAGGAGATAGTTGATCTCCTGAGGGATGTCCGGAATGCGTCGGTCAAGGAAATATGCTACTTCACAGGCATATCGCAGGCGGTCGTGGATCTTCTTGCCAAAAAGGGAGTTATCACATATTTTGAGGAAGAGATCTACCGCAACCCGTACGCCGGTGCAGGAAGAGGCAGGAGCGGCAGAGTTACGCTGTCGCCGCAGCAGCAGCTTGCCTTTGAGAATCTCTACCAATTATACAACGAGGACAAATTCCGCGTTTCACTGCTTTTCGGAGTGACGGGAAGCGGAAAGACCTCGGTCTTTCTGAAACTGATAGATGAAGTGCTGAGCGACGGCAAGGGGATCATTGTCATGGTGCCTGAGATCGCCCTGACATCCCAGACGCTCGGCAAATTCCATGAACGCTACGGCAGCCGGGTCGCTGTTTTTCACAGCGGACTTTCCCTCGCGCAGCGAATGGACGAATGGAAGCGCGTGCGTGACGGTGAGGCGCAGATTGCCCTTGGTACGCGTTCGGCGATATTTGCTCCTTTTAAACGGCTGGGTCTGGTGATTATCGACGAGGAACAGGAGTACACTTACAAATCCGAAAACTCCCCGCGTTTTCACGCCCGCGACGCGGCGCGGTTTCGCTGCGGATACAACAAGGCGCTGCTGGTGCTTGCCTCCGCGACGCCGTCTGTGGAGACATATTACAATGCCACCGACGGCGGCCGGTACGATTACCAGGTGCTCACCCAACGGTATGGCAATGCCATTCTGCCCGTTGTTGAAAAGATAGACATTTCACAGATGGACATAAAAGACGGCATTATCAGTCCGCGGCTTTATCAGGCGCTGCGGGACAATATAGTAAGCGGCAGACAGTCGATACTGCTCAACAACCGCCGCGGTTTCAATACCTTTGTCTCCTGCCGTGCCTGCAATGAGGTAATCACCTGTCCCAACTGCAGCGTTTCCATGACCTACCACAGCGACAACAAGCGGCTGATGTGTCACTATTGCGGTTTTTCAGTGCCGGTGCCGGGTGTCTGTCCGTCCTGCGGTCAGCCGTATCTTCGATTTGCGGGTCACGGGACGCAGAAGGCGGAGGAAGAGCTTGCCAAGCTCTTTCCCGAAGCAAAAATACTTCGCATGGACGCCGACAGCATGACCCGGCGCTCATCCTACGACAAAAAGTTGGGCGATTTTGCTGCCGGGCTTTACGACATAATGATAGGCACGCAGATGGTCGCCAAGGGACTTGACTTCGGTCGGGTAACGCTGGTGGGCGTACTGATGGCGGATCAGGCGCTTTACAGCGACGACTTCCGCAGCTACGAAAGGGCATTTTCACTGCTGACGCAGGTCGTTGGGCGTTCCGGCAGAGGCGAAAACAGAGGCCGTGCGATCATTCAGACGGTAACGCCCGAAAATCCGGTCATAGATATGGCGGCGAGTCAGGATTACAAAAAATTCTATGAGAATGAAATAATACTTCGCAAGGCTATGCTTTATCCGCCCTTTGCGGATATTTGCATGGTGGGTTTTGTGGGAATAAACGATGAGGAGGTTTCCCGCGCTGCCGACGCTTTTCTTCAGAGTCTGAGGTTCCACACGCAGCGGGAATATTCCGACGTGCCTATCCGTGCGCTCGGTCCTTCTCCCGCCTCGGTCAAGAAGGTCAGCGGACGGTACCGCTACAAAATTATCCTCAAGTGCCGTAACAATGCCCGGTTCCGCGAGATGATGCACATTCTGCTTTGCGAGTCGGGCAGCGATCCTGCCAACAAAGAAGTCACGACTTATGCCGACCTCAACCCGGACAGTGTTTTGTGACGCGCACTTAGTGAATCAATGAGGAAGCCCTTCGGGCTTGCAATATATCAAACTGAAAGAGGAACGATACCTATGGCTTTACGACAGATAGTAACTGAAGGGGATAGGGTGCTTCGCAAAAAGTGTCGCCCTGTGACCGAATACAATCAGAAACTCTGGGATTTGCTGGACGATATGAAGGAAACGCTTGCCGAGGCGAAAGGACTCGGACTGGCTGCTCCGCAGGTCGGTTTTCTCAAGAGAATCATCATCATCGACATGGGCGACGGTCCCATTGAAATGATCAACCCTGAGATCATCGAAAAGCGCGGTGAGCAGGAGTGCATGGAGGGCTGTCTCTCCATTCCCGGACAGTGGGGAATCCTCAACCGCCCGCAGTATGTCAAGATGAGATACCGCGACCGCAACGGCGATCTCTATGAGATTGAAGGCGAGGGACTTTTTGCGTCCTGCGCCAGCCACGAAACAGACCATTTAGAGGGAACTCTCTATATCGACAAGGTCATCCGCATGGTAGACCCCGAAGAAGTGGAAAAGGAACGCGAGGAACACCCGAGAGACTAAGAGCGCGCAGCGGAGCTGCGCTAAGATAATAGAGAATAAAGAATAGATAATAGATAATAGTTTCGGAAGGGCTGCGCCCTTGGAATGTATAGGAGGTTTTGTTGATGACAATCGCACTGGTGGTTATGGAGGGCATTATTTTATCTTTCTGGCTGCTGCTGATCTGCGTGGTGGGTATCGCCAACGGACCTGTCGGGCTGGTCTGCTTCTATGAAAAGGACGTACAGGATCGTGTGGTGGAGCTGGGACTCACCACGAAGGAGAAAATCAGAAACGCCACAGTCAAGGCGGCTCTTGCGTTGTATATTCCTGAATTGACCGTTATTCCTGCGGCTGTTTATCTGATCAACGGCGCGCATGGCTTCTGGGACGGCTTTATTCAGCTCACTGCGATTTACCTGATAGCGACGGTCTTTGACAGAATATTCATAGACATTTATTGGGTCGGGCATACTAAGGCTTGGGAAATTCCCGGCACGGAGGATCTCAAACCCTACATTCCCGTGAAGGTGCAGCTTGGCAAGTGGATCGGCTGTTTGGTCATGTTTCCCCTGATGGCTGCCGCCATTGCCGGGGGACTGAGTTATTTAGGCTTCTGACAGAAGGCAATTCTGAATAAAGTGGATTATAAATGTTAGAAGGTGATTTCCCATGAGAATCATATTTATGGGCACGCCGGAATTTGCGACCCCGGCGATCGATTCGCTTATTGACGCGGGGCATGAGATAGCGGCGGTCTTCTCCCAGCCCGACAAGCCAAAGGGAAGAGGCTACTCCATGACGCCGCCGCCGGTGAAGGTGAAGGCGATGGAGCACAATATTCCCGTGTACCAGCCCAAAAGCATGCGGGACGGCGAAGCGCTGAAAATCTTCCGGGAGATAAAGCCCGACGTGGGCGTGGTCATCGCCTACGGCAAGATTCTGCCGCAGGAGATTCTCGACGCGCCGAAATACGGCTGCATCAACGTGCACGCATCCCTGCTGCCCAAGTACCGCGGAGCGGCACCGATTCAGTGGAGCGTGATTGACGGCGAGAGCAAGACGGGCGTCACTACTATGCAGATGGATGCGGGGCTCGATACCGGCGACATGCTGCTCAGAAGCGAAACCGATATTGCTCCCGACGAAACGGCGGGAGACTTGCACGACAGGCTTTCCGCAATGGGTGCGGAACTGATCGTCAAAACCCTTGACGCGCTGACGAAGGGGGAACTCAAGCCGGAAAAGCAGGACGATTCGCTCACCTGCTACGCGAAAATGCTCACCAAGGAGCTATGCGCCGTGGATTGGAGCCGCAGTGCACAGGAGATTCACAACCAGATACGCGGACTGTCTCCTTGGCCTGTGGCAACCGCCGTATTGGAGGGCAAAAAGCTCAGACTCCACCGCAGCGCGGTTTCATCGCTTGTCGTGCCAGAAGCGTCATGCGGCGAGATCATTTTGCTGGAACCGTTCACTGTGAAATGCGGCAGCGGTGCGATAGAGCTGTTGGAAATCCAGGCGGAAGGCAAAAAGCGCATGCTTTCAGCGGATTATCTCAGAGGACACAAAATAGAATTGGGAACAATTCTGCAATAACAGTGAGAAGTGGGAAGTGGGAAGTGGTTAGTGAAAAGTAAGAAGTGAGAAGTGGAAACCTCTACCTTCTACCTACTACCTACTACCTAAATTGAAAGGCAGGTTTTGTAAAAATGTATGAAGCATTGGCACTCGTTGCAGGCGGCATGAACAACTACGGCGCTTACAGCGACACAAACAACGCGATCGGCGGGTTGGGACTCGGAGGATTCTATATCGACCAGTGGTATATCCTTCTGGTTATACCGGCGATGATTATTGCCCTGATTGCACAGGCAAGAGTCAAGTCGGCGTACAACAAATATTCCAAGATCGCCAATTCCAGAGGAATGACCGGCGCACAGGCAGCCCGGATGATTTTGGACGACCACGGCCTGACGTATATTCCTATCAATATCTCGCAGGGCACGCTTTCCGATCATTTTGATCCGAGAAACAATACCGTCAATCTTTCACCCGATGTCTACAGCGGCACATCCATTGCATCCATCGGCATTGCGGCGCATGAAGTGGGACACGCCATTCAGCACGCAGAGCATTATTTCCCCAATAAGGTGCGCTCGGCGGTCATTCCGATCACCAATTTCGGCTCCAATATTTCCATGATACTGATTCTGATCGGTCTTTTTGTCACGGCATTCAACTGGCTTGCATGGGTTGGCGTCGCACTTTACTCCACGGTTGCCATCTTCCAGCTTGTCACTCTCCCGGTGGAATTCAACGCAAGCCGCCGAGCCATGACCCACATCAAGAACCTCGGCATTGCCAACGACACCGACGCGAAGGGCGTCAAGAAGGTGCTTTCCGCGGCGGCAATGACCTATGTGGCAGCCTTGATCACCTCGCTGGCCAGCTTCCTGAGAATACTCCTCATTGTCAGCGGCAGCGGCAGGAGAAGAAGATAAGTTTTATGTCGGAGAAAACCAATCATTCAAACAAAAAAAGCCCGTCCAATCCCCGCATGACCGCTTTCCGCGTTCTCATGCGGGTTGAAGGCGAAGGCGGGTATTCCAATATTGCACTGAACGAGGCTCTGAACGCTGAAAAGCAAGAGTCTCGGAACAGGGCGTTCATTACACGCCTTGTCTATGGGGTGCTGGAAAAAACCGAATATCTTGACCATGTCATAAGCAGCTATACCAGCTATGGCAAGCGAAGCCAGTCAGGAGCACGTCTGGAGCCAGAAGTGCGCTGTATACTCCGTATGGCTGTTTATCAGATGGCCTTTATGAACACGCCCGATTCGGCGGCGGTCAACGAGAGCGTCAATCTCGCCAAAAAGCTGAAGCTCTTCCGTGCGACAGGATTCATCAACGGACTGCTGCGCAGCTTCATCAGGGACGGAAAGCAGGCAAAGCTCCCCGACCCAACCAAGCAGCCGGAGAGGTATCTCAGCATCCGCTATTCCTGTCCGATGTGGCTTGTCAGGCTTTGGCGGCAAAGCTACGGAAATGATATATGTGAAAAGATACTGGCCAGTCTTGAAGGACGCCCGCCGATTTATCTGAGGGTCAATACCGCACGCGGTTCCACCGACAGTCTTGTGAAAAGCCTTGCAGCGGCGGGTGTCAAAGCGACAGCATCATCCGTATTGCCTGATTGTGTTTCCGTGGAGGAAACGGGTGACATCGCGGGACTGCCGGGATTTGCCGAGGGATATTTCCATATCCAGGACGCTTCGTCGCAGCTCTGCTGCATGGCGGCTTCCCCTCAAGGCGGGAATGCGGTTTACGACGTCTGCGCTGCTCCCGGCGGCAAGAGCTTTACATTGGCGGAGCTGATGGGGGACAGGGGCAGCATAATCTCCTGCGACCTTCATCCGCACAGAGTGGAGCTGATCGCGGAAGGCGCAAAGCGGCTGGGACTTCACTGCATCGAGCCTACCGTGCGGGACGCGCTGGGGGAATGTCGGACTTCATGTGCCGATTTAGTGCTCTGCGACGTTCCCTGCTCCGGACTGGGCATCATTCGCCGCAAACCCGACATTAAGCGCAAACCGCAGGAAGAGATCCGGGGACTTCCCGAATTGCAGTACCGCATATTGGAAAATTCCTCGCGGCTGGTAAAAAACGGAGGAAGGCTGATTTACTCCACGTGATTGAGAAATTCCTCCGCACCCACAGCGAATTCGAACCGTGTCCCATCAAATTGCCTCACGGCATCGAACGCGCCATTGACGAACCCGACTGGCAGATTACACTTTTCCCGCATATCTTCAACACAGACGGATTTTTTATCTCATCCGTCAGAAGAAAGGACTGAACTTTTTGCAGGACAGAGCCGATATAAAAAGCATGACCAAATCCGAGCTGACAGCGAGCTTCCAAGAGCTGGGACTGCCGAAATTCCGGGCCAATCAGGTCTATGACTGGCTTCATGCAAAAGGTGCGGAGTCCTTTGACGAAATGACCAATATTTCTAAGGATATGAGCATCGCTTTATTACAAAATTATTACATATACAATGTAACCATTGAAAAAAAACTGATTTCGGCGTATGATGGAACCATAAAGTACCTTTTCAGGCTGGATGACGGCGAATATATTGAAAGCGTTGTGATGAGCTATCACCACGGCTACACGATCTGCATTTCCACGCAGGCGGGCTGCCGTATGGGCTGCCGCTTCTGTGCCACCGGCATGGGCGGTTTAGCCCGGAACCTGCGTCCCGCGGAAATGCTTTCCCAGATTACGGTTGCCCAGCGGGACAACAATATCAGAATATCCAACATCGTTCTGATGGGAATGGGGGAACCCCTGGACAATTTCGACAACGTCATGCGCTTTCTGGAACTGGTCTCGGACACCGACGGCGTCGGGATTGGCATGCGGCATATTTCTCTTTCCACCTGCGGATTGGTGGACAAAATATATAAGCTCATTGAGATGAAGCCGCAGTTTACGCTGTCTGTCTCGCTTCATGCGCCGAATGACGCGCTGCGCGGCGAGATGATGCCCGTCAACAACAAATGGAATGTGGAGCAGCTTCTGACCGCCTGCCGCAAATACGCGGAAGCGACACATCGAAGAATATCGTTTGAATACTCGCTTATTAAGGACAAGAATGACACCGACCAGTGCGCGCTTGAGCTTGCGGGCAAATTGAAGGGGATGCTTTGCCACGTGAATTTAATTCCGGTCAATACGGTAAAGGGCAATTCCTATGCGCGGTCTTCACCAAAGCAGATACAGAAATTTATCAATATACTTGAATCAAGGGGAATTACAGCGACCGTACGAAGGACGCTCGGCGCGGACATAAACGCGTCCTGCGGACAGCTCCGGCGCAAGAAGAAGGAGGAATCCGATGGAAATATACAGCAGGACTGACAGAGGCATGGTGCGTCATTCCAATCAGGACGCGGAGCGGCACGGTTTTTTTGAAGACGGAAGCGCCTGGGCTGTGGTCTGCGACGGAATGGGAGGCGCAAATGGCGGCAACGTTGCCAGCAGCACAGCTGTTGAGGAGATTTCCGTTCGACTGACGGCAAACTACACCAGCCAGATGAGCGCAAGCGAGATACGTGATATGATTGCCAAAGCGGTAAACGCCGCAAACATAAAGGTTTACATCGAAGCGCAGGAGGATATTTCGCTGCGCGGAATGGGAACAACGGTTGTGGTAGTGATTGTTCGCGGAGATACCGCCTATATAGCTCACGCAGGCGACAGCAGGGCTTATCTGTACGCCAAAGGTGATCTGAAGCAGATGACGGTGGATCATTCTGTGGTGCAGGTTATGGTAGACCGGGGAGAGCTGACGGAGATGGAAGCGCGCTTTCATCCGAGAAGAAATCTCATTACGCGGGCGCTGGGAGTCAAGCCGAGGCTTGATATTGACCACTGCGAATGTCCTGTGGAAAGCGGAGACAAACTCCTGCTTTGCAGCGACGGTCTTTCCAACTATGTGGATGACCTTGAGATGTTCAAGATTCTTTTCAAGTTGAGCGGCAGTGAAGCCGTCGAAAAGCTGGTAGATACGGCCAACGCCCACGGCGGCGGAGACAATGTAACGGCGGTTACAATTTGCTGCTGAACGGGATTATATCAATCAATCACACATTCAAGCCCATGAAGCATTACTGCGAAGGGCAGGTAAGGAGTGTTTAATTAATATGGATAAGTATATCGGAAAAGTCCTGGACGGAAGGTATGAAATACTCGAAGAGGTGGGAAACGGCGGTATGGCTGTCGTTTACAAAGCGAAAGACTTCGACACCGGGGCAATCGTTGCTGTCAAGATACTGCGGGAGGAATACCTCGATAATGAGGAATTCTGTCGCCGTTTCCGCAACGAGTCACGGGCCATTGCACTGCTCAATCATCCCAACATTGTCAAGATTTTTGACGTATGCAACAGCCCTTCGCTCCAGTATATCGTCATGGAGTACATCGATGGCATATCCCTCAAGGATTACATCGAACAGCAGAGAGTGGTTCGCGTCAAGGAAGCGGTGCATTTTACCACACAGATTCTTCGTGCGCTGATGCACGCCCATTCCAAAGGAATTGTGCACCGCGACATCAAGCCGCAGAATATCATGCTTCTTCCCAACGGACGTATAAAGGTAACCGATTTCGGCATAGCCCGTCTGATCACCAGCCAGACCAGCACCATCACCGACAAGGCGATCGGTTCTGTCCATTACATTGCACCGGAGCAGGCAAGGGGCGCGGCAACCGACGCGCGCGCCGATCTTTATTCCGTGGGCGTCATGCTTTATGAAATGCTGACCGGAAAACTGCCCTTCGACGCCAACAGCGCCGTGTCAGTAGCCGTGATGCAGCTTCAGGCAGATCCCAAAATGCCACGTCAGATCAATCCGAATATTCCGGTCGGTCTGGAAGAAATCACTATTCAGGCCATGCAGAAGGATCCCAACTCCCGCTATCAGAGCGCAGCGGAAATGCTCCAGGACATTGAAAACTTCAAGATGAATCCCGGAATCAAATTCAATTACAAATACATTGTCGAGGACAGTCCGCGTTATCGCAAACCCTCCGAGTCGTCCAAAAAGGCAGAATCCGAGGACGAATATAAAAGCCCGGTCATTCCGGTGCTTACCGGCATAGCCACTGCCTTTGTTCTGGTAGCTGTCGTGTTTGTCATCATCTTCATCGACGCCAGCGGAATACTCAAAAAGAACAACAGCGAACAGGTCAAGCTTCCGAATTTTGTCGGGCAGGTCTACAACGAGATTCTGGAAGGTCAGAAGTACGATTTTGAGTTTTACAAGGAAGAAAAGTTCAGCAGCGAAACCCCTGAAGGTGTGGTCATGGAGCAGAACCCCAAGCCGGACAAAATGGTATATTCCGACTCCCGTGTAAAGCTGGTTGTCAGCAAGGGACCGGAGCGTCTGATGGTTCCCGATTATCAGAATATGACCTACACGCAGTACACCCAGCTCCTCAAGCAGCAGGGTCTGGCGTATGTCGAAATGCCGATTTACGATGAAAATACGCCGATCGACATCGTTTGCAACACCAACCCCCAGCCGAGACAGGAAGTTGAGATCGGCGACGTGATCGAAGTCTATTACAGCCTTGGTTCTAAGACAGAGGATCAGGTGATGAGGAACTTCGTCAATATGCCGTACGTCTCCGCGAAGAGCCAGCTTGATTCACTTGGCATTACCATAGCCGAGGCGACCAAAGTGGACAGCAACAAGCCGGAGGGAACGATTATTTCTCAGGAACCGCCTCACGGCACCAAGCTGACGAAGGACACAGTTGTAAAGTTCACCATAAGCAACGGTAAAGCGCCGGAATCGACCGTGACATTAAAGATAGGACTTCCGGAGAGCAGTCAGGATGTGACGCTTGAGGTGTTCCTTGACGACGTATCCATCAAGGCTGCGAATGTTTCGCTTGCTTCACAGAAATCATATTCCATCAAGCTGACAGGCTCCGGTACCCAGAAGGTGACAGTCACTCTGAACGGAAAGAAATACCGCGATTACAAGGTCAATTTCAAGACCGAAAAGTCATCCGTCAGCAAAGAGTATGACATTAGCTGGCTGACCGAGGTTTCGTCGGAAGCCGAATCCAAAACATCTCCGGAATCCCAGTCCGAAACCGAATCCCAAACCCAGTCTGAAGCAGAACCGCAAGGCTGATGGGAAGCATGAAAAACAGAAACACGGTTTCGGGTAAAAGCCTTTGTTCCCAACAGATGGAGGGAATGATATTGAAGGGCATCGGCGGATTTTATTACGTCGAATGCGGCGACAAGGTATACGAATGCAGGGCTCGCGGCGTGCTTCGCGGCGGCGGAGCACGCTCAGCCAGGATAACTCCACTTGCGGGTGACAGGTGTCTGATTTCGGTTCATCCCGATGGACTTGCCAGCGTGGACAGCATACTTGAGCGGCGCAACTTCCTGTTGCGCCCTCCGCTTGCCAATCTTGACAATCTCTTCATTGTGGTATCCCTCTGTCAGCCTCAGCCCAATGCGCTTATTGTGGACCGGTTTATTTCACTTGCCGAATATAAAGAGATAGAGCCGGTCATTGTCATCACGAAGCTTGACCTCACTGAGGATAACGGCTTCGGGGACATTTACCGCAAAGCAGGCTTTACCGTAATTGATGCGGATTATTCGTCGGAAAGCCGTGATTTCTTAGACGAAATACGCGGCATCATGAAAAACAAAATCAGCGCCTTCGCGGGCAATACGGGAGCAGGCAAGTCAACGCTGCTCAATGCCCTCTGTCCCGGACTCAACCGCGAAACGGGCGAAACCAGCAAGAAGCTCGGGCGCGGAAGGCACACTACCCGCGAGACCGAGCTTTTTTCGCTTGATTTTGGCGGTAAAATCGCCGATACGCCGGGATTTTCCTCGTTTGACGGAGAATTTGCCGAATTTGTCTATAAGGATGAGTTGGCCGACACGTTCCGCGAATTTGCCGATTATGCGCCGAATTGCCGTTTTACAGGCTGTTCCCACACCTGCGAGAAGGGCTGCGAGGTACTTGCCGCCGTTCAGAGGGGAGAGATTTCCCAGTCACGCCATGACAGTTATGTTTCTCTCTACAACGAGGTCAAGGACATCAAGGAATGGGAGAAGAAGCGCTGACATTCGTTCGTTTAGCATAACAGACAATTAATAATAGGGAACTGTGCAGAATTTAATCCGTCGTTTGTTGCCGAAAAGCATAGTATCCTTCGTCTTTCTGACGGGATAAAATGTATTAATTATTTCTGCACAGTTACTAGGATAGGATTTTTTGATGAAATGCGTGATTATTTCTGCGGGAAAAATCTGCGACTATGAAACTATCAAAAAGTATATTGCCCCGGGTGATTATGTAATAGCTGCCGACGGCGGAGTCCGTCATCTCACTGCCCTCGGCGTGCAGGCGGACTGTATCTTAGGGGATTTTGACTCGTTGGGATATATTCCGGACTGTGCGGATGAGGTATATCCTTCCCAGAAGGATGACACCGACACCATGCTTGCGGTGAAGCACGGACTTTCAAAGGGCTTTGATGATTTTTTGATGATCGGAGGACTTGGCGGAAGGCTTGACCATACCTTGGCCAATATCTCGGCACTGGACTATCTGAGAAATCACGGGGCGAAGGGAATGCTCGCCAGTGAAAGCACAGTCGTGCGGGTTTTCGGACAGGGGGACGAGATCAAGCCCGTTCTGGTCGGCAGGGGCTATTATTTTTCGGTCTTTCCCTTTGGCTGCGAATACGCGGTTATCAGCATGAGCGGTGTAGAATATCCGACGTCACGTCAAAAATTTGACTGTTCTTTCCCACTCGGCGTCAGCAATCACGTTATCGACCATGAAAATTTCAATATGACAATCCACGAGGGAAAAGCAATCGTTATCGAGTGCAAAGAGAGGTGAACGACTATGGGAGCCAATTTTGCCGACGTACATTGTCCGTCCTGCGGAGCACCCGCAAGATATGACATTGTTTCCCAGCAATATCTCTGTCAGTTTTGCGGCGGAAGGGTCGGAATAAAGGAAGCCATTGCCCAGAAGCAGGGGTTCCGTGAATTCCGTCAGCAGAAGATACGCGAGAGTGCCGGACAATATCATCTCATGCGGGGAACGTGTACCGGATGCGGTGCGGAGATCGTCTTTCCCGAGGGAGAGGCCATGTCGAACTGCGCCTTCTGCGGTCGCACGCTGGTGAGGAAGGATTACATAGCCTCCCGGGAACTGCCGGAGCTGATTATTCCGTTCAGGATTACCGAGGAGGAAGCTAAAAGCCGGGTTGCGGATTGGTGCGATCAACATCCAGGTAAGAGCGAGGCACAGCACGTCAGGGAACATCTTGACGGTCTCAAAGGTTTCTATCTGCCTTACGAGCTTGTCCGGGGACCCGTGACAAGCAAGGTCTGCCGCATGGACGGCGGTAAGCCGTACACCTGCAGCGGCTATGTGGACAACGTATTTGTGAGCTGTTCCAAGCAGCTTGACAACAGACTCCTCGACGGCATGGAGCCCTTTGAACTGGACGAGCTGCAGGCATTTGATTTTGCGTACGCGGCAGGGCAGAGGATCAAGGCGGCGGATGTCGAAGAGAATGCCCTTATTGCCCGTGTCAATACCGAGGTGTCGGAGGACTACGCGCCGACCGTCCGCAAGACGCTCGAGACAAAGGCTGTGGACGTCACCACTCATTCCGAATCGGTGCTGAGAATGCCCGTGCTGCTGCCGGTCTATTACATTTGCGACGGTGAGACGATGGCGGCGGTCAACGGACAGACCGGCAAGGTCAGCGTCCGCGCCGAAAAGGTTTCACATTACTATTTCATTCCGTGGTGGATGAAGGCGATCATTTCCACATTGCTGATCAGCGGAATATCCTATGGCGCCTTCCGGTTTTTCGGAATGAACCCCGGCGAAAGTATTTATCTGACCGGAATGCTCGGACTGATATGGATCATTATCACCCTTTGCGCCTACAGCGACACGGTTCACAACGGCTTCCGTGTGGAGAGCGAACGGAAGATTTATTCATCACGCGGCGGACCGTTTCGACGTGTGGATTCTCAGCTGATACAGGACAGGCAGGAACGGAAGAAGCCCGTCACGCCGCCTGTGTTTTTTGAAAACATAGAGGGACGCATGCTCCCGGTCATGCTGCGGTTCACGTCGCCTTTGAGAATAGCCCAGACAGCGGCGATTTCGCTGACTGCGCTGTTCCTGCCTGTGATACTTGCCCTTTTCATCAACGGCTTTGATTTCCAGCGCCTCGAATTGGGCGGTTCGGCGGTGTGGTTCTGCATTGCGGTGCCCGTGGTGCCGATTTACATCCTGAAATTTGCACGAATCGACCTTTACGAGCACCCGTGGATCTATCTGCTAAATCCCGACGGGACAAAAAAGAGATACCGCAAAAAGCGTGATATCAAAATAAGCAGAGACACGGTGATGACCCTTCTCGGCTTTACGTTTATACCGCCGGGATGTCTCGCCGTGTGGTTTGGCATCCTTTCATTCATTGTGATGGTCTACCTGACGGCGTTCGGCTTCTGATGCGACTGTGCGTGGTTAACTGACTGTTGCAGACATCAACATGAGAAGGAAGAGCTGTCGCCCTTCATTCAATAATAGCAGTTTGTGTCATTTATTACATAGGAGCGAAGTATTGTGCGTCTGGGTTTTTCATATGTAGGTTTGATTTATCTTGTGATGCTTTTTGTCCCCAATATCATCTGGACGAAGCATCAGCCGAAGGACTACGACAAATATGTCGGCAATGAGAACAGGATTCTTCTCACGCTGGAAAGAATCGGCGAGGTTCTTGTCAGCGGAATTGCCCTTGTGTTTTCCGACTTCAATCTGCGGAGCTGTCATCTCTGGCTGCTGTGGCTCGGCGTTTCCTTTGCCCTGATGGTGCTGTATGAAATATTCTGGGTGCGCTACTTCCGCAGCGAGAAGACCATGTCGGATTTCTACAGCAGCATACTCAAAATTCCCGTTGCCGGAGCGACGCTGCCGGTGGTCGCATTTTTCCTGTTAGGAATATACGGAGAAAACATACTCATGATTATTTCCGCTGTGATACTCGGTATAGGTCACATCGGCATTCACCTTGCCCACCGGAACGAGGTGTGCGGGTTGCCCAAAAAGAAGCATTTTATTGTTATCAGAATTCTCACAGGAATCGCCGTTTTGCTGCTTGTCGCCATATTTGCAGTCATTTCAGCGGTCATCGCCCTGCGCAATGTGAACTATATAAAGCATTATCCCAGCATGATACACGGTGTGGAGGAAGAGCTTTATCTTCCGCTGAACGGGCAGGAGCAGTATGTGCTCATGACCGGCAGGGATATTGCCAACCCCGTGATCCTCTATCTGCACGGAGGTCCTTCCTCGCCGGATTCGACCGTCACCTATTCCTTTGCCGACAAGCTCACAGACAGATATACCTCCTGCTGCAATTGAGGACAATTCCATTTGGTACGCGCTGACTTCACCCTATTACGGAATGGACGATTTCCGGTGGTTCCTGGTCCAGCTGGGCGATATGGGGGATTATTTCGCCCTGAATAAGCCTCTGTTTGACTATACCCAAGCCTTCCACGCCGAGCAGAACGGCATGGAATACAAAGTGCCGGTGCACTTCATTTCCGGCTCGGACGACTGGATCTGTCCCGTCGACTCGGTGAGGGATTTTTGCAACAGCATCACGGCCCCGTCAAAGGACGTCACCCTTATCGAGGGCTGAGGTCACAACGTGCAGTATTCTCTCCCTGAGGAATTTGCGAAGGCGGTCAGATAACAGAATAAAATAACGCACCAAAATTCCTTCGCGGCGTATTATGATAATGCAGGAAGCAAAGTAACCTGCAAAAATCAAAATACATCACACTGCGGAGGTAATACTTATGAAAATCGTTGTAGTCAGAAGTCCCAAGGCTCTCGCGCCCATTCTCAGACTTGTCTTTAAAATCAAAAAGGAAGCGTAGTTTATTAATAACAGGAAATCAAAAAAGCGCTCCGGCTGGTAAGATATTACCTGCCGGAGCGCCTTTTTCGGTTGTAAGTTGTATGTTGGTGAATGAATGTTATCCAAGCAATTCCTTCAGTATTGCCGTGACGGTCTGCGGGTCTGCCTTGCCGCGAAGTGCGCGCATCGACTGCCCGATGAGGTATTGCAGCGCCTTTTCCTTGCCGGA
>ONID01000057.1 GCA_900317765.1 uncultured Eubacteriales bacterium | reverse complement strand
AGTCCTTTCGCGGAGAGATAATGCTGCTGGGTGGGGATAATCACGCTGTCGGCAGCCGCCAGTGCGTTGAGCGTCAGCACGCCAAGCGAAGGGGTGCAGTCGATCAGCACATAGTCGTAATCGCGCTTCACCGTATCAAGGTACTGCGACAGCAGCCTCTCGCGGCTCATGGCGTTCACCATGCGGACCTCCGTGCCGGACAGCAGAATGTTCGACGGCAGCAGGTCAAAGCCCTCCGAGTGGTGAATGATGCCTTCGCGCGGGTCAAAGGGCGTGTCGTCCATGATATTCTGGATGATGTTGCCCACCGTCACCGGCAGATCGTCCGGCTGGCTTACACCGAGAGATACCGTCAGGCTCGCCTGAGAATCCGCGTCCACCAGCAGTACCCTCCGTCCGAGCTGTGTCAGTCCCGCGCCGAGGTTTGCCGCCGTGGTTGTCTTGCCGACGCCGCCCTTCTGGTTGGCGATGGCAATGACTTTGGTTTGATTCATGTGATTTGCTCCTTCCTCATAAAAAATTTAGCCGACTGTTTCCAGACGGCTATGTACAAGTTTCCCAAGCGGGAACAGATCAGGATTTTTTGGGCAACAAAAAAAGCCGTCGGTTTATGTGGAAAATACATAAACAAACGGCTCACGGAATTGTGCCTTATCTCGCAGGAACGCTCCTGACCTTTTTCACCTTTGCGCTGGCGATTTTATAGATCAGCTCATCCACGCAGTCGGTGTATCTGCCTTGCCGGATCAGATCATTCTTGAGTTCCACAAGGCTATGTAACAGCAGACGTTTTTCTTCATTCGTCAGGTTGACGCGGGTTTTCTTTGCAAACATGGGGCAGTCCTCCTTGAATTTGTCTGGGATTATGTTTGGAATTACATTATATATTAGAAAGAAAGCAGATTCAAATGTATAACTATGCTTCCTGAAAACACAACAAAGGCGCATTGACCTTTCTTCAGTCAATACGCCTTTGGGAATGATTTGTATGATTGATGATTTCTTTCAGCGGAATTCGTTCTTGGAAAACTGCCTTGTCAAAATATCTCTCAAATAGTTAAGTTTGATAGTATATCATTCAAGGTCGATGAAGACTGTCACGACAGTTTCACGCCACTGATTCTTTCTGACATACTGGTGATTCGCCCTTCGATAGGCGGCTGCGTCCTCAAAACTCGGTCGAATTTCAAAGGACAGGAAACTCCTACCTACTTGCGATAGCTGCCTGTGCGGCTGCCAGTCTTGCGATCGGCACGCGGAAAGGTGAGCAGGAAACGTAGTCCAGACCGATCTTGTGGCAGAACTCAACGGACGAAGGATCGCCGCCGTGCTCGCCGCAGATACCGATGTGGAGGGAAGGATTGACAGGCTTGCCGAGCTTGATAGCCATTTCCATCAGCTTGCCGACACCGGTCTGATCGAGCTTTGCGAACGGATCGTTCTCAAAAATCTTGGTGTCATAGTAAGCGGTGAGGAACTTGCCGGCGTCGTCACGGGAGAAGCCGAAGGTCATCTGGGTGAGGTCGTTGGTGCCGAAGCAGAAGAAGTCTGCTTCCTTAGCGATATCGTCAGCGGTGAGAGCCGCTCTCGGAATTTCGATCATGGTACCGACTTCGTACTTGAGATCAACGCCTGCAGCAGCGATTTCTGCGTCAGCGGTCTCAACGACGAACTTCTTGACGAACTTAAGCTCCTTGACTTCGCCAACCAGCGGAATCATGATTTCAGGCTCGACCTTCCAGTCGGGATGCTTCTTCTGAACGTTAATAGCAGCGCGGATGACAGCCTTTGTCTGCATCTTAGCGATTTCGGGGTAGGTGACAGCCAGACGGCAGCCGCGGTGACCCATCATCGGGTTGAATTCATGCAGGGAAGCGATGATCGTCTTGATATCCTCGACGGTCTTGCCCTGTGTCTTTGCGAGTGCTTCAATGTCAGCTTCCTCAGTGGGAACGAACTCATGGAGAGGCGGATCCAGGAAGCGGATGGTGACAGGATTGCCTTCGAGAGCCTCATAGAGAGCTTCGAAGTCACTCTGCTGCATGGGAAGGATCTTTTCGAGAGCCTTTTCTCTCTCTTCGAGAGTGCTGGAGCAGATCATCTCACGGAAAGCGTCGATTCTGCCGTCGCCGAAGAACATATGCTCTGTGCGGCAGAGGCCGATGCCTTCTGCGCCGAGCTCACGGGCCTTCTTAGCGTCAGCGGGTGTGTCGGCATTGGTGCGGACCTTCAGGGTTCTGTACTTGTCAGCCCAAGCCATAACTCTGCCGAACTCGCCGGCGATGGTGGCGGGAACGGTGGGGATGATTTCACCGTAGATGTTACCGGTGGTACCGTCGATGGAGATCGGGTCGCCTTCGTTGAAGGTCTTGCCGGCGAGAGTGAACTTCTTGTTCTCTTCGTCCATAGCGATTTCGGAGCAGCCGGAAACGCAGCAGGTACCCATACCGCGGGCAACAACGGCTGCGTGAGAGGTCATACCGCCGCGAACGGTGAGGATGCCCTGTGCGGCCTTCATACCGGTGATGTCTTCAGGAGAGGTCTCGAGTCTGACGAGAACAACCTTCTCGCCTCTCTCTTTCCAAGCAACAGCGTCCTCAGCGGTGAAGACGATCTTGCCGCATGCCGCGCCGGGGGAAGCGCCGAGGCCCTTGCCGATCGGTGTAGCAGCCTTGAGTGACTTTGCGTCAAACTGCGGATGGAGAAGGGTGTCGAGGTTGCGGGGATCGATCATAGCGACAGCTTCCTGCTCGGTTCTCATACCGCAGGCGATCTTGAGAGCAGCCTGAGCGGTTCTCTTGCCGTTTCTGGTCTGGAGCATGTAGAGCTTGCCGTGCTCAACGGTGAACTCCATGTCCTGCATGTCTCTGTAGTGATCTTCGAGGGTTTTGCAGACCTGCTTGAACTGTGCAAATGCCTCGGGGAACTTCTGCTCCATCTCGGTGATGTGCATAGGAGTGCGCACGCCGGCGACAACGTCTTCGCCCTGTGCGTTGGTGAGGAACTCACCGAAAAGACCCTTCGCGCCTGTTGCGGGGTCACGGGTGAAAGCAACGCCTGTGCCGCAGTCGTCGCCCATGTTACCGAATGCCATGGACTGAACGTTGACAGCAGTACCCCAGGAATAGGGGATGTCGTTGTCACGGCGGTAAACGTTAGCTCTGGGGTTGTCCCAGGAACGGAAAACAGCCATGATAGCGCCCATGAGCTGCTCCTTAGGATCGGACGGGAAGTCTGTGCCGATCTTTGCCTTGTACTCAGCCTTGAACTGATTTGCAAGCTCCTTCAGATCGTCAGCATCAAGCTCAACGTCCTGCTTGACGCCCTTCTTTTCCTTCATGGCGTCGATGAGCTGCTCAAAATACTTCTTGCCGACTTCCATAACGACGTCGGAATACATCTGGATAAATCTTCTGTAGCAGTCCCAAGCCCAACGGGGATTGCCGGACTGTGCAGCGATGGTCTCGACAACCTCTTCGTTCAGACCGAGGTTGAGGATGGTGTCCATCATGCCGGGCATAGAAGCTCTTGCGCCGGAACGGACGGAAACGAGAAGGGGATTTGTCTTGTCGCCGAACTTCTTGCCGGTGATCTCTTCCATCTTGACGATGTACTCGTTGATCTGACCCATGATCTCGTCGTTGATCTTCTTGCCGTCCTCATAGTACTGGGTGCAGGCTTCGGTGGTGATGGTGAAGCCCTGGGGAACCGGCAGACCGATGTTGGTCATTTCAGCAAGGTTAGCGCCCTTACCGCCGAGAAGCTCGCGCATGTTGGCGTTGCCTTCACTGAAAAGATAAACCCATTTTCTCATGTGAAAAAACCTCCTGGAAATCACTGATGATTTCGTAATTTAGCTTTCGTACGCCCATTGCCCCATTTGTCTTTCCTGCCGAAAGCAAAAAAGGCAAAAAACGCAACTCGTACATTGCTTAGTATATGATAGCACATAGTTTCCACAAAATCCAGTGCTTTTACAAATATTTCATATTTTTTTTGAAAAAAATAACAGGCAAAGCAATTAGTAACAAAACCGGTTGATAATAGTAAAACAATCTGTGTCCGGCAATAAGAGCCATTCTCTGACTCTGCAAACCGCTCCAATATTGTTTGCACATTTTGTGTCTGTTTTGTGTAAACTGTAGAAGTGGTTTTTCGACTGCAAAAAAATCAAAAATTGACTTGAAAAATTAACATAAAAATGTAATAATAGTTTTATATTTGTCATCATGCGTGTTTCTGAATTCAGACACGCAAAGCAAAAAAGTACATCGAAATAAGGAGCTGAATGAAAATGGTTTCGGTTTCTAACCAGAATACCGCTGCATTTTCCGAGCCGATCCGTTCCGGCAGCGTTTGCGCTATCGTACTGGCTGCCGGTGAGGGAAAGCGCATGAAATCCAAAAAACCTAAAGCAATGATGGAAGTTCTCTTCAAGCCTATGCTCGGTTGGGTCATAGACTCTGTGCGTGAAGCTGGCGTCAACGACGTCTGCGTTGTGACAGGTCATCTGGAAGAGGTTATCAAGGAATATCTTGCCAAGAACTACACCGGCGACGCGGCATGTTCCACCGTGACGCAGGCTGAGCGCAAGGGTACAGGACACGCGGTGATGATGGCGAAGGAATTTCTCGAAGCCCATAGAGGCGGAAGCGTGCTGATTCTCAACGGAGACGCTCCCTTCATGGACAGCCGCAACATCTCCAATTCCTTCTATTTTCACGAGGGACAGAGCAATTGCGTGACCGTTATCTCTGCCATGCTCGACGATCCCACAGGCTACGGCAGAATTCTCCGCGCCGCCGACGGTAGTCTGATGTCCATCGTGGAGCATAAGGAAGCCACTATGGAACAGTTGGCAGTCAAGGAGGTCAATTCCGGGGCCTACTGGTTCAATGTGGACGCTCTTCTTTCGGTGCTCGACACCAATCACATCACGCAGAGCAGCATTACCGGGGAATATTACCTGCCTGACGCTGTCAAGCTCTTGGGCGACGCGGCGAACGCATTCACCGCCGACACGTCAAGCGTCGTCATGGGCGCGAACGATCCCGTTCAGTTAAATGAGCTTAATCAGATTGCCCGCATGGCGATACTGAATAAATTGATTGTCGACGGCGTTTCGCTGACCTGCACCGACGGTGTGATTATCGGACCCGACGTCAGCATCGGATCCGGAACGGTCATTCTTCCCGGCACTATCCTGAGAGGAAAGGTGACAATCGGAAGCGACTGCACGATCGGTCCCAATACAATGATAGAGAATTCGACGGTTCACGACGGCGTTATTATCAACGCAAGTCAGGTGAAACAGAGCGAGATATTCGACGGCACCGACATCGGTCCCTTCTCTCAGATACGCCCCAACTGCAAGATCGGTCCCAAGGTACATATCGGCGATTTTGTGGAGGTCAAGAATTCCGTTCTTGATGAAGGTACCAAGGTGGCCCATCTCACTTATGTGGGCGACAGCGACATCGGCAAGCGTGTCAACTTCGGCTGCGGCTGTGTGACCGTCAATTACGACGGTCAGCACAAAGCACGCTGCACGGTGGGCGACGACTGCTTCATCGGCTGCAATACAAATCTTGTCGCTCCGGTCACAATTGGCGCGGGAGCCTACACAGCGGCAGGTTCCACCATTACCCATGACATTCCGTCGGACGCATTGGGCATCGCCCGTTCCCGTCAGGTAGTAAAAGACGGATGGGCAGCGGCAAAGCGCGGCGAAAAGAAATAGAAAAAACCGGAATACAACTGAATAGTCCTGTAAGCAATCAAGGCTGCGGATAACCACTCACCGCAAGCCGATACACATAAATCATCTTTATCAGGAGGAAGTAAAAATGATTCTCAGCAACAAAAGTCTCCACGGCACCGAAATCAAGATCTTCTCATGCAATTCCAACATGAAGCTCGCGCAGGATATCTGCGACATTCTGGAACAGCCCATGGGCAGAAGCGACGTTACCAAATTCAGCGACGGCGAGATCTCGGTTTCGCTCAAGGAATCCGTCCGCGGTAAGGACTGCTTTGTCATCCAGTCCACAAGCGATCCCGTCAACGACAACCTGATGGAAATGCTGATCATGATCGACGCTCTCAAGAGAGCTTCGGCAAGCAGAATCACTGCTGTGATTCCCTACATGGGATACGCCCGTCAGGACAGAAAGGCGAAGGCGAGAGATCCGATTTCCGCAAAGCTGTGTGCCGACCTCATTACCACTGCCGGAGCCGACCGCGTGCTGACAATGGACCTTCATGCGGCTCAGATTCAGGGATTCTTCAATATTCCCGTTGACCACCTGCTGGGAGCACCCATTCTTGCCAAGTACTTCAAGGAGAAGATGGGAGACAAGAACAACGAATACATGTGCGTATCTCCCGACCTCGGTTCGGTTACCCGCGTAAGGAATTTTGCCCAGAGACTCGACTGCCCCATCGCCATCATCGACAAACGCCGCCAGAAGGCGAACGTCAGCGAGGTCATGAACATCATCGGCGACGTCAGCGGCAAAAAGATTCTCCTGATAGACGATATGGTTGATACAGCCGGCACCATCTGCAACGCAGCAGAAGCTCTTATGAAGCACGGTGCTGTTGAGGTTTCGGCATGTGCGACACACGCGGTTCTCAGCGGTCCTGCGCTTCAGAGAATTGAAGCCAGCCCCATTAAAGAATTTATCTTCCTCGACACCATTCACCTCGGCAAGGAAAAAATGCTTGACAAGTTCACCATCCTCAGCACAGCACCTTATTTTGCCGACGCAATCCGCAGGGTATACAGCGATGAGCCGATTTCCATCATTTTTGACTGATTGTTTACAATATAAATCCTTCAATACATAAATAATTCGCAGGCAGGGCAGTCTCCGTCAGGTGATTGTCCTGCCCTTTGGGGTTATGTGTGTATTTTGCTGTTTTTTTGAAGTATTATTGTTTTGGAGTGGATTATCAACATGTTCGGAATGAACAAACCAATGAATATCGACTGGCTGGTGGTGGGACTCGGCAATCCCGGCAAGAAATACCAGGGCACACGTCACAACGCAGGATTCATGGCGGCTGACGCTCTGGCCAAGCGATTGAATATCAATGTGGATCGCCTCAGATTCCACGCCCTTATTGGCGACGGCGTTTGCGGAGAAAAGCGGATATTGCTTGTCAAGCCGCAGACCTTCATGAATCTGTCTGGGCAGGCTGTGGATGAGATCATGCAGTTCTACAAAATACCTCCCGAGAGGCTGCTGGTGATGTGCGACGATATTTCGCTCGATCCCGGCAAGCTGCGCATCCGTCGAAAAGGCTCGCACGGAGGGCAGAACGGAATGCGCAACATCATCGACATGGTGGAGAGCAGTGATTTCTGCCGCATCAAGTTGGGTATCGGTGCCAAACCGCACCCGGACTATTCCCTTGCCGACTGGGTGCTGAGTCACTTTACCGCAGGGGAACTGAAGGAAATGGAGCAGTCTGCCGCCAACGCCGCGGAGGCTGCCGAAATGATCGTCAACGGCAATATTGATAAGGCCATGAATATGTTCAATTCTTAAAATATATTTTTAATTTACGGAGGAAACCGGCTCTATGAACGAAAAAGCTGCGTCTGTCAAGCCTCGTGAAACATGGGGAGACGTCATCCGGGGGATATGTTCGCTCGCGGTTATCCTGTCACATATTCCCGGATCGCCGGATGCTCTTGTGATGTATGTGACGCCGTTTACACTGCCCTGTTTTTTCATACTGGCGGGATATTTTACCAGGAATTACGGCGGAGATATAGCGGAATTCTTCTATAATAAGGTGCTCAAGGAGATCCTTATCAAACTGATATTCTGCACATGTATGACCACCCTGACCCTGAAGGTGATTGCACGGCTGATACTGCATCCCACGTCCATTCCCGAATGGCTGTACGATACGTCGATTGCTTTTCTGGTGAAACCCACCGCCAATTTCTTTTCGATATTGGTGATGTGTTCGGTCTATTTTATTGTGGTGAATGTCATTTGCCGCGACAAGCCGCTTCCCATGATACTGACAGGGTTGGCGCTGGCTGTTGTCGGCTATCTGATTGCACGCGAGAGAATTATTCAGCTGTGGAGCTGGGACACGGCACTGGTCTGTGTGGAATTCTATATTTTAGGCTACTGTGCGAGGAAGAAGGGGATTATTGCAAAAAGCAGATGCAAGCTCAAGCACGCGCTGTTTTTGGGCGGCGTGTACGTTGCCCTTGTGACGGCGTTTGCGCTGACGCTCGGCGTCAACCGATCAAGGATTATCGTGGGAAACAACACCTTTCTATCGCCGCTTGTGTCGGTTCCGCTGTTTATCGCGGGGAATGTATTCATGATTGTTTTTGCCAATGTCATTCCGAAGACCCCGCGTCCGGTAAAGCTGCTGATGTACATAGGCAGACATTCCATGATCTATTTCACGATCGGCGGACTTGTGCTGGTCTATACCCATTATTTCAACACCCTGCTTTTTGAAGCGACTCACTGGCGCTTTCTGCAAAGCCTCTTTTATAAACTGCCGGTTTATCTGTCTTTCACCGCAGCGATGACCCTGATCCCCTCGTATCTTTCCGACAGATTCTTTCCCTTTCTCAACGGGACATTCCATTTGCCCAAAGGTTTTGTCAAAAGACGTCCCAAGACCTGCATAGCTGTGTGCGCATTGGTTGTCTTAACCGGCGCGGGCGTGTGGGCTGCCTCTTTCCGGGGTTACATCATCCCCAATCGGATTTACGCCCGACATTATCCGATTCATGGCGTCGACGTATCGTCCTGGCAGGGAAATATCGACTGGAAGCAGCTTGCGTCGCAGAATGTCAGATTTGCCTTTATCAAGGCAACCGAGGGCAGCGGACATGTTGACAAATGCTTTGCGGACAACTGGCGCAGCGTTTCGGAGACAGATATTGTCGCTGGAGCGTACCATTTTTTCAGCTTTGAGAGCAGCGGCAGGACGCAGGCGGAAAATTTCATTTCGGTGGTGCCGGTTTCTGAGAATGCCCTGCCGCCCGTCGTGGATCTGGAATACTACGGCGATCACGGGAGAAACCCGTTACCCGCGAAAAAAATTGTGCCGGAGCTGAAGACGCTGCTTGACGCACTGGAAGCACATTACGGCAAGCGCCCGATTATCTATGTCACCGAACCGTCCTATCTGCAATATGTCTATACCTATTTCGACGACTACGATATATGGTTCCGCAGCGTCATCAATGATCCGCCTGAAGGTGACTGGCGGTTCTGGCAGTATTCGAACCGCGCAAAACTGCAAGGCTACGACGGCAGGGAAACATTCATCGACATGAATGTCTTTCTCGGCAGCGAAGAGCAGTGGAAGAAGTATATTGACAGCCATTCGTCTATCAACACGAAGCGTTCATAAATCATTTATTTTTCATCTTTCAGTTTTCAGTCTTAGTCAGCGAGCAAAAGTGATCGCATATACGGAGGAACCCTAATTAATGAATCATCTCGGATTTATCCCGTCCCTTGCGGACTCGATCGAGGAATATAAAGCATTAGTAAACAGCATAAAGAATCACCGACTTCCCGCCGCTGTGACGGGATTGGCGGGAATACACAAAAATCACATAACGGCGGCGTTATGCCGGACGTTCAACAGAAAGATACTCTACATCGCATCCGACGAAGCGGAAGCGGTGCGTCTCTGCGACGACCTCTTCAAAATGGGACTGCGAGCGTATTTCTGCCCTGCGAGGGACATAGAGCTTCGTCCGATCGCGGGTCGTTCGCACGAATATGAGCGCAGCCGCATTGAAACGCTGAGCCGTATCGTCAAGGAAGAATTTGATGTCGCCGTGGTCTGTGCCGATGGTGCTTCGCAGCTCACGATACCGCCCGAGGAGCTTCAGGAGAGAATGCTCACCATCAGCGCGGGAAGCGAAGTGTCGGTGGATGACTGCGTGTCCGCCCTTTCTGCGGCGGGATACGAACGCTGCGACATGGTGGAGGGAACGGGACAGTTTTCCCTGCGCGGCGGAATAATGGATTTCTATCCGCCTGACGCGCCGCATCCCGTACGCGCAGATTTCTGGGGCGATACGGTGGACACGCTTCAGTTTTTCGATATTGAAACCCAGCGAAGCATCGAGCCTGTGGAAGAAATACATCTGCTTCCTGCCGCAGAGCTTATCATCACGGATAATGCAGCCCTCGCAGGAAAGCTCCGTGCGCTGGCCAAGTCTCTCAGAGGCAAGGCAGCAGCCGCCGCAAAGGAAAAGCTGCTGCGGGAAGCGGACGACCTGGAAGCAGGCGTCGGCGGAGGCTCCGCGGACAGATATATTTCCATGCTTTGCAGCTACGAAGCCACCATCTTTGACTACATGCCCAAGAACAGCCTGACGATTGTCAGCGAACACATCGCCGTTCAGGAAAAAATGAAGAACAGCGAGGCGTTCATCAACGAGGAAATCAAAAACCTCATTACCGACGGCATTCTCTGCAAGGGTATGGATAAATTCACCCTTTCCTACGGTGAATTCATGGCGAAATTGGGAAAGGCCATTTACTTCGAGACCTTCACACGCGGGGGATATGAATTTGATCTGCAATCCCTGATCAACGTCAATGCCCGACAGCACCCGGTCTGGAGCGGAAAGACTTCCGACCTTACCGAAGAACTGCAGGCGCTGCTCAGCGGCGGCAATTCGATCATTCTGCTGGGCGGAACGCCGCGTGCCTGTGAAGGGCTATATGAAGACCTGAAAAAAGCAGGATTGCCGGTTGTCATGGACAATTCCCCGAAAATGCCTCTTTTCAAGGGCGTGACCATTGCCGAAGGGGGACTTTCGGGCGGCTTTGAATACTTTTCCACAGCAACGGTGCTGATTTCATGGGGAAGATATGTCAATCCCGCCTCCGAAAAGCCCAAGACGCGCAAAAGCAAGAATTCCCTCGACCTGCAGAACCTCAATGAACTGACGCTCGGAGATTACGTGGTGCATTCCTCCTACGGTGTGGGAACCTTCGGCGGAATACAGAAGATCAAGTCGGACGGCGTCACAAAGGACTTCATCAAAATCAATTACGCCAAGAGCGATGTGCTCTACGTGCCCATCACACAGCTTGACATGGTGAGTAAATACGTCGGAGGCAAAGAAGGCTCTACGGTAAAGATCAACCGTCTCGGCTCGGACGAATGGAAGAACCAGAAGCGCCGTGTGCAGAAGCACGTCAAGGACATCGCCGACAAGCTGGTCAGGATCTACGCGGAACGCATGAAGGCGAAGGGGTACGCCTTTGACCGCGACACCGAATGGCAGCGTGAATTCGAAGACCGATTTGAATACCCTGAGACCTTCGACCAGCTCAAAGCCGTGGAGGAAATCAAAAGCGACATGGAACGTCCCACGCCGATGGACAGACTGCTCTGTGGGGACGTTGGCTTCGGCAAGACCGAGGTGGCCCTGCGCGCCGCCTTCAAGTGCATGATCGAAGGCCGTCAGTGCGCCATTCTCGTTCCGACGACCATTCTTGCATGGCAGCATTTCCAGACCGCGGCGGCGAGATTTGACGCATATCCCTTCCGCATTGAACTGCTTTCCCGCTTCCGTTCCAGCAAACAGCAGGAGGAGATTCTCCGCCGGCTCAAAAGGGGAGATATTGACCTGATCATCGGTACACATAAGCTGATACAGAAGAACGTGGAATTCAACGACTTAGGACTTGCCATCATCGACGAGGAGCAGCGATTCGGTGTGGCGCAGAAGGAAAAATTCAAAGAGAAATACCCGGCGGTGGATATTCTCACCCTTTCCGCGACGCCGATACCGCGCACGCTGAATATGGCAATGAGCGGGCTGAGGGATATTTCATCGCTTGACGAGCCGCCGCAGGACAGACATCCCGTGCAGACCTACATCATCGACCACGACGACGGCATGATTTCCGAGGCCATCCACCGCGAGCTGCGCAGGGGAGGGCAGGTATTCTATCTGCACAATAAAATTGAGGACATTGAACGCACCGCCGAAAGGGTCAGCAAAATGGCGCCCGAAGCGCGCATTGTAGTGGGTCACGGGCAGATGAACGAGGACGCGCTGAGCGAGGTGTGGCGAAAGCTGCTCGATCATGAAGCGGATATTCTGGTCTGCACCACCATTATCGAAACAGGCGTTGACATTCCCAACTGCAATACGCTTGTTATTGAGAACGCCTGCAACTTCGGTCTTGCGCAGCTGCACCAGATCAGGGGACGCGTCGGCAGAAGCTCCCGAAGGGCATATGCCTATCTGACGGTACCTCCTTTCAAATCGCTCACCGAGACGGCGAGCAAGCGCCTGCAGGCGATACGCGAATTCACTGAATTCGGCTCGGGTATCAAGATCGCCATGCGCGACCTTCAGATCCGCGGCGCAGGCAACCTGCTGGGTGCTGACCAGTCGGGGCAGGTGGAGAGCGTCGGATATGACATGTACATGAAGATGCTCAGCGCAGCTGTCCGCAGCGCCAAGGGAGAAGCGCCCATCGCTCAGGACGTGGAATGTCTGGTAGATATCCGCATAGAAGCCCATATCCCCGAGAGCTACATCGAATCGTCACAGCTCCGTTTGGAGGTCTACCGGCTGATCGCTTCGGTGAGAAATGAGGTAGACGCGATGGATGTCATTGACGAGCTGATTGACCGCTTCGGAGAACCGCCGAAGGCGGTGTTAGGTCTGATTACGGTATCGCAGCTGCGAAGTGCGGCAGCCGAAGCAGGCATACACGAAATCCGGCAGTCTGAGGAAAAATACCTGCTCTACAGCAAGAATCTGAATTTAGAGGTATTTGCAAAGCTATCGGAGAAGCTTCCTCACCGTGTGACCATTGTGGATAAGACGCCGCCCTACATTGCCGTTAAGGTAAACCCATCCAAAAGCGCAGCGGACAACATGGAAGAAATACTCAGTGCGCTGCAATCAAAATGATCATTCATATTGACATGCAGTTTTTGAGGATGTATAATTTAACAGATGTTTAGAAAGGAAAGGTTGGTTTGAAATGAGCACAGACAGTAGTTCAACCAATAAAAAAACAGCGGGTCTGATGGTATTCTTTGTTTTTCTGTCTATCCTGATCGTTTTAGGATTATACAAAGTAATGAATCCAAAGAAAACAGCTCCTCCTACGGACCCTGTGGAGTCGATAGAGGTTTCCTCGGAAGAAATCATTCCTGTTAACGTGTCGCTGAGTGATTATGACATGACGGTCGGTGTAGGAGTAACCAAAACCGTGGAAGCCATTGGCGGCAAAAGTATTTCGTGGCTTTCGTCAAATGAAAAAGTCGCAACAGTATCTTCAGACGGTTCCATACAGGGTGTGAGCGTGGGAAGCTGTGATGTGACTGCCGAGAATGAATTCGGCAGGACAGCCCAGTGTCATGTCAGTGTCAAAAAAGTGGTTTATCTGACCATTGACGACTGCCCTATGGGATATACAGGTCAGATTCTCAAGGTGCTGAAAAAATACGACGTCAAGGCAACGTTTTTTGTCATGAACACCTATAACAACAGAATGCTGAAGAACATACAGGCGGACGGACACTGTATCGGACTTCATACCTATACCCATACCTTCAAAAAATGCTACCGTTCGCAGTACAGCTATTTTTCCGATCTGGAAAAACTGCAGGACATAGTGGAGAGTTACACAGGTTCGCGTGCGAATATCATCCGATTCCCGGGCGGCACCGGCAACCACGTCGGCGGCAAGCTGAACATGCGGAGAATGGTGAACGGCGTGGATGATCTCGGTTATCGCGCCTTTGACTGGACGTCCTCGAGCGGGGACGCGGAACGCCCAAGACCCGACGCTGAAAAAGCCGCCGCAAACGTCCTTGCCACCTGCACGCGGGATTCAGACATTCTGCTCACACACGACAAGCCCTGCGCGCCGGGAGCGATGGAAATATACATTCCCGCGCTCATAAAAAGAGGATATGTCTTTGAAACGCTCGACCACCATCCCGAGCAGTCGCATATGTCCAAGAGCTGGTATGAAAGAACCGTCAGCGCTGACCCCATTCCCTGCGAAGCACTCCAGGCGGATAAGGAGTCGGCTGAGCTGTTAGTCGGCAAAAAATTCACGCTCAAGGTGAAAATGACGCCGGACAAATCAACCGACTATGTCAGATTTGTTTCGGCTAACCCCGAGATCGCTTCCGTCACGCTCGAAGGCGTCGTCAAGGGCGTCACCCCCGGCAGCACCCAGATCAAAGCGATTGCCAGCAGCGGTCAGGAAGCCGTATGTCAGGTAACGGTGGTGAACGAGCTGACGGAATCGAAGGAGCCGAAGGAATCGTCGGAAGAATCGACAGATTCACAATAAACCAATAGTATTTTTTTCGGAGGTAAATGCGGTGGCAGAAAACATAAAAGTGAAGCAGAGAAATACAAACATTGAATGGCTCAGGATCGGCGCCATGTTGCTGATCGTTCTGAATCATTACGCCCTGCTCGGCGGATTCAGATATTTGGATCCTCTGTCCTTCAATGCGATACTGATTCAGTTTCTTCATTCCGGCGGCAAATTCGGAGTGAACCTTTTCATTCTTATCAGCGGCTATTTTTCCTATAAAAGCGAGAAAGTAAACGTCAGGCACATTTCCAAATTCCTGCTGGAAGTCACGTTCTACAGTATTATCTTTGCGATCGTAGGCTTTTCGTTCCACACGCTCAGCCTGAAGGGAATCGTCAAGATGCTTGTTCCCATTCCGTTTGTGCAATGGCCGTTTGTGACATTCTATTTCATGCTGATGTGCATGTCCTTCTGGTTCAATAAAATGATGCACAACATTACTGAGAGACAGCACAGAATTCTGATGATCGGTGTGGGATTGATCTGGTGTGTCTGTCCGACCTTCCTGAAAGCTGATTTCGGTGTGGATGTATATGGCTGGTATGTTTTCGTGTTCCTGCTCGGCGGGTATCTTCGCAGGGTCATTGACGATATAAAGGTTCCCGCCAGGAAGCTGATAGTCTTTGCTTCGATTTCATACGGAATCATTCTCCTGTCAGAGCTTGTGATTGATTACATAGGGGCGCATTATCTCTGGTCCCTCCTGAAATATGCGGAGCATTTCAGAAAGATCAACAGCTTCTTTGTCATGGCGTCGGTGGTCACTCTTGTCGCAGGTGTGGTAAAGCTCACGCCCAAGTACAACCGGTTCGTTCAGATGGTTTCCTCGACAACGCTCGGTATCTTCCTCATCCATGATAACAAGGCAATGATTCCGCTGCTGTGGAGAAAGCTGCTCCATACGACCGATTACGTGACATCAAAAGTTCTGATTCTGCACGCCATCGGCTCCTGCATCCTGGTATTTGTGGCATGTGCCCTCATCGACCTGATCAGACAAAAGACAGTGGGACGTCTGGAAGACAAGCTGCTCGGCAGCCGTATCGAATGGCTCGACGAGAAGGTCAATGATTACCTTGCGAAATAATCCGCTACTTATCAAACTTGAGTATACTGTTGACGGCAGTTCCAATCCGGGCTGCCGTCAGTTTTTTTGAAAAGTATAAAAA
>ONID01000084.1 GCA_900317765.1 uncultured Eubacteriales bacterium | reverse complement strand
CCGCCTTGAGCTGCCGCAGGTCGATGGCGGCTGTGCCGGCGCTCTGGGCGCAGTCCACGCCGAAGAGAATGCCGTTGCGGTGCGCCAGTTCGCCGATCTGTTCAATCGGGAGCTTGATGCCGAATACGTTGGAAGCGTGCGTGCAGAATATCAGCTTTGTGTTCACTCTCATGCACCTTCGGAATTCTGCGACGGTGGCTTCCGGGTCCCCCTCGCGGACGCGTGCGGTGCTGAACTGCACGCCGCGTTTTAACAGCTGTCTGATCGGACGGGTGACGGCGTTGTGTTCCATATCCGACAGGATGACGTGATCCCCCGCCGACAGCACCCCTTTCAGCACGTAATTGATAGAGTGGGTGCAGGACGGTGTGAAGATCACATTTTCGGGGGCTGCAGCCCCGAAGAATGCCGCCGCACGGCAGCGGCATTTGTAGACCGTTTCGGACGAAAGCTCCGCCATGCGGTAGCTTCCGCGTCCGGGATTGGCTCCCCTGAAGGAAAGCACCTCGGCGATGGCTGCCGCCGTTCCCCGCGGTTTCGGCCATGTCGTCGCTGCGTTGTCAAGATATATCAATTTCAGTATGCCTCCTTTGGTGCGCGCAGCGGAGCTGCGTTAAAAGAATAGATTAGATATTATTAATTTACTGTAGCTAACAGAAAAATAAAAAGCGAAGCGCGGGAGTCCAGGGGGAACAAGGGCAGGGCGCGTCAGATAACGTACCTCGTCAGAATTCGCCTGATCCTGATTGATGACAAAGGCTGCTCTTGCTCGGTCGGCTTCGCCTCCCTCTCGAGGACTCTGCCCTCGAGCTCCCGCAAGGGCCCTGCCCTTGACCCGCCAGGAGGAACAAGTTCCCCCTGGACTCCCACGCTCGCATACGCTCGCTAGTTATGCGCTACGGCAGCACCATGATGCCGGAGGAACGCAGGATTTTTTCCGCCTGCCACAGGCTGTTTTCGCTCACGTTGATCGTATAGATGCAGCCGTATCGACCTTCCGCGTCGGAGATTTTGCGGATGTCGCAGGTAATGCCGTTCTGTCGCAGCAGCTCGCAGCCCCTCATGGCGAGGGTATTGGAACCTATTTTGATTGCTTTCTTCATTCCGTTCATTGCCAATTCACCTTCCTTGATTTTATTCATTGAGTCAAACAAAAAAGCCGGCTGGCTATTATGCTCTTTCACATAATATGCCATGACCGGCTGTTTGTCTTATTTGGTTGTGGAAAAAATATCAGTAAATCAGTGCGACCGCGTGGGCTGCCATTCCTTCGCCGCTGCCGGTGAAGCCGAGTTTTTCCTCGGTGGTCGCCTTGACGCTGATCTGTGAGACGTTCACGCCGCATGCCTTGGCGATGTTCGCACGCATGGCGGCAATGTGGGGCGCGAGTTTCGGCGCCTGTGCGAGCACCGTGGCGTCGATGTTGCCGATTTCATAGCCTGCTTCACGCACGACACGGCAGACCTCCCTGAGCAGCAGCATGCTGTCCGCGCCGAGAAAGCGGTCGTCGTTGTCGGGGAAGAGATGTCCGATGTCGCCCAGCGCCGCTGCGCCCAGCAGCGCGTCGGATATGGCGTGCGCCAGCACGTCCGCGTCGGAATGTCCGAGCAGTCCCTTCTCATAGGGAATGTCCACGCCGCCGAGAATCAGCTTTCTCCCTTCGGTGAGCCTGTGAACGTCGTAGCCGTGTCCTATTCTTGGAATTTTCATGTGAACAGATCCTCTCACCAATTACTGGTCCTCCGGCTCGAAGCCGATGCCTTCGACATATTCTCTCACCATGTGGCGGTATCTGTGATAAATCGCCTCGCCGACCTGAATGAGATCCTCGCTCTCCTCGTCGCCGCAGAGCATGGCAAACGCCTGTGCGACGCGCAGCTTGGGTTCACCGTCGCGGCGGTAGGCGAGGTAATAGAAGGTGAGCGAACCGGTGGCGCTCATGTCGTCGTACAGCTTTGGATCCTCCTTCTTGAGGGTGTCATAGAAGACATTCAGCGCTGTGCCGACCAATGCCTTGCCGGGAATATACTGCTCCATGCCGATGATAATGGAGAAGACCAGCAGCATGCTTCTGTGAAGCAGCATGGGATCAAGGTCGTCGGGAAGCGCCAGCACGCCGGAATTCAGATCGGGAATGCAGCGGTCTATTTCCATCACCAGCGATGCGCCGAGCTGCATGGCGCGGCGGATGTTGCGGCTGCCCTTCTTTTCGTTGATGAGTCTGACATATTCGCTGTCTTCGGGGGCCTTGTTGGCGTCGCTGTCACCGCTGAATATCTTAACGTCTCTGTCATCGTTGAATTCGTTGTTCATATTGATTCCTCCTGTTGATTTCATCTCAGCCGTTCGCTCAGTTCGTCAAAGCGTGCGAGCATTTCGTCGCTTGCGGTGAACGAGCCGAGGGGATGGCGTTGTATTTCCTCTGCGAAATACCCGTGGAAGTCGGTGCCTCCGGTCAGCAGAAGACCGTTGTCGGCGGCTGCCTGTCGGATGATTGCCTTGTGTTCCTGGGTGTTGCGCGGATGATGGATTTCTATGCCGTGAATGCCCGCGTGTATCAGATCGCTCATGGTTGTGATGCTGTTGTACACCGAGGGATGCGCCATCACAATGACGCCGCCTGATTCCCGCAGATATTTCATCGCCTCGAGAGAATCCACCTGCCTGACCGGCACATGGCAGCTGCCCGTTCGCCTGTTGAAGAGCGTGCGGTAGAGGTCGCCGTACATCTCGCTGGAATAGCCCGCTTTCATAAGCGCCAGAGAAATGTGCTGCTTCCCGATGAATCCCGAATCGCTCACGTTTTCCATCACCATTTCCTCCGTGATGGGGTAGAGCCTGGAGACCTTTTCCAGCATGCGCAGCGTGGCTTCGGTGCGGTTCCTGGTGATGGTGGCGAGCAGTTCATCCACCGCGTCGCGGTGTTTGATGTTGTAGCACAGAATATGCACCTTATGCCCGCGGACGTGGTCGAAGGTGGAGCATTCGACGCCGTTGATCACGCGTATGCCGAGTTTTTTGCCCAATCCCTCCGCGTCGCAGTCCGCCGCGTAGGTGTCATGATCCGTGATGGCCAATGCCGACAGCCCTAACTGCCTGGCAAGCCTGATCACATATTCCGGTGAATCCGAGCCGTCGGAACGGTTGGTGTGGCAATGCATATCTGCTGCCAATATGATCACTTCCTGAGTAACAATTAAGCGCCGCGGGTAAAAAAACCTTCGGC
Source organism: uncultured Eubacteriales bacterium (assembly GCA_900317765.1). GTDB lineage: Bacteria > Bacillota > Clostridia > Oscillospirales > Acutalibacteraceae > RUG762. The sequence continues at coordinate 12,223 of ONID01000084.1, read as the reverse complement.
GCTTATAATTATACACTATGTATACAGCAAAAACAAGAACTATTTTAAAAATTTTATCAAAAATCACAAACTTTTTATTGAAAAGCAATCAGTTATTCGGTGTGTTCAGGTTTTCGTTGCCGTTTTTAGGCAGCGTGAAGCGGAAAAGCACACCGTCGGCGGTGTTTTCCGCCGAATAACTGCCCCCGTGAAGATTGACGATGGAGCTGACGATGGTGAGTCCGAGTCCGGAACCGCCGTATTTGCGGGTCCGCGCCTTGTCCACCTTGTAGAAGCTTTCCCAGATGCGCTGAAGGCTGTCGTCCGGAATGTGGCTGCCGGAATTGAATACGCTGAAGCTCACCTTTTCATCCTCTCCGCTCACATGCACGGCAATCCTGCCGCCGTCGGGTGTGTGATGCAGGGCGTTGGCGAGCAGATTGTTGACGACTTCCTCCACGCGTCCGGCATCGGCGGAAAGCAGACAGTTCCCCTCCGTGCCGAATTCGGTGGTGATGCCGTGTTCGGCAAACATGTAGGACATGGTCTTCAGCCGTTCCTCGGCCAGTTCGGACAGGCTGAATTCCGAAACATCCATGATCGCGCCGGTTTCCAGTTCCGCCAGATCGAGCAGACGCGCAGCCAGATTGTTGAGCTTGACCGCCTCGTCGTTGATGACGCTGCAGTAGTAGTCCTTTTCGTCGTTGTTGATGTTGAGCTGAAGCCCTTCGGCGTAGCCCATGATGATGGCGAGCGGGGTCTTGAATTCGTGCGACACGTTGGAAAGCAGCTCACGGCGCATGAGGTCAATTCGTTCCTTCTGCCGGATGTCCTCTTTGAGCTGCGTATTGGCGACGCTGAGCTGATTGATTTTGGTTTCCAGTTCGGAGGAAAGATGATTGATGCTCTCCGCCAGTTCTCCGAGTTCGTCCTTGGAATGGATGTGCAGCTTTTCGCTGAAATCCATGTCGGCAATGCGCTTGGCGGCGTCGTTGATTTTGAGAATCGGCTGCACAAAATTGGAGCAGAGCACCATCGACACCAGTCCGCTGACCATCATGGCGAATACGCCCAGCACGAGGGCGTAATCGTTGAACGCCGTGACGGCGTCCTCTATGGCGGAAATCGAGGTGTTGATCATCACATAATGATAGGAAATATCGTCGCCGATCTTTGCGGGAATCACCGCGTACAGGCTGAGATAGGTGGTGTCGGTCTTGGGATTGCGCCGCTTGCTGATGGCGGGTGAATCGAGGGTTCCGTTGCCCCGGCTTTCCTCGCCCGACATGATGAACAGGTTGTTGAGCAGCTGCTTGGCGCCTTCGTACTTGTTGAGCGGCTTGTCTCCGTAGGTCCCTTCGGTCGAGTTGTAGAAAAAATCCAGATGATCGTCAAGAATGATGATGTGAATGTTTTCGGTTTCCTCAAGGGACTTCAGTGTGGTGCTGAGGGAATAGGAGGCGCAGCCCGATTCGTCGGTGTCGGAATAATCCAGTTCCGACAGCTTATGAAGGGTGGAAATCAGCATGTTTTCCTTCATATAGTTGTAATAAGGCTGCAACAGCAGTGTGTTGGTGACGAAAATGATCCCCAAAAAGAGCAGGATGATGCCGAAAGTAATGAGAAAAAGGCGTACCCGGATGGGATGATTCCCGATACGCCTGTAGAGACATGATGAAATTTTACGCAAAGAGGAAACGGAACGCGCAATAAGTGAGCCCAATTACTTCACCTCAAGTCTGTATCCCACGCCGCGGACGGTGACGATCATGTTGCCCGATTCGCCCAATTTGGAGCGGAGCTGTTTGACGTGGGTATCGACGGTGCGCAGATCGCCGAAGTAATCGTAATTCCAGACGCCGTTGAGTATTTTTTCGCGTGAAAGCGCAACGCCCTTGTTGTCCAGGAAATAGAGAAGCAGGTTGTACTCCTTGGGGGTGAGCTCGAGCGGCTTGTCCTTGACGTATGCCATGTGCGCCACGTCGTCAATGCTCACGTCGCCGCAGACACGGCGGTTCTCGGTGATCTTGCCGCCGCGCTTGAGCAGGGCTTCCGCCCTGGCTACCAGCAGACTGGGAGAGAAGGGCTTGGTGATGTAGTCGTCCGCACCTAAACGGAACCCGCCGAGCTGATCGCTCTCGGTGCTCTTGGCTGTCAGCAGAATGACGGGCACGTTGCTTCTGCGGCGGATCTCGGAGAGAACCGTCCATCCGTCGAGCACCGGCATCATTACGTCGAGGATGATGAGATCCGGCGCGGGCTCCTGAGTTGCTATTCTCAGAGCCTCACCGCCATCGGCTGCTTCAATTATTTCATATCCCTTGCGATATAGAAAATCCCCGACCAGCTTCCTTATTCGGTCCTCGTCGTCCGCGACGAGGATTTTCAGTTTGCTGTCTGTCGAAATTGCGTTGCTCATAAATAACACCTCAGATGTATGTAAAAAATCAGATAAACCAGATAAAAAAATTCTGTTGTAAATCGAAACTATTCAATACAAGTTGGAAATACGACATTTACACTTCCATTATACATCAGATTAGTGTATTAAAGTTATTGTATACGTGATTTTTTCTTAAAATTTTTGTGATGCATTTATGATGCATCCCGTTAAAGCCCCAAAATAAGCCGTTTCGCGGGATATTGTCTCTTCGACAGATTCAGCCGTCCAATCTGAACCGATGCTGTCGGTGTGAATATTTTCCCCAATTGCATGGCGGCAAACGAGCCGTCTTCTTCCTTGGAACCGGCTGACAGCAGCAGTGCAACCGGACGGCTTTTGGCAATCGGCGGTCGACTGTGCAGGAAGAACCGTGCGCTGTAGTACCGCTGCATTCGGTCGATGATTGCCTTCATCGGAGCCGGAAAGGACATGTTGTAGACCGGTGAGGAGATGATGATGCCGTCGCAGGCTTCAAAATCCGCAAAGAATCCGTCCATATCGCCGTTGGCGCAGCCTTCAAATTCACGGCATGCGCGGCAGTCGGTGCAGGGGGCGTAATTCCTCCGGTATGCGTCGTAATGCACAAAGCGGGCGTTCAGCCGGTCGGTGAAACGGCGGAGGAGTTCCGCGGAAGTGCCATCGCTGCGCGGTCCGCCGCTGACGGTCATGATCAGGGGTGCCGTTGCTTTCATTCCGGATGATGCTCGCAGTAGGCGCAGACCTTGCCTTTGGGCGTGTCGATGGACAGGGGAGGCAGGTAGGCTTCCATGCGGGTGATGCACTTGGGATTGCGGCAGACGAAGCCGGGATCGGTCACCGGCTTTTCGGGCTGACGGTTCTCGTGCTCGGAAGTGAGCCGGATGATGAGCGCCATTCTGCCGTACATGCCGTACAGGGTCTGTTTGAAGTAATAGGCTCTGGGGTCGTCGTCCACTTCGTAGGCAATTTCGTCCACGCGGGGGAGAGGATGCAGTACGCAGAGATCGGGCTTGCCGAGCGCCATTTTCCTTGCGTCGAGCACATAAACGCCCTTCTGCGCCTCGTATTCCGCCGGGTTTGTGAAGCGTTCGCGCTGGATGCGGGTCATGTAGAGCACGTCGAGGTAGGGAATGGCCTCCTCGATGGTGCGTACTTCGGAATACTGACAGCCGCAGGCGGTGACGTAATCCTTGATGTACTGCGGCATGGCAAGCTCCTTGGTGGAGATGAAGACGAAGGAATTGCCGCCGTAGCGCGCCATGCATTTGCAGAGGGAATGAACCGTTCTGCCGTTGGCGAGATCGCCGCACATGCCGATCACGAGATGGTCCATTCTGCGGGCGACGTTGCGGAGCGTCACCACGTCGGTGAGGGTCTGCGTCGGATGAAGGTGTCCTCCGTCGCCGGCGTTGACCACCGGCACGCTGGAATAGAGCGACGCCGCCATGGCAGCGCCTTCCACGGGATGCCGTATGGTGAGAATGTCGGTATAGCCGCTGAGCACCGTGACGGTGTCCTTGAGGCTTTCGCCCTTGGCGACCGAAGTGGCGCCGGGATTGTCGAACCCGATGATTTTGCCGCCCAGCCGGAGCATTGCCGACTGAAAGGACATCTGGGTGCGCGTGGAAGGCTCATAGAAGAGCGTCGCCATCAGCTTGTCCCGGCATGCGCTGCTGTAGTGGGAAGGATGCCGGCTGATCCGGCACGCCATGTCAACGATATCGTCCAGCTCTTCCAGACTGAGCTGATTCAAGTCAATCAGATTTCTTACGGACATTTTCAAAAACCCCCAAAGTTGAGTGGTCAGTGGTCAGTGGTTAGTTGTCTACTGTCTACTGTTCACTGTCCACTAAAAAATTATACCATATATGTGATGCAAAGGCAACATTTTTTTGAAGGGGATGTGCACGATAACTTCATCATAATCCGGCAAAAATATGTTGCATTTTTCGATAGGATATGAGAAAATAGAGGAAGGGATTGATCCGCAACATTTCAGAAAAGAAAAGCCAACCTTTTTATGAAATAAAATGTTATATTGACAGGTGGGAAGTGATGGTTTATGTCCGGGGCAAGGATTGACGGGCGAACGGCCGACGCGTTGATACTGAGAATTGCCGACGGGGATATGGCAGCCCTCGAATCGCTTTACAACGCTATGTACGGAGAGATATTTGCCTATCTGCGTTCCATGCTGGGCGGCGACAGGCAGAGCGCGGAGGATCTGGCGCAGGACACCTTCATCAGGGTGTACAGATACGCGCCTAAGTTTGCCGCGATGGGGCAGGGAAGAGCCTGGGTCTACAGGATAGCGGGAAGACTTGCCTTCACGCACCTGAGCAAACAGCCGCCCGTCATCGGTGAGCCGGAGGCGGGATTGCCCTCCGAAGTGAATGTCGAGGAAAGCGCCGTCAATTCCCGCGCGGTCGCCGAGGCGATGGCAGCCATTTCACCGGAGGAGCGGCAGGTGGTTTCGCTGCACGCGGTGTCCGGGCTGACGCTCCGGGAGATTGCCGATGTGCTGGGGCAGCCGTTGGGAACCGTCAAATGGCGGCACGCGGAGGCAATTAAAAAGCTGCGTTCGCTGCTTGGCGACAACGATTGAAGGGAGGCGGCAAAAATGACTGACAACGGGGAATACTACAAAACAGAAAAGACGATAGGCGATGCTTTCCGGGAGGACGCAACCAGAACCGCGCCGCCCTTCGCAGGCATCGCAGAGAGAATAGCCGCGGGGGAACCGTGCGAGAGCTTCGGGGAATTCTTTGCGGGAGAGGTCATTCCGGTGCGGCAGACTGCTTCACAGAAGGGCGGTTTCTGGAGCACCAACCGGAAAACGATTGCCGCAGCGGCGGCAGCCGCGCTGTTTTTGTTCATTGGCGGCGGAGCCGTGCTGGGCGCGGTATTTAGCGGTTCGGTAATGGATTCCAAAACCGCAGCAGAAGCGGCGGAGGATCGCATGTACTACGATTTCTACGACAATGACGACAACAAATCCGCGCAAAACGCCGCATTGGAGGACAGCAAAGTATCGGAAGAAAACGTCTCGGATTCGGATTTGTCGGATTCAGACAGCAGCCAGACGGATTCATCCGACTGAGAGATGAGACACATGTCACATAATAAGGAATCTTCACGATAGCATTAGCGACTTGTCCTGAAAATAATTCAAAAAGAAAATATATCCACTTCAAGCCCCAAACCCACACCGAGCCAAAAAATCACCAATCGCACCCCAATCCCAACCCGCACCAAATGCCCAAAATTCACCAAAGCACCTAATTCAACCCGTCGAGAAAACAACCGCCAAGACCCCGTGCGCGGATGGCGCAGCCATATTCAGCTCCTCGACGCGGGCATAGCACCAAAAGCCCGGAAACGGGAGAGCGAATTCTTTCCCAAAGCAAAGCTAAGTTCGCCACACACTCCCCTTCTATCCAGCCTTCGCCCCCGGCGCAGGGTTGGATCAATAGTGCATCCGGGACAAAAACAAAAAGTAAACCGACACGACAGTGTCAATTTAAAATACAAAAGGAGAAAACAAACAATGAAGCTCTTGATAGCATCCGATATCCATGGTTCAGCGTTTTACTGCGATCTAATGCTGAAGGTCTTTGAGGATGAACAGGCAGACAGAATGCTGCTGTTGGGAGACATCCTCTACCACGGCCCGCGGAACGACCTGCCGCAGGATTACGCGCCGAAGAAGGTCATTGAGCAGCTGAAAAGCTATAAGGACAGAATCTTCTGCGTCCGGGGCAACTGTGACGCGGACATTGATCTGATGGTGCTGCCCTTTCCGATGGCGGCGGACTGCGCGCTGTTGCCGATAGGGGAGAAGATGATGTACGTCACCCACGGACATGTCTATAACCCCGACAATCTTCCCACCATGCGCCGAGGAGATATGCTGCTTTACGGGCACACGCATCTTCCAGCGCTGCGGGAGGTGCGGGGCGTCATGTGCATCAATCCCGGCTCGGTGTCGCTTCCCAAGGGCGGCAGCAGACACAGCTGTATTCTGCTGAAGGACGGCATCTTCGGCTGGAAGGACGTCGTTACCGGCGACTACTTCCGCCATTACGACTCCCTGGGGGAAGAAAAGCAGAACGGATAAATCAAAATGGAATAAACAGCGCACTCCGATAATAGATATGTAACGGACATCGTCTCAGGATGGACTTGCATCAATTGTCGGAGGTTTTTGCTGTGAATAAAATCATTCATATACGCGCAAGACATTGGTTTTTGCTGTTTACCGTCATTGCGCTTGCGGCGTCGCTGTTATTCTCGGGAGAGAAGCGCATCGTCTCGGCGCATGAACAGGGCATACAGACAGAAGCGGGCGACAGGGTGATTCTGATCGACCCGGGACACGGAGGCTTCGACGGCGGAGCCGTCGGCGCAAACGGCACGGTGGAAAAGGACGTGAATTTAGCCATATCCCTCAAACTGCGTGATATGCTGACCGACGCTGGTTTCAGGGTGGTCATGACCCGCGATTCCGACTGTGCCCTCAACGACACGGGAGAGAGCACCATCCGCCGCCGGAAAATCAGCGACATGCACGCCCGGCTGAATCTCACCAAACTGTACCCCGGTTCGGTGCTGATCAGCATTCACCAAAACAAGCTGTCGGGTGACAGCCGGGTACATGGCGCGCAGATATTCTATTCTCCCAACGAACCTTCCGCCAAGGTGCTTGCGGAGAGCATACAGGGCGAATTCAACAGCCGTATTCAGCCCGAAAAGCCGCGGCAGGTGGTCAAAACCGGCAAGAATCTCTATCTCTTCTACCACGCCCAAAACACGGCGGTGCTGTGCGAATGCGGTTTTCTGTCGAATCCCGACGAGGAAGCCCTTCTTGCCACGGAGGAATACCAGTACAAGGTGGCTTACTGCATCTACAGCGGGCTTCTGAAATGGTATGACGGAGACGTGGAAACGACTGATAAGAATTAACAAAATCATCATATCTTTTATATCGGCTTATGATACTATTTAATTACGGAGAAAAGCAAAAAAACTGTCGTAATAAAAGGGGCGAATGCAGTTTAAATGGGGAAGGAACCGTTTTCTTTCAAAGCATCGGAACACAAACCTGCGGTCGTGCTTTCGTCGTGCGGCGTTGCGAGTGACGCTACGGAGAAAAACGAGCTGATCGTGGAAAACAGTGTGATTCTTCGCAGGCTCACGCTGTCGGAGAGCGTCATGTGGTACGGGCTGATGTTTGACGCGCTGACGTACGACGAGTGCGTCGCAAGGTACAGGCGGTCGGAAAGCAATCTGAAGGAGTCGCTTGATTCTCCCGATCAGGTGATCCAGAGCCTTCTTGCCAACGAGCTGGTCTGTGTCGGCATCGAACCGGACTATGACGACGCGTTGTTTTCCATGTTTTGCGCCGGGTTTTTGTCCTGTGCCGTGGAACAGAACGATTGCGGCGAGTTCTTTCGGAGAAAAGGTCATTGGAACATGTATTATGACCGTTATCTTCACTGGGACAAGGCGGAACATTCCCCCGTGCGTAAACAGCCGCTCACTGACAATGAGCACAGAGTGATGGCAATGCTTATCTCCGAAAGCTGGAGCATGGCTGAGCTTGTGAGGAATTTCGCAAAGGGCTACGATACTTCCATGACCCGGTTCAGGCTGCCGGAGGAAAAATATGGAATTATCCCGCTTGACCCTTACGAAGACATTGTCCGGGTCAATTACGAGCGACATCCCATGGCTCCCAGCGTGGTGAGAGCGGTGCTCAATCTTCTCAGAAGCCGCTTGGTGATGCTATATTGATATGAAAAAAGGAATGATGAAAATGACGGCTGATTTTTTGCTTGTCTCGGATGACAAATACGTCAGGAATTTAGGAATCTGCACCTGTTCGGTCATGCACAATATGTGCCCCGTGGCGGATAAGGTGCGGCTTTTTGTGATGGACTGCGGCATTACGGAGGAAAACAGACAAAAGCTGCGCGCACAGGCAGCCCGGTTTCAGAATGCCGAGATCATCTTTTACGATATTGACGAAAAACTGAACGCGGTGGTTCCCAAGGTCAAGACCCGCTGGCACCGGGCGATCTACGGACGACTTTTTCTCAATGAGCTTCCTGCGCTCTATGAGGGAATGGACAGGCTGGTATATCTCGACTGCGACCTGCTGATGGACGCTCCCGTGACGGAGCTTTTTACCATGGATCTGCAGGGCAAGTGCCTCGCCGCTGTCGGCGACGCGGACAACTCCCCCCGCAAGAAGGCGCTCGGCATTCCGGAGCAGTACCCTTACATCAATTCCGGCGTGCTGGCGATCGACACCGCCCGGTGGATCGAACTCGACGCCTCCCGCAGGATTATCGAATACATCAACAGCTTCCCGGAGGCGCTGCTTTATCCCGATCAGGACGCGATCAATTATGTGCTGCGGGATGAAATCATTCTTCTTCCGCCGGAATACAACATGATGTGGATGATCTGCGAGCGGGATATTCCAAAAATGACGGAATGCATTCCCAATCTGGATTACACCGCCGAACAGCTGAAGTACGCCCTTTACCATCCCCGCGTTGTGCACTTTGCGGGGCATGACATGTGGTCGTTCGACGGCGTCACGCCTGTTGCGTCAGGCGTCTTCAAAAAATACAGAAAGCTCTGCGACTGGCGGCATGAAAAGCGAAAGTTCAAGTCGGCGGGAGAGCTTTTCAAATTCTGTCTGATATTCATGAAGCGCACGGTCTTTGGCGATTACAGAAAAGCCAGCGCCAGACTGTGAACAGCTTTTGCAATACAGGTGAAGTTGGTTCTTTGGGTGACAAAATCCGGCAAGCGACTGTTGTTCGGCGAATTGCCGGTCAGGGGAAAAATCTATATTAATCGGTCTATTTAGCGAAAGTGTCTGGTGCATTTGGTATGAGCATTGATCAAGCGGTTTTATATTTTTACATCTACAGCTTTCTGGGATGGGTGTATGAGAGCATTCTGGTGAGCGTAAGGGAAAAGCAATGGACAAACAGGGGTTTTCTGATCGGGCCGATCTGTCCGATTTACGGTGCGGGAGGACTGATTTTTGCCCTGATGGGAACGCACATGGGGATTCCTCTGACGTTTCTCATCTGCATGGTCAGTTCGGCGGTGCTGGAATACTTCACGGGCTACACGCTGGAAAAGCTGTTCCACGCCTCGTGGTGGGATTACAGCGATATGCCGCTCAACCTGAATGGCTACATCTGTCTGCCGGCGTCGGTTTTGTTTGGCGTGATGGGCGTGGCGGTTTCGCATTTCATTCAGCCGCTGGTGGCGGTTCCGGTGGGATATCTCCCGGAATGGGCGGTCAACATTGCCGCGCTGGTTCTGGTGGGAATCACCTCCGCCGACATCACCGTCACCGTTTCCACGCTGAGCAATTTCGTGGATAAGCTGGTGGAAATCGACAAACGGATCAACCAGGCCATTGACGACAGATACAAAGAACTCGGAAGCAGCGTCAGCGGCACCATCAGGAGCGTCAAAGCCATTCCGGCCAATGTCAGGGAGAAGATCATCGATCAGGAAATTCTGAAATCCAATCTGTCGCTGACCGGCGTTCAGATGAAGGTGCTCAGCAAGATCAAGAGCTTCCGGAGTCATTCGGGTGAAAAGTACAACGGCAGGATAAGGGAATTTATTCACAGACTGCCTATCAGCAAGAAAACAAAGCCGGGAAAGGAAGCGAACGAACATGACGATCAGCTCCGCTGACAAAGAATACATCGAACGTTGTCTGACCGGCATCAAAGACACGCCGCAGGCGCAGAGCATGAAGACCTTCATTCAGCACGGTCAGATTACCACCTACACACATGTGCTCAATGTGGTGTGTATGAGCTGCAGGGTTGATGAAACGCTTCACGCCCATTCCGACCGGCAAAGCCTGATTGTCGGCGCGTTCCTGCACGACTTTTATCTGTACGACTGGCACGACAGCAGCTCCAACGAAGGACTTCACGGGTTCAGGCACCCTGTCACGGCGCTGGAAAAGGCGCAGAAGCAGTTTTCCCTGAACAGCAAGGAGAAGAACATTATTGTCAGCCACATGTGGCCGCTTACGATTACGCGTGTTCCCAGATGCCGCGAAGCGATGATTGTGTGTTTTTCAGACAAGCTGTGCGCCCTCTATGAGACGGTGTACAAGTGCCGCAGGATGTTCGATGTGGATTTGTAGTTTTTCAAACACTATCCACAACTTAAGCACTCCCTCAGTCAGCTTCGCTGACAGCTCCCTCAGAGAGGGAGCCAGATATTGCCTCCCTCTCTGAGGGAGGTGGCACGCCGCAAACGTGACGGAGGGAGTTAATTTCACTAAGTTGTGGACAGTGGTTTTTCAAATGAATATGCGATGGGACTGTCTCGGCGAGATGCTGAGACGGTCCCGTTTTATTTTGAAAAAAACAGCCAGAGTTTGCACAACCCTGGCTGTCGGTATATCGAAATGTCAAGAAAAAATCGTTTCCGGTTACAAGTCTCAGCCCTGGACGTGCACGAGGATTCGGCGGTACATTTCCAGAAGCTCGTTGTATCTCATGGGGACGGGACAGTTGCTCAGTCGCTGGGGATTGACCGAAGCGGCAAGACTGCGCAGCTTGTTTTCATCGGTACATTCCACCGGCTGCAAGCTGAGTTCGGTGAGAAACGCGGTGAATTTCTGAATAGCTTCGTCGGCGGTTTCGCATCCGTATGCGTCGGATAGCCTGCCGAGCTCGGTCATCAGATGATCTTCCCCGCGTGGGTCGGTGCATTCGTCGGTGTGTTCCGTGATGTACCGCCAGACCTCCGGAAGACATATGGCTGCCGCGTGTCCGTGGGCAATGCCGAATTCCGAGGTGAGCTTGTAGCTCATGGCGTGCGCCGCCGTGGTCTGGGAAATGTTGATGGCGCGTCCGGCCAGATTCGCCGCTTCGAGGATTCTTCCGGCGGCTTCCCGGTCTCCGGCGAGATAATCGCTGTAGTTGGCAAAAATGATTCTCAGCGCGGCGGAGGAATAGCCTTCGCTCTGTTCATCGGAATTGACCGACCACATGGATTCGGTCGCGTGGCAGACCGCGTCGAGCATGGTCGCTTTTTTGTGGTACTCGGGCAGTCCCTCGAGCAGAACCGGGTCGAGAATGGCCGCGTCGGGAAGAATGCAGTCGTCTGTCACCGACTGCTTGATGCCGTCCTTGTAAATCACCGCAAAGCGGGTGGATTCGCTGCCCGTACCGGCGGTGGTGGGAATGGCGATGTGCTTGGTGGGAATGGCGATGTGCTTGACGGGAGAGAAGACGTGTGCCTGCGTGGTGTAGGGCTTACCGTCCGCCATGGCGGAGTAAAGCTTGATGCACTTGGCAACGTCGATGGCGCTGCCGCCGCCGACGGACAGGATGCAGTCGCAGCCGCTTTCGCGGAATGCTTTGAGTCCCTCGCATACCTGTTCATAATCGGGATTGGGGGTGAAGTCCTCAAAGATTTCGTATGTGAAATCAAATGCGTTTTCAAAGATTTCCCTCGGTACGCCGCACACGACAAAGGGCTTTTGCAGGCGGTATTCCCGCAGGATGTCTCCCACCGACGCAATGCTTCTGTGTATTTCCTGTTCGGCAAAGTCGAAACGACGGATGTCTGCGGAAACGCGCCGGAGGTCTTCGGGCGTGTCCACTTCATCCACATAATAGCCGCTGTAGTCGAATTCTCTCACCGAAAGGGAAGGAAAGAGCATGTTCATGGCGTTTTCGGCGTAGCACTGGTCCTTGCCGTCGGCGATGAATTCCTCTACCTTGCTCACCCACGCGGCGATGTCGTTGGCGGAGAGCTTGT
>ONID01000087.1 GCA_900317765.1 uncultured Eubacteriales bacterium | reverse complement strand
TCCGAAGAAAAGAAGCCTCTGCCCACCGCCAAGCTGAAGAACAAACCGACTGATGAGAAAGGCGGTGACGCGAATGGTGAAGCATGATATCTATCAAAAAGAATTGCCGCATCGTGCGGTGACAGTCTATGTCTATCTCGCGGACAGAAGCAACAAGCAGGGCGAGTGCTGGCCGACCATCAGCACGATTGCCCGTGACCTGAAGCTTTCCCCGTCTACCGTCCGGCGAGCTTTGCGGGATCTGCGCAAGGCTGGCGTCATCGAATCCGAACAGCGATACCGTGACAACGGCGGCAAGAGCAGTCTGCTCTACAAGCTGGACGGGCAGTGACGCGAAAAAGTACCACCGTCACAAACAAGGGAGTACTATGCCCTCTTGCAAGTGACAGGTGGTACCTGTCATGGTGACAGGTGAAGAACTTATTCAACGGAAGTAATATTACCGGCAGAAAGAGAAAATATCAGGGTTAACGTAGCAGTTGAAAAAAAGAGATATGCACGTTTGTTTAAAATTTTCAAGAGATTATGCACGTTGAAAAGTGGATAACGGAGTTGAAAGTCAGGCGCGTGAGTTGTGTTTTAGACACTGATTTCGATGACTCTCCTGTTCTTCTTTTCTGCCAGTAGCTTGTACTTGGCCGAATGTTTGACGTATGTTACCACGATGTCAGCCGCTTCAATCATGAATTTGTTTCGGTAGTTGATGGCAAATCTCGGAGGGATATTTTCAATCCCATCAGGGAGAATTGTGTGATCGGCACAGGGGCTTTCTTTTTCTGCCGGTTGTTTTACTTTTTAGGAATTCCTAATGCATAAAAGAGGGACACGGCATAGGTGGATTTGTCTGTTAATGACGTTCAGTAAAAAACACAATTAATCAAAAAAGACCGACCAAGCGGTTTAGCTTGGCCGATCCAAGAGATTACCTTCAACGAAGGATACTATGCAATAAAACGAAATGGCGGTTCGTTGCGGAATGCCAGTCATACAGCGACTACACGTATTCAATCGTAGCCAATGGCTGATAGATACTGGTCCACATGAGTTCCTTAGAGATTTGCACGTTATCTTTATAGCGCACACGGTAAATTTCAACGGTCATTCCCGGTTCACCCCACTCCTTAGTACCCTTGGGTTTAGAGGACGTAGCGGGTTTTTGAATAGTGGTAGTGAGTACCTGTTTGATGGTCTTGTTGTCAAATTCACAGCGATAGCCATCATCAGTACCCCACACTTGGCAGGTGATAGTTCCCATGCCATTCTTATTGGCGTAGATCATCTTAATTTTGATTGGATAGGTTTTGCTGTTTTGAAACTTAAAATCCAGTGTGCCCCAGTTTACAGTTGCATCCTCGCCCGGCGTTGTCCAATAATGCACCCTATACATGTGATTGGTTCGGCTGACAATTTCCAGATCAGCCTTGAATGCAGCCGAGAAGATGGCAGAAGATACCTGACAGATACCTCCACCAACATCGTTGGAGGTACCGGTATTGGTGTACACTGTAGCGATGGAGAAGCCATTAGCCTCGGTACGTTCGCCGACCGTGTCATTGAAGGAGAAGATTTCGCCCGGCTGAAGAATATAGCCGTCCTCAAAGCTGCCATAAGTATTGATGCGCTTGGCCGCGTTTTTTATATTAGCCGCGCGTGTCTTGTTGGACGTTTTGAACTCGGTGGTGGTCTCGGCCAACAGGTCTGGACATGTTGGTGCTTTCAGTTCAACCAGCGTCAACTTTGGATGAGTAAGGCTGAGATTTATAGTCCATGAGTTGCCTCCGTTTGCGATGGTGGCGCGAGCCTCTTCCAGATTAAATTTTTTGCCAACCACGTCTGAGATATAAATGGTTTCTCCGTTCTCATCTACATAAGATGAAGCATCTTTGACTTCGCAAACCACTTCTTTATAAATCTTATCGATATCTACTGCAGGGGCATGAGTGGTTACCATTTCACCGACCAAGCATTCGCTGTAATTTCCCAGTTTGATATGTTCAAGTATTTGTTCCAGCAGACTGTTCTCGTCGATGCCCACACCATCAGAACCGGCCCTGATAATCAGTTGATCGCCGTCGATGGTATAGGAGGGCTTAACCATGACGGTGCCGTATTTGGAAGAAATGCTGTTGAGCAATTCCTCCATTTTGGTTTGGTTATAACAGATATTCTTGTAAGTAGCGATGGTCGTAATGACTTCGTTGCCATTAGCGTCGGTATCGGTGGAAGTAGTGGTAGAGCCGTCTTTAGCCGAAGAATAATTAAAACCGTATTCCCCCAGATTGATTGAGAAAGTTTCACCGCACACCACCACGTTGATCGTCTTGTCGCTGAGCTTAGCACCCACGACACTACGCAACATGGTGGTTACATCGTCCGTCTGTAAATTCACGATGGAATTGTCGATTTTTACAGGGTGATAGATACACACAAACGAAAAATAATACCATGTAACCAAAAACAATGCTACACAACCAAGTACAACACTAATGACTTTAAGACGCTTTCTTGTGCTGTAGCTACTAAGGCTATGTATGTTATTTTTCTTTGCTGTTTTACCGTAGTGTTCTTCATAATTCTGTCCGGTGTTACTGAGATATTTGATGTAAATCGGTGGAATTTCTTCAGGAGTGCGGCCAGCTGGTGCACGACCTCTGCCAAAATAGTCGTCATAAACCTCGTCATCGTCATAATCATCATCGCTGCGTCCGTAGAAATAATCCATCGGAGTTGATGACATATCTCTACGCATTCCCTTTTTGTGATTACTGTCTTGATGATCGCGTTTGTCGGCATATACTTCTCGCCGCTTTTGATTAGGAATCGTATTGCGTGATTTTCTGTATGAATATCCATTGCCGTAACTGTAGTAACATCTGTCCTCAAACTCACCATAATCTCTACCCGAACTGTTGTGCATTTGACCACAGCCGTTGTATTCGTCGAAATCATCGCCCAAATCATCATCCAAATCATCGTTGAAGTCATCCTCAAAATCATCGTTCAGACTTCCGCTATACTCACCATAATTGTAGTTGTCAAAACGATATCCACCGTCGCTAAAGCTCTCCATTATTTCTTCTAACCGCCTTTCTTACTATATATTAAAAACTTTCTATTTACCATTATAACACAAGAAAGGGAATAAACTTCTTCTGACTTGTAAGCAAGTTGTAAATCATTACATACAAAGATGGCATTTTTATAAGAATAACGGCAAACCAATCACAACACATACAACCAATCGAGAAAAATCACATATAGTCACGAGTGTGTTGTGATTGAATTTATGATCTATGATATAAAAAGTATTTTCATTGTAAAATATATCTCCGAAGAAAATCTCTTCTGTTTCTATGCGGATACGTTTTTCTACAAAATGACATAGAAAAGATTTCTGTACTGTACCATGCAAGTTATAATTTACAACTTGCTTACAAGTTCTCAGGGGATTTTTTTCGTTATCGTGATATAATGGGAGCAAGGAAGGTGATTATTACAAAATGTCAAGAATATTGGTTGTAGAAGATGACAGCGCAATTTCTGAGCTTATCATCATGAATCTCACGGTGTGCGGATATGAGTGTGAGGCCGCTTATGACGGAACGCAGGCTTTGAACGCTATTGAAAAGAATGAATATGATCTTGCGCTGCTGGACGTTATGCTCCCCGAAAAAGACGGATTTGAATTGATGGCATATATGGCAAAAAGGAATATTCAGGTCATCTATGTTTCCGCCCGGGCAGAAGCCGCAGATCGCATAAAAGGACTTCAGCTTGGTGCTGAGGATTACATTGTCAAGCCGTTCGATATTACGGAACTGATGCTTCGTGTGGAAAAAGTAATATCACGAATGGAGCCTAAAAGAAAAATATATACCGTCAGCGGAGTCACAATTGACGAAGATGAACGGGCGGTTAGTGTGAACGGAAAGCCTGTGGAACTGAAAAAGATGGAATACGATCTCATGCTCATGCTGGTAAAACACAGAGGAATGGCATTTACCCGAGAGCAGCTTCTTCTTGCCGTGTGGGGAGAGGAATTCTTCGGGGAAACACGCACGGTCGATGTCCATATTGCCGCTCTGCGAAAAAAGCTGCATTGGAATGATGAAATTCAGACGGTTTACCGTATAGGCTACCGTTTGCGAAAAGAGGCGGATTGAAGTATGAAATTATGGGTTAAGCTCACATGTATTTCATTAACAAGTGCATTAGTGGCGGTGGCCGTATGTCTGTATATTTTTTCGGCATGGCAGACAGAACGTATCATCAGTGACGCTGAACAGAGAGCCATGTCCTCGCTCAGCCTGTTTTGCACCAACTTGAACACAATAGACAAAAATTCCTTTGACGATCAAATGTCACAGTCTATGCGCCGCAGCATTGTAGAGTATTATTTTGCAGAATATTCACACATGATGGACGGAAGTGCAAGTTACTCGTTGATTATCGACAGCGAATACTTATACAATACCTGCCCTTATGACCCAGCCGCACGGCTTTCCTTTACAGACAACATGGAGAATGCAAGGAAGACAACCGTCATAGACGGAAAATATTATGTAATGGCGGCAAAGCATATTTATTTGATCGGTGAATTATATAGTGTCTACATCTGCATGGATGTAACAGAGGCCTACGATCATGCCGGGGAAATCACGCTTGTATCCGCTGCTCTGATGACCATTTCCGCACTTTTAGCGGTTACAGCTTCCACACTGCTTGTTCGGACTGCGCTCCGACCGATGAACGAACTGAGAAATACGGCAGAACGCATTGCCGATGGAGAATATTCCCTGAGAGCTTCATTTACATCAGAGGACGAGGTAGCAGCGCTTGCTATCTCCTTCAATCACATGGCGGATGCCGTCGAGAGCCGCATTGACGAGCTGACCGAGCAGTCCGAACGGCGTAAGTTGCTGCTCGGCGCATTGGCGCACGAATTGAAAACGCCCATGACGGCGGTGATCGGCTTTGCGGACAGTTTGTTGAAAATGCCGGTGACCGAGGAAAACACGCTCAACTGCGCCGTACAAATACTGACGGCCGGACAGCGCACCGAGCGCATCTCACAAAAGCTCATGCTCCTGTTATCACTGGACAAGTCGTATACCGTGGAGAGCAGACAATTTGAATGGAGCACATTTGCCGATGAGCTCCGGCAGTCGTATGATTTGCGTGTGAACATTACCGCACAGGGAACGGCAACCGGTGACCGTGATCTGCTTTATTCGCTTGTGCAAAATCTGATCAACAATGCGCTGCACGCCGGAGAGTCCGACAGCACAGTAAATGTCACATTAAACGATAATTGCATCAGCGTATCGGACAATGGCCGAGGGATTCCGTCGGAACATCTGGCGCGTCTGACCGAGCCGTTTTACCGTGTGGACAAAGCGCGAAGCAGAGCGCACGGCGGTGTGGGACTTGGCTTATCGCTCTGTAAGGCGATTGCCGAAGCGCACGGCGGTCATCTGGCGATTCAAAGTGAGTTTCATAAAGGAACGACGGTGACGGTTGCGTTACATTCGGAGGGAAAATAACATGAAAGACAGGAAATTCATTTTGACGGTGATCGTTATTATTTTGATAGTTTCTATGCTGGTGGGCGGTCTCTTTCTCTCTACACACATCATTGTCAGACATCATCTTGACAATGAATATGTGGAATACACCCAACGATATGATGACAATTGATACAAAAAATGCGTCGGCTGCTATGTCGGCGCATTTTTTTGCAAAATTACAACTTGCTTACAACTCGTTTGCAGATTGCTAATACCTTCCCGGCTTGAGAATGGTATGATGAAGGTAATCTATTCATACGGAGGATATTAACATGAAAAAACAATTGGCAATCATTCTCAGCGGTGCGCTGCTGATGAGCAGCTTGTGCGGCTGTGGCAAAAACAGCGGCAGCGAGGGGAAAAAATACAATCGAGATACATCCTATGAGGAAAGTACGCTCGACGAGGGCGCCGATCTGCGGCAAGAGCTGAATGTTCCTGACCACTTTCAGGATACATGGAAAAGCAACAGCGGCATTACCACCATCACGGTGAACGCAGCCGTTCGGTTTCCCCAATCGGTCAGCAAAGTGCCGGTATTTGAGGTCAGACCCCGAAATATGACCAAAGAAGATCTGTTTGCTTTCTGTGATGCGGCATTTGAGGGAAAAACATACACTCCTGTCGTATATGACAGCAGTACCAACCAATACCACAATGTATCCCAAAAAAAGCTGAAAGTGGAGCCGAATATGTTTCTGACCTTCGATGGAGAGCAAACATATTACAACGAATACTATAAAACGAATATGCCGTTGTATACAGCAGAAGCCGACTTAGGAGATTTCGGTAACGCGCTTCATAATCAGGTTCGCTTCATCAGAGCGTACCCCGATTCCGACCAACACTACACAAAGGAATCCGCGCGTTCACACGCCGCGGAATTAGTCGGGCACTTTGCTCCCGGTATGGAATGTGTATCTGAAAAGGAATATACGGTAGAGTTTACCGTCGGCAAGGGCAATAATATTGGCGATGACAGCCCCGGAGAAGGGCAGGAGCAGCTGTATGAATTTATTTTCAACCGTCCTTATTACGGCATACCTACCACCTATACCATGCTGGAATGTACCGAAACAGACGGCAATCCTGATGGCTACGCGCCAAGCAGCTATTATGAATCGGTCAGAGTGGCTGTCTGCGAAAGCGGCTTATCAGAGATGGAATGGAAGCAGCCGCATGAACAGATGGGCGTCATCAGCGAGAATCCGAAGCTCCTTTCCTTTGACGAGGCCATGCAGACAGCGGCTCAGATGCTTCCGCTGAAATGGGCGTATCACGAACACACATGGGAAGAAACAACCTCCAAGAATATGAGGGTAGAAAGCATTACCTTCGGTTACACCCGGGTATTGATGAAGGATGCGCCGACACGGTATATGATGGTGCCTGTGTGGGATTTTTTTGGCTATTTCGAGGCGTCCGGCGCCAATAAAGCAGAAGATTACAGCCTGCTGACGATCAATGCCATTGACGGCAGCGTAATTGACCGTGAATATGGGTATTGACGATTACAACTTGCTTACAACTTGTTTGCATCTTGATGAGGACTTTTCTATGCCGGAGATGGTATCATTGAGACACCAACAAAAACGGAGGTTTTTACTATGAAAAAACAATTGGCCATCATTCTCAGCGGTGCGCTGCTGCTGGGCAGCTTATATGGCTGCGGCGACTCAGGCAGCGGATTTTCGGGAAAGACAACAGCCTATGAGGAAAGCGAGCTTGCCGAGGGAACCGATCTGCGCACGGCACTGCATGTGCCGGACAGCGTGAAGGAAACGTGGCACAGCAACAGCGGCGTGACAGTCGTTACCGTCAACGCGCCGGTTTATTTTCCTGCTATAAACAGCAGTGTACCGACGCTGGAGGTGACACTGCGGGATATGCAAAAAAAGGAGGCACTTGAATTTGCCGAAGCGGTGTTTGAAGAAAACCCCTATTACTGCGTCAAATATGACAAACAGTCAAACTCGCTGAAACGCCTGCCCGAGGACAAAATTCCCGAAATTCCTTATGAGCTGCATTTTTACAGTGAGGAAAAGATGGACGAAGAAAGAGCTGTTTACGCAGCCGAGCTGAGTTCCTTTCCCGGCAATGTCAAGATGGAATTTCAGCACAGGACGACCGTCTCCGGCTTCGTCTACTGCGGGGAGACGGCGCTTCAATCCAACGGCTGGGCCAAAAACACATCCCTCTCTCCGGAAGAAGCACGCACCAAGGCGGATCAGATCGTTAAGCATTTTGCCCCTTATATGGAGTGCGTCGAAATGAACGCAGCCGTGGGAAGCAACGGTCAGGACGATATATCCAAAAACGACAGCGAGCTGCACCTGACCGATGCCGATACGCAGGGCTACATCTTCCACTACAGCCGACCCTACGCAAGCATTCCCACAACCTACACAAACGAGGAGTGTTCCGAAACCGAGGGTAATCCCGACGGGTATGCGCCCAGTTGCTACTACGAATCGGTCATGCTGGTGCTGAGCGAAAACGGGGTAGAATGGGTACAGTGGAAACAGCCCTATAAGATGGGAGATATCCTCAATGAAAATGTGAAGCTGATGTCCTTTGACGAGATCAAGGACATCGCCATGAAAATGATTCCGCTCAAATACGCTTCCTCCGAGACCTATTATAATCCTAACGAGGTGAGTATCGACCGCATCAAATTCGGCTATACACGTGTGCTGATGAAAGACGCGCCGACCCGTTATATGATTATTCCCGTCTGGGATTTTATCGGTACCTACGACAGTCCGGTCAAAGCGTCAGGCGACAGCGGCAAAGAAATCAACGGCTGGATTTTCACCATCAACGCCGTTGACGGCACATCCATCGACAGAGAGTATGGGTATTGATAGAATGAAAAAAATGATGCAAATTTTTCGCGCGGCGGTATGGGAAACGCTGCGCTCGTTTACAGACAAGTGGTTCTGGTTGGCAGCGGTAGCAACGGTCATTTTTCTGTGGCTTGGCATCGGAACCGAATCTTATATCATGTTGCAGAGCAGTGAATTTCCCGTGGACAAACGGGAGCTGCTGCAAAATTCATTGATGAGCGAAAGCACGGCGCTGTCGCTGCCTGCGCTGGCAGCACTTCCGGCTGCCGCCATGGCACTGACGGAAGTGAAAACGGGAATTGTTCGTTCCAAAGTTTTTCGAGTGGGACGAAGGGCATGGCGAATAGGAAAACTGGCTGCTTGCGCAGTATCAGCGGTTCTTTCACAAATGATGGGAATAGTGGCTTTTGTGGGTATACTTTCTATATTGGAATGTAGAAACGGCTGTATTGTGCCATCTGCTGTTGAAAACGGCGTGATCGGGTCAATGATCGGCGCTCACTTGCTGGCGGCAGTCATCTTTGCCTGCTTTGGCGCGGCAATGGCCATGTTGACAGGAATAGGTGCTTCTGCCTATGTTGCTCCTATGGCGGCGTGCTTCACAATGAAATTGCTTGGAAGCCGCTTCTTTCTGGAAACGCCGTACATTGATCCAACGGAATGGCTGTCGGGCAATGAATTTGCGCTGCGCTTGCTATGGATGCTACTTGCTGCGACGATGTGTTTGTTTGATCTTGCGCTGAGAAAGGATAGTGCAAAATAAAATGAGCGTCATAGATGAATGGAAAAAGGGCGCAGTATGCGCAGCGTGGAATCTGAAATCGCTGCTCAAAAATCCCCGAACCTATCTTTGCATGACGATGGGATTTCTGCTTTGCTTTTTGCTGACTGACAGAACGATCGAATTGTCTCGTCAGTTTGTGACGGACGTGCAGATTTTTGAGCC
>ONID01000089.1 GCA_900317765.1 uncultured Eubacteriales bacterium | reverse complement strand
ACGTCCTTGTAGTCAATTTCCTTGATGTTTTCCACACAGAAATTGCAAACCTTCTTGCGGCCCTTGCGGCCTCTGCGTTCGGGTCTGTCAGCCATGATGAATCCTCCTTACGTAATTATGTGTCATGCAAAAATCAAATTTGTCAGAACGGCAGATCATCGTCAGCCACGGGAGTGAAGTCGCCTTCGTCTCCGCTGCTGTAGGAATTGGTCGGCTCGTTGTATGACGGCTGCGTCTGGGGAGCAGGCGGAGGGGTCATACGGTCGTAACGGCTGTAATCATAGTTGTTCTGCTGATAACCGTTGTCTCTCTTGCCCTCGGCAAAATAGACCTGATCAGCCACGACATTCCATGATCTGCGCTTGTTTCCCTCGCGGTCGGTGTAATTATCAACCTGTACGCTTCCCTGAACAGCGACAAGCTGTCCCTTGTGGAAATACTTGCTGACAAAATCAGCGGTAGTTCTCCAGGTGATAATATCCAGGAAATCGGTTTTACGATCCTGACCCTGACCGGAATAATCCCTTTCAACCGCCAGCGTAAATCTTGCGAGGGTAGCACCGCTCTGCGTAGTGCGATAATCGGGGTCGGCAGTGAGTCTGCCCATCAAAATAACACGATTAAGCATTTTTTGTTACCTCTCGATTACTCAGCGTCGGCTTCAGCGGTTTCGACTGCTTCGGGAGCATCGGTTGTCTTTGCGGGAGCTTCGGACTTCTCGATTCTCTTGACGATCAGTGAGCGAAGAACACCGTCCGTGATGTTGTAAACACGGTCAAGCTCTGCCGGGAATTCCGCGTCGCAGGTGAAGTTGAAGAGAACATAGTAACCCTCAGACTCCTTGTTGATCATGTAAGCGAGCTTGCGCTTGCCCCATTCCTCAACGCTGTCAAGAGTGGCACCGGTCTCGATCATCTTCTTGAACTTGCCGACTACTTCTGCAATGGCTTCCTCGCCGTTTTTGCAGGACACAATAATGATGGACTCATAAGCTTCTTTCATCTTTTCCATCTTTCAGCACCTCCTTCTGGGCATATGGCTCCGTTTCTCTCGGAGCAAGGAATTTGTCGCGTCAATCGCGCAACATGAGTATTTTAACATATTATTTTGCGTATGTCAAGCGTTGCGGGTGATTTTTTTGAAATACCAAGAAATATTGAATTTTAAAAGATGAATAAGTTTTTGTTGAAATTCGTAAAAAAACATGATAATATTATACTATAAAGATCTTTTAAAGCAGCTGAAATAGTAATGAAAGGTGGTATTTGAATACTATGATTTTTATCACAGGCGACACACATATTCCTTTGGACATTTCCAAACTCAACTCGAAGAACTTTCCGCAGCAGAAAGAGCTGACCAAGAACGATTACGTGATCATATGCGGCGATTTCGGCGGCGTCTGGTACGGAAACGAAAAGGACAATTACTGGCTCAACTGGCTGGAACAGAGGAATTTTACCACGCTATTTGTCGACGGCAATCATGAAAATTTCGCTGCTCTTGCACAATATGAGGAGTGCAGCTGGAACGGCGGCAAGGTGCAGTATATACGTCCGTCGGTCATTCATCTGATGAGAGGATATGTTTTTGATCTCGAGGGCATGAAGATATTCGCCATGGGCGGTGCACGATCTTCTGACAGAATGTACCGAAAAGTGGATGTTTCATGGTGGCGGGAGGAAATGCCGAACGCGGAGGAGATCCAGCGCGCGCGTCAGAACCTCGCCATTAACGACAATCAGGTGGATATCATGATCACGCACGACGCACCGCAGTCCATTGCCCGGATGATTGACTTTGCCAAATCGGAGGACGATGAGCTGATGCCCTTCTTCGATGAGCTGCGCAATACGGTGGGGTATCGTCACTGGTACTTCGGTCACTTCCACGAGGACTGGAAGATAGACGAAAGCCATACAGTGATTTACAACAAGATTATTCAGCTGTAAGCAGAAAGTGAGAGTGAACGAACATGATCATTGATTCACATGTGCACATCGGCGTTTTCGGACGGTATGACATGAAGCCTGCTTACGTCATTGATTCCATGGAGCGGTACGGGATTGACTATTCGCTTCTGTCGCCGATTACCGGCGTGGAGTTCGGTCAGGAGCACATGCCGCTTCCCGACGACTGGCCCTACGACCAGATTTCCGCCAATGAGGAAGCCATCGACTTTGCCAGGGAAAACGACGGGAAGATCGGTATTCTGCCGTGGTGCAGACCAAACGCGGAGGGATTCAACGATGCGTTTGTCGCCATGATAGATAAGGGCGGAAAATACATCAAGGGACTGAAATTCCATCCCTATCACTCCATGCTCCCGATCAACTCGCCCCAGAATGAGCCGTATTTTGCATTCGCCGCCGAACGTGGACTTCCGGTGCTTGTGCACTCTTCGGGTGATGAATACTCGGAACCGAGATTTGTCTACGAAGCGGCAAAGGCACACCCGGACATTACCTTTATCATGGCACATGTGGGGCTTCTCACCGACAACAACGAAGCGATTGAACTGATTGGTTCTCTGCCCAATCTCTATGGCGATACCGCATGGGTCAAGCCGGAATCGGGTCTGAAGCTGATGAAGAAGTACGGTGCGCACAAGCTGCTTTTCGGCACCGACAATCCCATCGACGGTCCCGACACCTACGCACACCCCTTTTACAAGGTCTATTTCGGTGAGTTCAGAGAGTGGGTGTCACCTGACGACTATGAGCTGCTGATGCACGGCAACGCCGAGAGAATCTTTGATCTGTAGAATACCGTAAACTCATAATGCATTGACCCGCAGGTCAGTCTGTTATGAGTTTATTTTTTCGTGTTTCGCGTAGAATTGAATAAAAATTATTGACAGATTTCGTTGAATATGGTATAATTGTAAACGCTAATTTCAGTGCAACCCACTGCGAAGGAAGGTACTTGACTTATGAAAATCAAGCTCAATTACAGACGGACATTCTTTGCGGGTATGGCGTTTTTCCTTATCTGCATGTTCTGGCAGGCGTACGACACGATTATTCCGCTCGTGCTGACGTACAAGTTTCATATGACCCAGACCCTCTCCGGCGGTATTATGGCGATCGACAACATTCTCGCCCTCTTTATGCTTCCGCTTTTCGGCAAGCTGTCTGACAAATGCAATACAAGACTCGGGCGGCGCACGCCGTTTATTCTGGTGGGTACGATTATTGCCGTCGCTCTCTTCGCGCTGCTTCCGTTTCTCGATTCCCTGATGTATTTTGTCATCACTCTGGTGACCATGCTGATCGCAATGGCGGTTTTCCGTTCGCCCGCTGTCGCTCTCATGCCGGACATAACCGTCAAGCCGCTCCGCTCCAAGGCCAACGCTGTTATCAATCTGATGGGAACCATCGGCGGTATTATTGCTCTCCTTTTCGGCATTGTCTTTGCCACCAAGGAAATCGAACACATGGACGAAGCCTACATGCATTCCAACTTTTACTATTATTTCATTTCGGTCGCCTCGGCCATGCTGATCTCGCTGGTCATCTATATGCTCTTTGTGCGGGAAAACAGGTTTGCACGCGATATGCAGGAGCAGAGCAGAGCGCTGGGACTTGACGAAGAATTGACAACCTACGAGTCCGGCGACGAGGAAGCGGAGTCTGCGGCACGGGCTGCCGGAGACAGAAAACTGACAAAGGGAGAACTTTGTTCACTGATCTTCCTGCTGGCTTCCATCTTCATGTGGTACATGGGATACAACGCGGTTACATCGAAGTATTCTGTCTACGCCACACATATTCTCCACAAAGATTACGCATTTACTCTGATGATTGCGAATGCAGCCGGATTGGTTTCTTTCCTGCCGGTGGGTATCATTGCCTCCAAGCGCGGTCGCAAAAAGACCATTCTGGCAGGCGTTATCATGATGGTGGTTGCCTTTGGATGCATGTCCTTTGTGACAGCTGATACGCCTATCGCGGCGATGTATGCTCTGTTTGCCATTGCTGGAATTGGCTGGGCATCCATCAATGTCAATTCCTTCCCGATGGTGGTGGAGCTTTGCACCGGCTCCAATACGGGCCTTTACACCGGCTATTACTATACCGCTTCCATGGCTGCCCAGATTGTCACGCCGATCTTCTCCGGATGGCTGATGGATTTGCTGGGTCTGAAAGTGCTTTGTCCCTACGCGGCGCTGTTCAGCGCGATTGCCTTCTTCACCATGCTGCCCGTGCGACACGGCGATGTTTTGGAGTCACGTCTGGAACAGTCCCCCGAAAACACGGCAGTTGTCGGGACGGTCAATCAACCTGAGGCAATCGAAGCGGTCGGGACAGCAGAAGCTCCGGAAAATCCGGGTATCTCAGAAATACCTAAAGCGGCTGAGATAGCCAGTGAAATTGCCGAAATCTCCCAGGCATCCCAAGAATAAGATTACCTGTATAACAATCTGAACAACAAAAAAAGCCGCAGCGCTCCGGATTCGTTCATGAAGAATCAATCCGACCGCGCTGCGGTTTTTTCTGATGTGTTGTCAATGTGCCTGAGGGAACACGTGTCTGTAATAATCCCTGTCCAGGATTAATTTGGAGAAAGTCGTTTTTGCGTTGACCAGCTTATTGATTCGTTCAATGTACTGTTCCTGCTCCTGACCGGTGAGGGTGCAGGAACTGTAGGGAGTAAATCCCCGCATGGAGCGGTTGTTCTCTCCCTGCGTGGTGACCCATGACCACTGCGACATCTTGACGGGAGCGATATGCTCTCCGGGAGCCATGATATCGGTGCCCATCATCAGTCTTGAATCATATTCCAGACCGAACATATTGGAGAGAGTAGGCAATATGTCTACAGAGGTGCAGGGCGTATCAACCGTTAACGGTCCGGTCATGGAGGGCGTCCATAAAATGAATGAATTGCGGTACAGATCGAGATTGGAGCGGATATACGAGGATTTCAGACCGTATAACTCCGACAGGGCTTTGCCGCTCAGTCCGTAGGGGTAATGATCTGCCGCCATGGCAAACACGGTGTTATCCAATTGTCCGGTTTTCTCCAGTTCTTCCACGATGACCCTGAGCATCAGCTCGACCTCATACTGACACGCCATATAGGCTCTTACCTCGGAATCGGCATTGTCGTATTTGGAAGGCAGTTCATCAATGTGGCGTTTTGCCATTTTGTTGCTGGTTGTGTTATACATCATATGACCGCTCATCGTCATATAGTAAACATGGAAGGGCTGGTTGAGTCCTGCATATTCCCCGATAGTGGCGTCAGCCATTTCTTTGTCGGAATTGGGCCATGAGGATGTTTCGAGTTTCAGCCCGCTTTCAAGACTCTTGAATTCATATCCGAAATTGGGATGAGATTCCTCTCGGTTGTAATAATAGCCGGTGTAATTGTGATAGGCAAGCGTCCTGTAACCCATCTTGGAAAGCTGATTGCCGAGCGTAAACGGCTGATAGGTGTCCGCGCTCTGTTTGATGCAGTAGGTGTTGGGGTGATAATTGCCGGTCAGCACGGCATATTCGCCGCTGGCGGTGCTTCCGCCCCACATGGGGTTATAGAAATTGGTAAACACGAAGCCTTCCGAAGACATTTTGTAGAGCAGCGGGGTGAATTCGGGGTCAATGGCCTGTGTACAAAAGCTCTCAAGCGTCATCAGGATGAGGTTTTTGCCTTTAAATATTCCGGTGTATTTATTTTTGCGGGATGGTGTGAGCGATTTGTAGTATTCATCCATCTTGGCAAACTTGGGATTGCTTTCGAGGCTGTCAAAGTCTATATCCATTTTGTTCCAGCCGTAATCGGCTTCGCTGTCTGACTGCGTCAGACTGCTGTCGGAGACAAGATCCGTGAGATCGCTGATATCGTCGAGATCGATGTCTTCTACCGGCGCGCCGAATATCATCTGTTTGACGTCCAATCGCGTGGCGTTGAGTATGCCGAAGCTCTTGAAGGTATGATCGAGGCTGTTCTGAATGTAGGTGTAATAATAGTAGGGTGTGTTTTCCTCTCCCGTATTCTTATAGCTGTAGATGACGCTGATCATGGGAATGTACAGCCCTAAGGAGATAATAAACGCGGCAGCTGAGAATGACACGCTTCTTTGATCGCTGTCAGGAACCAGCTTCTTCCCGAAAATCCCGAACAATATCACCGGAGCAAATAGTGCCGTGAGCACATACCAGACGCCGCCTGCCGAAATCAGTGCTTCACGCCAGAAATGAGTGGCTCCGCCTGCTTCACCTAAGTTGTTCCATGAGTAAAACGTGTGAAAACTGTTGCAGTATATCGCGTGGAATGAAAAAAGCACAGCCATTGCAGACAGTATTCCGGTGATCACTCTTCTGCGGTGTTTGCCATTCAGGAGCAATGGAAACGCGCTCATGAAAAAGCCCATAGCGGCAGAAAGCGACAGGATATAAATCATATTTCCGTCAGATAATTCCCCGAAGATCTGAAGCTTTGCAATGATCTCCATATATACTGCTGTGAAGGGAATGATTAATTGCTGTATGAGCAGGGATACTGCTTTGGATTGATCGGAGGCTCCGGAGAGTGTGCTCTTTGGCGTTCCGGATGGCGTTTTTTCAGTCTTTGTTTTATTGAATGAACGTTTCAATGTTTCGACCTTCCTGTCTGCGGTTTTCTCCTAAAGGATTTTATCATATACGGCTTTATAAATCAAGCCCCTTTGTTGTCTCAGCTGTTCCTGAATTGCAGCTCATACAGCTCCTTATAGGTGCCGCCCTGCTTCATCAGTTCGTCGTGGGTGCCGTATTCGGTGATTCTTCCGCCGGTCACAACCGCTATGCGGTCGGCATTGCGTATGGTGGACAGGCGGTGGGCAACCACCAATGTGGTGCGCCCCTTGCACAGTTCGTCCAGAGCCTGCTGAATCAGCACCTCGGTGGTGTTGTCAAGAGCGCTGGTCGCTTCGTCGAGGATGAGAATGGAAGGGTTCTTTAAAAACACGCGGGCGATGGAAACCCGCTGCTTCTGACCGCCTGAAAGCTTTATGCCGCGTTCGCCGATCTCGGTGTCATAGCCGTCCGGAAGCTCTGCCACAAATTCATGGAGATTGGCCTTCTTAGCCGCGTCAATGATCTGGTCGTCGGTCGCGTCAAGGCATCCGTAGGCGATATTTTCGCGTATCGTCCCGGCAAAGAGGAAGACGTCCTGCTGCACAATGCCGATGCTCCGGCGGAGCGATTCCATCGTGATCTTTCTGATATCTATGCCGTCAATCAGAATACTTCCGTCGTTATTGCCGAGGGGGTAGAAATGGGGAATCAAGTGGCAAATGGTGGTCTTACCGCCTCCGGAAGGTCCCACCAGCGCCATTTTTGCCCCTTTCTCTATTGTAAGAGAGACATGCTCCAGCACATCCCGTTCACCGTTCTTTTCATAGGAAAAGCTTACGTCACGCAGTTCCACTTTGCCCTGTACCTCGCCGATATCTTGCGCGTCGGGAGCGTCCTGTTCCTCCGGAATGTCCATGATTTCAATGAACCTGCGGAAGCCTGTCGCGCCGTTCTGCCACTGTTCCATGAACTGAATGAGCGTCTGCACCGGCGCAATGAAGAGGTTGACCGACACGATGAAGGTGGAATATTCGCCGAAGTTGATGCTTCCTCTGTACAGGAAAAGTCCTCCGGCAATCAGGATGATCACGTTGAAAACATCGGTAATGAACGATGTGGAGGAATGAAATCTGCCCATGGCACTGTAGGATTTGGAGCAGGCGTCGATATACATCCGGTTGCCGACCTCGAATTTCTCCTGTTCTCTGGCGGCATTGGTGTAAGCCTTGGTGACTCTGACGCCGGTGATGGAGCTTTCAAGAGCGGCATTGATTACGGCGTTGCTCTTGCGCCGTTCCTTGAAGGCGTCGCGCATCTTCTTTCTGAGATGAACAGAAACGGCTGCGAGCAGCGGCACGCAGGCGAAAATGATCATGGTGAGCCACAGATTGATGGTGCAGAGATAGCCGAAGCTCAACCCGATCATCACGGAGCAGGTCAGCAGGTTCTCCGGTCCGTGGTGGGCCAGTTCGCTGACCTCAAAGAGGTCGTTGGTCATGCGGGTCATGATGGCGCCCGTTTCGTGATCATCGAAGAAGGAGAAGGGCAGCTTTTCAAGATGTGCGAAAAGCTCCCGCCGCATCTGCGCCTGCATGTATGTTCCCACCATATGCCCCTGATACTGCACGAAGTAGCGCAGCAGCATGCGGACGAAGTAGAGTACCAGCACAACGCTTCCCGCGATGATAATCGAACGGTAGGCGCGGTTGGGAATGAAGTCGTTCAGCAGTCGGTTGGTCATCACCGGATAGATCATTCCCAGCAGCGAGATAAGCAGAGACGCCGCCATATCCGCGCCGAAAAGCAGCTTGTAAGGGCGGTAATACGCGATAAATCTCCTGACCATATTTTTTCAGCTCCCATCGTTGTCATTCATGCAATGATTATACCACAAATTCACACGCTTTGGCAAGAGGCGAAAAGGAATTATCGGCAAGCGCTTGCGGTGAAGATGAAGTACACCCGATCATCTTAACAAGGAAATCCATTGTGCAGAAAAAGCTTCTCCAAAATAGAAGTACAGCCATGTTTAATTATCGAAGATCATCGAAGT
>ONID01000045.1 GCA_900317765.1 uncultured Eubacteriales bacterium | reverse complement strand
GTTCATCGTGATTGTGTCAACATATTCCTCGTCAAATTCAAAATTTGATTCAAAACTATTGCATTCTCCGTCATAATCGGTTATAATATCTTCGTAATCATTATTTGACTGCTCTTCATCTGCGCCAACAGATGGGTTAAGAGCGGTCTTTTCTTTTTCATAGGTCAATTTGCACCAACTCCTTTCACGACTGTCTTGTTGTCTTTGAAATAGCCTGTTTCTTCCCACACCTTTTTATCCGGACAGTAATAATTGAATTCACTGGAATTTTCCAGCTTTATTGCATATCCGAATTTCAGAATCCCCATTTGAAGTCCCACACGAACATATTGCGCGTCTTTGCCGATGGCTTTTGCAATCTCCGTGATGGGGACATTCCTGCCTGTGAATTTGGGGCAATCCACATAATAACAATTTTCCATACCGTTCCTCCTTGCTTTGCGCACTGTAGAATCGCCTTCTACGAATTATACGAATTTTTAATTCGTAATTTCATTATACACCCTTTCCCACAGCTTGTCAATACCTCTTAGCAATTTTTATGAAATAAAATTTCCTATATGCACTTGAAATTCGTAATCTGATATGATATACTATTATTGAGGTGATACATCATGGACGATCTGCAAGTTGAAATCGGAAAACGTATTGCAGCTCAGAGAAAAAAATTACATATGAGCCAAAGTGAACTGGCTATCAGATTGGACAAATCTCTTCGAACAGTGCAAAAGTACGAAAACGGAGAAATAGATATGTCAATCTCCGTTCTGGAGCAAATATCAAACATATTGGAAATGCCAATAAGTGATTTAATTGGATATAATACGCCGCATATCATTCTGGAATCCATGGCGGATGTGTATGATTTCTTCTTTGAACTCTACCGAAAAGAAGGTATCTTTTACGATATTTATATCGAAAGAGGACCGGAAACGATCAGGAAAGCTCATGTCATATTTGATCTGCACAAATCCGACCATAACATTGATATGTATAACATTCTCAAAAAACTGAAAACCAATCTTCATGCTTATGAAACATACTTTATAACCTACTCGACATTAGAGGATTGGGAAACCACCGAAAAAAACCGTGCGAGAGATCGTAAATTAACCAATAAGGAAATAGAAGAATTAGATACAGCCACCTATTATAAGAGACGCGAAGAAGCATATCAAAGGTTTATAGATGAAGAAATTGCCAAAAAGAAGGCTAAAAGGGAAAAAGCAATCAGAGAAGGACGACTGGACGAACTTACTGAATTCGATGAGTATGATGAATCCCTTGACAGACATAAGGACGACAACAACGGCAGCGATGTTGATAGTGAGCAATAAGCTCTTATCATAAATTCATTTGTACAAGGAGGTTTTTGAGTGAGGTTGCCTAACGGTTACGGCAGCGTCACAAAGTTACCGGGGAAGCGTAGAAAGCCCTATCTCGTAAGAAAAACAGTTGGCTGGCATTATGACAAACAAAAAGACAAGACGGTGCAGGATTACCAAATCATCGGCTACGCCGTAACGCGGGCGGAAGGACTGCAAATGCTGGCGGAATACAACAAGAATCCGTTTGATGTATCCGCTTCCAAAGTGACCTTCCAAGAGGTTTATGAAAGGTGGTCAAAAGAAAAGTTCCCCACCATTTCCGAATCCAATGTCCACGGCTACAAAGCGTCCTACAAGCTGTGTGCCTCTCTGTACAGCAGAGTGTTTAAGGACATAAAACTTGCGGAACTGCAAAATGTGGTCGATACCTGCGGTAAGAACCATCCCACTTTGAAGAAGCTGAAAATCCTGTTCAATCAGCTTTACGATTACGCGATGAAAAATGATCTATGTGGCAAGGACTATTCGGAATTTGTCGATATAGCAAAATTCAAGGACCGTAATCCCAACAAGCGGGAAAGGGACAAGTTTACCAAAGAGGAAATCGACCGTCTGTGGGATTTGTCGGAAGACAGGTATTATCAGATCGTTCTGATGCTGATCTATTCCGGCGTGAGAATATCTGAAATGCTCCATCTGAAAAAGGAAAATGTCAATCTTGACGAACAGTATTTTGATGTCATAGCCAGCAAAACAGAAAACGGTATCAGAAGAGTCCCCATCGCCGACAAAGTGCTGCCATTCTTCCGGTCATGGTATCATGACGGGGAAAGCGAATATCTTGTCCATATGGAAAACGGAAACTGCTTCGACTACCGCAACTATTACGACAGCTATTTTACGCCTCTGATGACAAATCTGGGCATCGACCGCACGCCGCACTGTACCCGTCACACCTGCATTTCCATGCTGGCGGAGGCTCAGATTGATCAGACTACCATCAAGAAGATTGTCGGACACTCCGGTGCAATGACGATGACCGAAAAAGTGTACACCCATCTGGACGTCCAAGTGCTTATCAATGCCATTAACAAAATATAGGTAAAACAAAAAAGAGATGTCTTTCGTTTTGTGAAAAACATCTCTTCTGATTACATAGTTTTGCCTGACGGTTGTTGCATATGTGTTGCATGTTTGTTGCATACGACGCACAACTAAGCCGCTTTGAAAACGTCCATACACTCCAAAAACCCCGTAAACAGTGGCTTTGAAACGTATTGGAAAGTACTCCGCAGGAGAAAATTTATCTCTTGGAGAACTGAGGTGCGCGACGGGCAGCCTTCAAGCCGTACTTCTTTCTTTCCTTCATTCTCGGGTCTCTGGTGAGGAAGCCTGCGGCTTTGAGCATGGGACGGAGGTTCTCGGAGTCGTACTGGAGAAGCGCTCTCGAAATGCCGTGACGGATGGCGCCTGCCTGACCGGTTACGCCGCCGCCGGTGACGTTGCATACTACGTCGAAGCGATCGGTGAGTCCTGTCAGCTCCAGCGGCTGACGAACGATCAGCTTGAGTGTGTCAAGTCCGAAGTAATCGTCGATCTCTCTGTCGTTGATGATCACCTTGCCTGTGCCTTTGTAAAGTCTGACTCTGGCAACGGAGCTCTTTCTTCTGCCTGTGCCGTAGAAAAACGGTGTCTTATCGTACATAATTTTTTCCTCCTTCCGAATTACATTGCCCATGTTTCGGGCTTCTGAGCCTCATGCTTATGCTCTGCGCCTGCATAGAGATGCAGTCTGTTCAGAGCGGCTCTGCCGATCGTGGTGTTGGGTACCATGCCCTTCACAGCGAGTTCCATCACTCTGGTGGGCTTGGTCTTCATCAGTGTGCCGGCTTTGACTTCCTTCAGATGTCCGATGTAGCCGGTGTGACGGTAGTAAATCTTCTTTTCCAGCTTGCCGCCGGTGAGAATGGCCTTATCACAGTTCACGATGATCACATGATCGCCGCAGTCCACATGGGGTGCGAATATCGGCTTGGTCTTGCCTCTGAGAATATCGGCTGCGAGTGTCGCCACTCTGCCCACAGGCTTGCCTGCTGCATCGATGACATACCACTTGCGGTCTATTTCGCCGGCTTTTGGCATAAATGTTGACATAGCGTTTTCCTCCATAAATATCTGTTATTTTTCTGAACCACGTGAAACCCGCCGCTTTCCGGCGGGTTCGTAAGCTCGCAAGGAGTATATTACCACAGAACTTTCCTCTTGTCAACACCTTTTTGAAAAAATTTAATTTACAAATATCTTATCTCTCTTTTACTCTATTTTACTCTCGTTTTCTCTCGCATACTCGTTTGTCATTTTTGTTTTTCTACAAATGAAGCTCCTTCTCCGCGCAGCGCTTTGTCCGACGCCGGAGAAGGAGCCTTTCTGTTGCTTTATCCGCATGTTGTGTTATCGCATGTCATACGAAAATCATCCGTTTTCTTTGACCGGAACCTTTGCCCTTTCAGTTCTTCGTGTCAACGTCCTTAGGCTGCTGCGGCTGAACGTACTGCTGCGGCTGAACGTACTGCTGCGGCTGAACGTTCGGCTGGAACGGAACATAGGGCTGCTGCATCGGCTGACGCTGATACTGCATGGCGTTTCTCTGCTTGATGACCTCCATCAGCCTGGGAATAAATGTTATCGCCACAGCCGCACATCCTGTCAGTGAATAAATCGGCGTGCTGAGATAACTCAGGCGCGACAGAATTACTTCACCGTCAAAATCCAGGCTCTCTATAACGCCCCTGCCGTTGTCATACAGTGACAGAAGTCCGAAAATGGCGGCGATGGCGGCGAGTGCCAATGCGATAATATACAGCGCCATACGCGCACCGGGGTTCTGTCCCTGTTTCTTGGGATCGATCAGCTTCTCTACCGACAGCATTACCAGCGATGCGCCGAGCAGAAGAAACAGCAAGGGAGACGCGAAAAACGACAGTTTGTAGTAATCGTAATCGGAATAAATCACTATGCAATTGATCAGGTTGATCAGCGCAAAAAACGCAGTCACTCCGCCCAGCGCTGTCATGACAATGTTGATGACTCTGTTTTTGTCTGCGGGCTTTCTCGTCGGCATGGGTGCGGGATAGGGCGCGTTCTGTCCGTAGCCGTATGTGGGCTGCTGCATCGGCTGCAGGTTGCCCTGATTGAATTGATTGCCGTAATTGTTCATCGAAATACTTCCTTTCAATCTGTTTACTGTTACTCTGTGACATAGACCGTCATTCTGAGTATTCTCTTTCCGTTCTTTTTATTGTAAATATCGACGTACATAGTGCCTGTCGCACAGAATTCAGGGTAAAGCGGATAAATGCCTTTCTCCCATGTGAGGGAACACGTAGTTCCGTTTTCGACATTCCCCCACGAATCGTTTGACCCGTTAGCCCGTGTGCCGTCCGGGTAAGTCACAATGCGGTACAAGGTGAATTCTTCACCCGGTGTTCCTCCGTATACATTAAACCCTATATGGAAAAATGTACAGTACTTTGACACCGAATAAACCAGTGTGGAATTATCGTTCTGGGCTGTGTTGGCAAATGCCTCTTCCGCCCGGACGTCAAATATCTCGTGGTAAAGACTGTCGCTTTGTTGATAAGAAATGCTCTTGAGATAACACAGGTACTCATAGGTATTCTCGTCAAAGCAATAACGGTTGGCTCTGCAATACTGATATTTCGACTCGTTCAGATAATCCTCGCTTTCGCTGTAGCCGTCTAACGCTTCAAATATCGAGATGGCTTCCTCGTAATGCTCCGTATCAAGCAGCGAGATACCGTATCTGTATCTTGATTCCGCAGCCATTTCCTCGCTGTTCCGATAATCTCCGAGTTCACGGAACAGTTCCTCCGCCGTCAGATATTCCTCGTCCTCGAGGTTGCTGCACGCTTTTTCATACCTTGACTCGGTGATTCTGTCGCTGCTGTCCTTGTAATCGCCGAGGGATTCAAATATGTCTATCGCGTCGTCATACTCGCCTTCCTCGAGCAGACTGCATGCCCTGTTGTATTCACGGGACGGGGCGATCACACGCTTCCACACGAGAAATCCCGCGACGGTGATGATCGCCACTCCTACGACAGCCAACGCCACAATTTCCGCTGTCATTTTACGATTCAGCTTCCTGCCGGAATGATCCTTTGCTTTTGCGTAACCCGGACCGGAAGCGGGCTGCACAACCGGAATGTAATAGGGCTGCGGCATTCCGAAGGAAGAAACACCGTGCGCACCGGCGGCGTCCGTTTCCTTGGCGGATTCATCGTCCCCTGTCGGTTCCGGTTGCGGCGAAGAGGCCTGCTGTTGCTCCGGCTGCTCCGTTCCGGGTTCCTCCTGAAACTCGCTCTTCCTTTCCTGTGCCGGCACCGGCGGCGCGGGAACAGGCGTATCCCCTTCGGCGGGAACGGTTGCAGACGAGCTCTCCTCCGGACGCGGATAGTCCTCCTCCGAACTGACCGTCCTTTCTTGTTCCACCGAGATCGTTTCTTCGCCGCTGTCGCTGTC
The DNA here is from genome assembly GCA_900317765.1 of uncultured Eubacteriales bacterium. Classification (GTDB taxonomy): domain Bacteria; phylum Bacillota; class Clostridia; order Oscillospirales; family Acutalibacteraceae; genus RUG762. The sequence goes on along the minus strand of ONID01000045.1, from coordinate 22,511 downwards.
ATCAAACGCTATTTCATAGACAGAGACATCCCGGGTAACCTTTGCGCCGCATTGGGTACAGAACGCCGCGTCCGGCGGAAACAGTTCCTCGCCGCATTTCGGACACATGGGACGGAATGTATAGGTGCTCATTGCTTTTTCACCTGCTTATTGTATGGTAGTTTAACAAGAACCTGTTTGCTTCCTGTAATTACATGATACTTTATAAAATTGAGTATGTCAATATTCTTTGTGGATTTTATATATAAAAATCCACTGACATACAGATTATATTTTGGTATTGACGTTGCAAATAATTCGTATTATAATTTGTATTAATACATCAGGTGTGTACCATTGACGGTTAATGAGCGCGCATTTGTTCTTTGGGGGATGATGAATTGAAACACATGAACTGTTCAATTGACACAAGTAATGCCAGACACGCCGACGGCATCAGACGCAGGTCTTTGACGCGGTGCCTCCGGATGCTTGCCGCATTGACGCTGCTCCTGCTTTCCGCTGCCTTTCTCGGCTCCTGCGGTTCTGCCGGAGGAAGAAGCGCGTCTGACTGGAAGGGCACCTGGTACCGCGAAGGGGATTCCCCTTTTTCCAGATGCTATGCCGAAATCAGCGATGTGTCCGGTGAGGGCTTTGATTTCAGCCTCACGGTCTACAACGGCAACAAGGCGGGTGAAATGATCAACTGCCACGCCGTCTTTCAGAAGAAAATAAACGAATATATTCAGCAGGACACCGACTTCGATGAGGACAACGCCGCCTTTTTCAAGGAGAATGTCCCGAAGGACGCAGGCTACGCCGCCTATTATTACGCCGAGGACCCGAGAAGCTATATCGAATTCGCCTTTGACGAATCGGAAGAGGACAAGCTCGACATCTCCTTCATCACCACCGGAGACTATACCGAATGGACGGCTTTTGAGGGTTTTCAGGAAAACGCGCAGATCACAGGCATTTTCTCGCATAACGAGGAGTACATCAATGACAGCCTTTACGAGATGGGCGTCCTCAGCAAAAAGAGCGACGACAAGCTCCAGAAGCTGATGGGTGACGACGTCTATTTCCGGCTGCTCTGCTGCTTCCAGATACATGAGTCGGTGCGAAGCGACGCCACCGGCAGCAATCTCCCCTATGAATACGGCGGCTCGGTTCACATGCACGACGGCGTCGGCGGAACCATTCATTACGGCTCCATGGTCAATCAGAAATACGCCGCCTGCATTATCGAATTTGACGACGGAAGCGTCAGCGCTGCCGTGTCGTTTGAGAAGGACGCGCCGTCCTACTACTCCAACAACTGGGTCTATGAAAAAGAACATCCATACCCTATCACCGTGTGGCTGGAACAGTATTCGGCTTCGCAATGAGCCATAACGGTTCATTACCGCGCACTATTCTTTGTATGGATTGTATTGGCAGGTTGGATGGATTACTCCCTTTATTTACAATTTGTTATCCAAATGACAAAAATTTGTATTATAATAAATATTGTCAGCAGAATGGTTGCAGGAGGTTGTTTCAAATGCCAAGAGGCGCAAACAAAGATTACAGTGCCAAGATGTCCGAAAACCTGAAAAAGGCGCTTACGGAAATGCTTATTCTCTCATTTCTCAGCAAAAAAGATATGACAATCTATGAAATACTGAATATTCTTGACAAGCAAAGTGACGGAGTGTGCCGCATTCAGTACCCCTACGGCGTTATCTACCGCATGTCGGACAGAAAATACATAGAGATCGCGGGCAAGGCCATTTCCAATGACCGACGCAGGATCCACTACCGGATTACCGATCTCGGCAGGGAATATCTTGAAAAGATCACCGGTGAATATGAAAGTTTTCTTGCAGGTATGAACATGATCATGCGGTACGTGGAACAGTTGAGTGAAGCCGACGAAAAGAAGGATTGATCCTCTCTGCGCTGTGTCCACAGGCATTTGCATACAATAAAATCCGTTCGGGCAGCGTCTGATTATTCCTCATCATACTCCCGAACGGATTTTTTGGCGATTGATACTTCATAGTATTATGTTTACCTCTGTTCTTTCTTCCTCACTCCGATGCGAGTAAGCCGGCTATCATCCTGATCAGTTCAATCAGTCGTGAAAACACGTGGATGATAAAATCAAATGTCTCCTTGAGTGACGGGAAGCCCTCCATACTTCCCGTGAGATACGTCAAAAGATAGGCAATGAAGAAAAAGATGACGAGATACTTGATGAGTATCGTTCTGAATGTGGTCACTGTGGGTTCTTTCATGTCACTCACTCCTTCTTTGACTTTATTTGGTTTTCGGAAACATGACATGATGCCGTCGGCTTCACTTGTATTCTGGCTGCCGTTTATTCTCCTGTCTTAATATTTTGTGAGCCTGAACGGTAATTATGTCTTATTTCTGCAATCAGTATACTATATCATGTGGTCTTTTTCAAGTCATCAGCAGAAATTTCTTCTTAATTTAGCCAAAATTTGTTTACAAATTCCCCGAACGTGTCGGACCAGCAAGCAATGAAATGTTTCCTCCGACAACATCGGCAAAATCACACGATTTTGTCGGAGACATCACGCTTCTCCGACAAAAGATCAATTTCTCCCGGTCAGTTTACAACACGGTCAATCTTTGCAGGAGGTGTTTCCCGTATGAAACAAGCATCGGATTATTCTCCGGTCGGTGTTCCGATTGCCATTCCGATCATGATATTGCTCGGTTCCATGGATATCAACACCAAAAATCATGACGTCCAGCTTCTGATAAGCCCTCTTTACGGATGCGACGCGTGCAATCCGAATGTGCGCGGCAAGATCTGCAAATATGCCTCTCAGGAGCTTCGCTACAACGGCTGCAAAAAAATTTCCTTTCACGATTACGACGATCCCCAGCCGGATGAAACAAACGCCACCTGCCGGATTTTTTATGAGCGTATTTTCCGGAACATTGACCGGTTCAATTTCTCCTGTCTTGTGGAATTCATGAATTATTATTATGCCTGCGATCTGCGGAAGGTAGATTCCATCGACGACATACGGGATTGTTACCGCATCATGACCGAAAACGCATCCAAGTCTACCGGCAAGGATTTTACCTATGAATTCTGCTGGAAAACCGCGGGAATGTTCCTCAATAAAAAGGCGGAAGCCTACGCTTTCTCCGACAAGCGACAGTTTTATCTCAAGCGCAGGGAGATGATCAGGAACGCCTCCGGAACCATCCGTATCTCGGGAACCACCCTCAAGCACGCTTTCTCCACTTCCGCAGAGCTCAGAGACGATTCCATCATTGACGATATTTTTGAAAACACCAACATCAGCCATGTCTACGTCTATATGCTCAATTATTCCTATATCAATCTCACCCACGAAAGCGCAAGCAGGGAAATTGAAAATACCATCGAAAATATTTTCAATATGATCATCGCTCATTCGAGAGAGAATCCGATTAATTTCCATATAACGCTGCTCAGCGATTTCAGCATTCCCTTTTCCATGATGACCGAAAGCGGTCTGGTGATGCGCAACATGTATCTCTTCAACAAGGGCAGGGAATTCTGCGGTGAATTTCTTTATTTCGGAAGATCGGACAAACCCGAATCGGAATACTATGTGCTCCGGCATTACCTCACCTTCCTGGATGAGAACGCCTACACGGTCGATATCAGCCCCAAAGGCGAGGAGAAGATGTTCAAGATCAAGCAGAGACTCAACGACGAGCCGATTCTCAGAAAATATGTGCAAATGCTGAAGACCATTCCCATTCAGATGGAAAATCTCGTGCGAAAATCCTTCGTCGGTCAGGTGCCCAAGGACAACACCCCTTTAGAAAACTATCTGACGCCTGACGATACCCAGAAGGTGCTGCTTCCCTATCTCAGGGAAACCGAAGCCATGCTCGAGGACATTGTCAGACAGCATGACCGCTCAGGATGGGCCAAGGTGGTTCCCTCGGTCGATCTCGGATTTTCCAGCAATGTCGTCAGAATGGCGGGAGGTTTCTTCGCAGGCGCTTTGTACGACTGGTCCTGTTCCGTCCCTATCGTTCCCATCGACGCTTCGGTCAACACCTGTACCTGTTCCGTATTCACTCTGTCGGATTTCGATGAAAGCATGAGCGGCGGGGAATTTACCCGCATCGTTGAAAAAATCAACCTGATCGGCGCAAAGGAGGGCTACAGCTTTAACTTCAAAAGCTACAACCACTTCTTCACCGTGGCAAAGGACGAAGACAAAAACTACTACATCCTCATTCACACCAGTGCCAGAGAAGGAATAGACAATACGTTCGGTCTTTATCCCGGCGGCGACCGCACCTGGTTCACCAATGAGATCAAAACCGTATTCAATCCCTCAAAGACCCGATATATGCGTTACATACGCGGCAATCCCGCTGTCAGGCTGATTGACTATTCCATGAAATTCAAACAGTTCAACGAACATGTGCATCGGTTTATTGCAGGCGAATTCGGAAGCATCTGCGGGGCAACCGTCCGTCAGCTGATCATGCGCCATCTGTACGGGATGCCTACCTCCAGTTCCATTGCCATCGGCACCTTCGCGGTTGACCTGTTTGACAGCAATCTGCTCGTGCCCGTATTTCCGGGAAAAGGAGACAGTCCGATCTGCCTTTTCCGTCTGTCGGATGAGCAGAATCACACCTATCGGCTCGCCGGCACATCCTCCGAATATGTCACCGTGCCCTACAGCTACGGAAGTATGTTCAGCGGAATAAGGGATATTTCCATCGAACAACCCGTTTCCGCCCAGAACAACGTCCTGCTGATTGATTGCGGCAGCAAGACCTTCCGGTTTCCTGTCAGCAGTTCCGAAAGAATCAGCGATATGCAGGAAAAATGCATGCGTGAGTACAGCAATGTCATGACCTTCCTCGGAATGAACAACACACACTTTGTCGGAAACATTGAAAAGGTGCTGACTCCGGTCAGAACCTATCCGGGTCATCATTCATAACGGACAATCATTCGGCATTTTTTCCAATTTTTCCGATTAAAAAGTATAAAATACTCACTAAACACAGATTATCACGATTATTAATATTTAGTTAACAATCAAGGTTTATAATACTCCATTATACAGTTTAATTATTATTTTACTCTGATTGGAGACGAATTGATGGGTATTAAAAATGTAATGCTGATCATTAACCCCTGTGCCGGTCGCAAATCAGGAAAAAAGAATGCCGACAAGGTTATATCCATGTTAAAAAAACACGGACTGGAATGCACCCTTTTCATGACCCAAAGAAGAGGCGATGCGACACAATTCGTCATCGATGACGGAAACAAGTACGATATTGTCGTCTGCATGGGCGGTGACGGCACACTCAACGAAGTGATCAACGGTGTACTCAAGGCGCACCTCTCCATTCCGCTCGGATATATTCCCGCCGGAAGCACCAACGATTTTGCCAGAAGCATGCATCTTTCCAAAAATCTCGAAAAGTCGGCCAGGATCATCGCCGAATGCAATGTCCAGGATATTGACGCGGGACTCTTCAACGACCGGTATTTCGGTTACGTTTCGTCTTTCGGACTCTTCACCAGAACCTCTTACAGCACCCCTCAGAAAGTCAAGAACGTACTCGGCGGCAAGCCTTCTTACCTGCTGCACGGTCTGACAGAGCTTGGCAAGGTTCGCGCGGAACACATGAAGGTCGAGACCAATGGCAAAACATATGAAGGCGACTTCCTTTTCGGCGCGATCACCAATTCCACCTCCCTCGGAGGCGTCCTGAAATACGACCCCAAGCTCGTCAATATGGGCGACGGAAAACTCGAAATGATGCTGATCCACAAGCCAAAGAATCCCGCGCAGCTTTTTTCCATATTAAGAAGTCTGCTTTCCAAGAAAATCACCAACAATCCCTACATCGAATTTGACCGTTCGGACAAGTTTACCATCTACCCCATCGCCAGATCCGACTGGTCACTCGACGGAGAATTCGCTTACGCAACCGGCAGCAGTGAGATAAGGTGTCTCAAAAGCAAAATCAAGTTCATTTGTCCTCCCATTGACAAAGGATAATACATAAAAAAGGCCGTACAGAGCAGTTTTTCATACTCTGTACGGTTTTTCTATGTTGTTTGCGTGAATATTTCAACCGCATCGGAATTCGATTGCACGGGCGACAAATTCCGCCGTGCCTTCACCAGCCGCCTTGTCGATATTGCGCTGCATGCTTCCTCCTCCGCTGTAACATCTGCCCAAGGAGAGAAGTATCTCGTCGGAGCAGGTGTAGTAATTCTCGGTGATGTAGTTCTGGAGTCTGGTTACATTAGCCTGAACAGCGTCGTCGGAAGGCGGCAAGGAAAGCTGTCTGCCGAATGCGGCAAAAATATCCATCAGCCCCTTTGCAAGGATGCGGTTGTCCTCGGCAGTCCTGCCGGCGGATTTCACCTCATACTCCCTGTATGCCGGCGTTGTACCCCATGTTGCCTTGGCCTGTTCCTCATACTCGTCGATCTTTTTGACGTCAAATTCGCTGAAATCCAATTGATTCACTCCCATTGCTTTGATTCCCTCCGCGAGGGTGATCAGGTTTTCGATGTGTGTCTTCTTGTTTTGAAGCAGTTCAATCTGGCGCTCCAATGCGTTTTGCATGTCAAAGCTGCCGTTCATGATTTCGCTGATTTCTTTGAGCGGAAATTCAAGTTCACGGTAGAGCAGTATGATCTGCAAACGGCGCAAGGCCTCCCGATCATACAGCCTGTATCCGGCTTGCGTCACATGAGTCGGAATGAGCAGTCCGATCTCATCGTAATACCGCAGCGTCCTCACGCTGACTCCCGTCAGACGACTCACTTCGCTCACGGCAAGCAACTGATGCTCCTCGCCCATTATCATCTCCCCTTTCTCTTTGATTTCATCCATTCTCATCGCTTTCCGGACGCAGGCGGTCATTCACTTCTCATTCTGAAAAACGGCAGTCAGTGCGCAGATGGAGAAGAAAGCGAAGAAGCGGCAGCAAATAACAGAGAATAGTCCGTAAAAGAAAGGCATTTGCTCCCGCAGAATATTCCGACGCTTTCTTCGACATATTCGCTCCCGGATGCGGGCTCCTTGGGCAAAAGGTCGGTTGCGGGCAATCAGATCAATCATTGCCGTCCGTCCGGTTCGTCACATACACCCGCTCTATTGGCCTGCGCCCCGCGCCGGACCCATTTCCAAAGTCATTTCCGACAAATCGAAGAAAAGCCCTGCTTCACTGTTTCTCCCTTCGCATGCTTTCATTATAAACCATTCCGTAACGGGAGAGTCAAGTGTTTTTTTATAAAATTTTTCCCGACAAAAAAACGGCAGCCGCACATGGAATAAATCGTTTGTGCCGCTGTCGTTTTTTCTTTTTTTCTTTACGCGTTGCCGCAGCCGCAGCCGCAGTTGCCTGTTCCTGCGCTCTGTCCGCGCATCATCTGGGCTTCGCTGCAATGCAGCTCACCGGCCTTCGGCGGGAAGAATTCGTCCGCCGGGAAGCTGATTTTCTTGAAAAGCTCGCACGGGCTTTCGCTTCCCGAATCGACGCAGATCTTATCCGGCATGCAGAAATCGTAAACCGGCACCAGCATCTGCACCTGTCTCTCCAGCTGGATAATCATGAAGATGCCCAGCGTCACCTTGACCGCCTTCTCCGCAAGTCTGTGGTCAAAACTGCCCGCAAACATTCTTGAAACGCGGTTGGGCACGCAGCAGCAGGGATAATGCGATTCGCACACCGGCGCAATCTTCGCGCCGAGACCTATCGGCTCGGCAATCTGCACCGTCGCCTTGGGAAGATTGCCGGCGGGCATATTCTGCTCGTCGTCGTCGCCGCCCACATAGTCCGAACTGAAGACCTTCACACTGCCTTCGCTGCCGTAAAGAATCGCCTTCTTGTTGTAGACGCAAAGTCCTCTGACTTCGCACGACGGACTGATCGGCGACATGGTGACGTCCAGTTTGACGCAGAAATAGACGGTGATGTCTACCGAATAATAGCCCCTGTTGAAGGGTACCGGTTCCGTGTCAATGACCACATTCACCACGTCGGCCGCCTTCAGACGAACGCCGAGTGCGTTGTTGATAATATCCTGATCGCGCTCCACAAAGAATACCTGCAGGTCTTCCAGGCATTCCCTGTCGCGGCAGGCGTCGTAAACCCTTCCGGCATTGATGCATACCGCCTCTTTGAAGCAGTCACGTCTGCCGCACTGGGCTGCTCTCTCCCCGAGGGTCTGGGAATTTCCACCCATGCATTGTGCATTTTTCTCACCCATTGAATATGTCCTCCCTTTGGATTATTCGAGGCAATGAAACCTCTTATCACATAATATGAGGACTTGGGGTAATGGTTCATATTCAAGTGGGATTTACGCCGCAATATCTCTCCTGTTGTATACAATGTACGCGCAGACAATGCTTGAGCCTTTGTTGACAAACACGTCGGTCGCGTTGGAAAAACTGAACGGAGTGATGTATTTGAGGAAATCCGCCTGTTCCGTGATTCGCGCCACGATGTCCAGCACATACAGCACAAGCGCGGTGCCGATTCCCAGACCAAAACTGCTCTTTTTGGAAATCGCCGACATGACCAGACAGATCGACGCAAGCTCCGTCTGCGCCGCGAACTGTGAAGCGATGTATCCGAGCAGGCACTTGATGCTGATGGATTCGCCGATGATTGCGGCGGAACCGACGAACACGCCGAGCGCCACAGCGTCAAATAATACGATCAGCGTAAGAATGCCCAGGAGCTTTCCGGTGACGATTCCGCAACGGCTGAGCGTAAGTGTGTGAAGGAATTCTGCCGTGTGGCTGCTCTCTTCCTTCGACAGAGCGGATATGCCGATCAGCGAAGCGAACATGCCGCTTCCCAAGGCAAAGATCGTGCCGATCTCGGTGCCGAAAAAGCCTTCGAGCGTGTTGATGGGCAGTTTATCCATTCCGAATGCCGCCGAAAATCCGCCCATCGAAGCGAAAGCGTCCGACATATCCGCCATGGATTCGTCGATCAGCGGGAAAAGGAATATGCATCCCGCCGACATCGCCAGCACTCCTACCAGCCATATGACAAAGCTCATCCGGTTCAGTTTTAATTCATGCTTATATAAGGTCATTTTCCGCTACCTCCGTATATTTTTTGACATTCTTTCAGCCTAACCATAGTATTGCATAAAGACGTCGTCCAAAGATGGCTCCTCGATAGAAAGGTCTTTGACGTCCTTTTCGGACAGTGCCTTGAGTAAAAGATTCATGTCGCCGCTGTAGACAAATTCCATGCCGTCGTCCTTCTGTGTCGCTTTGCTCATGCCTTCTATTTCCAGCTGTGTGACGCCTTCCACACGCACGAATTTGGCGCCGGTGTGGGCGAGGTTTTCGATCGTATCGCAGGCGATCAGCTGGCCTTCGCGGATAATCGCCGCTCTGTGACAATACTTTCTTACCTCCGACAGCACGTGGGAAGACAGAAAACAGGTCGCTCCCTGTTGATTGTACTCCTTCACAAGCTCAAAGAATTCCGCCTGGATCAGCGGGTCAAGTCCGGAAGTCGGCTCGTCGAAGATAAACAGCTCCGGCTTGTGCTGCATGGCGCAGACGATTCCCACCTTCTTGCGGTTGCCGAGCGACAGCTCGTCGATCTTTTTCGTGGTATCGACCTTCAGCCTTTCGCAGAGCTTTGCCGCCTCCTCGGAGCAGTCCATTCCGCGCACGTCGGCTGCGAATCTGATGACCTCGCTCACCTTCATGGTGGGATAGAACATCGTCTCGGACGGGATGTAGCCGATGTACCTCATAATCTCGCGGTGTTCCTTCACAATGTCGGCTCCCAAGACCTCCGCACTGCCTCCCGTGGGCTTGATCAGCCCCAGCAGACAGCGTATGGTGGTGGATTTTCCCGCGCCGTTGGGACCGAGAAATCCGAAAATTTCTCCCTTGGTCACCTCAAAGGTCACGTCATTGATGCCCCGGTTTTTCCCGTAGGTCTTGGTCAGATGTCTGATGGCTATTGCGCAGCTGTTTTCAGCATTCACGTCAGTCTCTCCCTTCGTTTTGTTTGTAATGATTCAGCATTTTGTTGAGCTGTTTTGTATCCAACTTCCTTTTGACAATGTAGCAAAGGATGACGCAGATGTATGTGAAGATGATATACAGCGCAAAGAGGGCTGTAACAAGTTCGCTGCCGTCAAACCAGTCGAAAAGCAGGCTGGCGGCGGTGTAGAGGAAGGTGCAGGTCAGTATTCCGGCAATTTCATTTTTGCCGAAGCAGTCGGATTCGTCGAAGGTATCGAAGTGATAGGTCTGCACATAGCAGATGACGTAATTGGTCAGCACGATCTCGGCAAGCGTCACGATGCTGACACTGTGAATTCCCTCGCAGAGCAAAACCATACAGACAAAAAACACCACGCAGAAAAAATACACGCACGCCTTGAAATCAATCAGAATTTCGTTGACAAGCGCCTTTTTGACTCCCTTGATGATCTTCTCCTTCATTGTCAGTCACTCCTCTCCTCTCAGTTCGCGGCGGAATGCCTTGGCGTAGCTGCGGGAAATAATAACATGTTCGCCGTTTTCCATTACTGCGTTGATTCTGCCGCCCGATTCGCTCCGCAGTTCGGATATCCGGTAGATGTTGATGATCATGGACTTGGAACACCGGAAGAATCCTTTGTCAGCGTACATCATTTCCAGCGCCTGCAGCGAACAGGATGATCTGTATACTCCGTCCTTGGTGTAAAGAAAGGTCGCCCTGTCGACGCTCTCGGCGTACAGAATGCTTCTGACCTGGAGCAGGAATTTTGCGTCTCCGTTCACACAGGGGATCCTTTCCTCCTGTCCGCTTGCCACGCGGACAATCTCCTCCACCTCGCGGTCCATTTCGATATAGTTGACGATAACCTCGTTCTCGCCTTTCTCAATCCGGTTCAGCGTGATCTTCAATCAATCACTTCCCTTTTGTTTTTCCTGATTATATGATACATTCATTTTTTTCCGATTGCAAGCAAAATTGCGCAAGCGGTATTTTTTTCCGCACAAGAGGCTGCTGCCACAGAAAATAATTCAAATATAGCTTGCATTTCGGCAGGGCAGGCTTTATAATGGTAATGTAAAATATACAAATGATAAAGGAGTTCTGAAAAAATGATAGCTAAAATCATCAGAGCCTTATCCGGCTTGCTGCTTATTCTGCAATGTCTCGTGCTGATCGCATTCTTTGGCGTTTTGCCCTTGCTGGGTTATTCCGCCTGTCCCGTAAAGGGCGCCAAAACCGACAGCCTTTACAAGGACGGTTCTCTCGCGTTTGTGCAGGAAATCTCCCCGAGCGATCTCAATGTCGGCGACGTCGCTCTTTACTACAAGGGACGCACGGCAATGGGTTCCACCGTCACTTCCAACAATAAGGATGCCTCCAGCATTACGGTTAAGGTCAAGTCAGGCGAAACCTCCATTCCCTACGCCAGAATCAACGGCAAAGGTACGAGCTTCTCGGTGCCGATGCTCGGAAAGTACGCCGACTGGCTCACCGCAGGCCAAGGGCTGCTTTACAGCGTTGTTGCCATGGGCGTCGTGTTTGTGATTTTTGCCGTTTCCGCCTTCTGTGTGAGAGATAAGGAGTAAGAAATGGGCTTAGGGTATTCATTGGTATGTAAAAAATGCGGATATTCACGCAATCTGTTTGCCGGATGCGGCATGATGTACAACCGGGTGCTCCGGGAAGAGACAGAGGAAGCAAAACAGGGCAAGCACGGTCAGCGGCTGAGGGAATTGTTTGAACAATACCCCAACGGCTGCATTGACGCCATGAACAATATCTACTATTGCCCCGATTGCCGCGCGGTGGAATGCGAATGCAGTCTCGACTTCTACAGGCCAAAGAATGCCGACCGCGACAGTGAGGACGATCTCTTCGGCCCCGACATGGATGAACTTGAGCTGGTGGAAGCCCATACGCATATCTGTCCCCGATGCGGAAAGCCTATGAGGGAAGTCATGCGCCTGACCGACAGCGAGCCGGTGGATTGTCCCGAATGCGGGGAGACACTCGAAAGCGGACACATGCTGATGTGGGATTGATAAATAAGGATAGGAGCATGTCAACATGTGCAAAGCAATTCAGGATATACGACTGGAAGGTTATTAAGAAGGCATCGAGCAAGGCATCGAGCAGGGCGTCGAACAGGGCGTCGAACAGGGCATCCGGGAAACGGTTCTGATGATGACTCGTATTCTCCGGTCGATGGGGATGTCAGATGAACAGATTATCGAAAAGATCGTGGAGAATTCCAATATCATTCCGGAGGATGCCGAACGATATGTATACGGAAAATAAAAATTTTCATCTTTACCCCTTGACAAATTCCAAAGTGCTGATATAATTGTTATAAAGCTGAATACCAGAAAGACTGTGAAGGGAACAAGACACTGTCTCGGCGTCTCAGAGAGTCGGCGGTTGCTGCAAAGCCGATGTCACGAGCTGTGTGTATAACTCATCCCGGAGTTTTCCGTCCGAATTTTTCAAAACGTAGGTCGGAACGTCCCGGCAGCGTTACTTGCCGGAGCCTTGATAGAGGCTCGCTGAGAGCGTTATTCCTTGCTATATGAATGGAAAGCGTTGAAATCAGGGTGGTACCGTGTGGAATGTTTTTATGATGCAAAAATGTTCTTCGCCCCTGCATGCCGTATTTTTGCGGATGCGGGGCGTTTTTTGTTGCCTTTGAATCGCGTTATAGTCAGGCGTTCAGTTTTGTATTTTTATCATTTTTATCTTATTGCAGGAGGCATTATTTATGAAAGGATTTGAAAAATACACTCCTTTCGGACGTGTGACACAGCTCAAGGACCGCAAGTGGCCCGACAATCTCATTGAAAAAGCACCCGTCTGGTGCTCCGTCGATATGCGCGACGGCAACCAGGCGCTGGTCGATCCCATGAACTTAGAGGAAAAAATCAAAATGTTCCGCGAGCTCGTGAGAGTGGGCTTCAAGGAGATTGAAGTCGGCTTCCCCTCCGCCAGCGAAACAGAATACGAAATTCTCCGCGCACTCATCGAGCGCGATCTCATCCCCGACGACGTGACCATTCAGGTGCTGGTGCAGGCGAGAGAACACCTCATCCGCAAGACCTTTGAGGCAATCGACGGCGCAAAAAATGTGATCGTGCATTTCTACAATTCCACCTCCACGCTCCAGCGCAAGGTGGTTTTCCACAAGGATATGGACGCCATCACCGAGATCGCCGTCAACGGAGCCAAGCTCATCCGCGAACTGACCGACAAAATGGACACCTCCGGCATGAACATCCGCTTTGAATACAGCCCCGAGAGCTTCTCCGGCACCGAACCGGAATTTGCCGTATCCATCTGCAACGAAGTCGCCAAAGCCATCGGCGCCGACAAGGAGCACCCCATCATCTTCAACCTCCCCTCCACCGTGCAGCTCTCCACCCCGAATATCTTTGCCGATCAGATCGAATACTTCTGCCGCCATATCGACAACCGCGAGGCGGTCATTGTCAGCGTACATCCTCACAACGACCGCGGCACCGGCGTCGCAGACGCGGAGCTTGCGCTGTTGGCGGGAGCCGACCGCATCGAGGGCACCCTGTTCGGAAACGGCGAGCGCACAGGCAACGTCGATATCGTCACTGTCGCTCTGAATATGTTCAGCCAGGGCATCGACCCGATGCTGGATTTCAGCGACATCAAACGCACCCGCGCCATTTATGAGGAATGCACCAGAATGCATGTGCACGAGCGCACCCCCTATGCGGGCGATCTGGTCTTCACCGCCTTCTCCGGCTCCCATCAGGACGCCATCAAGAAGGGCACCGACTATATGGCGGAAAGCGGCAGCGACAAATGGGAGGTTCCCTACCTTCCCATCTCCCCCGCCGACGTCGGCAGAGAATACGAGCCGATCATCCGCATCAATTCCCAGTCGGGCAAGGGCGGCGCGGCATTCGTCATGCAGCAGATGTTCGGCTACAACATGCCCAAGGGCATGCACCCCGAATTCGGCTACTATGTCAAGAAGGAAGCCGACGCGAAGGGCAAGGAACTCTCCCCGCAGGAGATCTTCATGCTCTTTGACAAGCAGTATCTCCACGCACGTTCCCCCTATGCGCTCGGCAAACATGAGCTTTACAACACCGTTGCAGAAAATGACGAAGAGTCAGTGACAACATTCAAGGGCACGCTGAAATGCCATAATCAGGAAATTGCCATCGAAGGAAAGGGCAACGGCCCGATTGACGCCTTCTTTGACGCGCTCAAAAAGCAGGGAATCCCCAACTACAAATTCATCAACTACTACGAACACGCCATCGGCACCGGCGCAGACGCAAAGGCATGCGCCTATGTCGAGCTGCTCACTCCCGAAGGAGCCAACGTATTCGGCGTGGGCGTTCACAGCAATATCAACATCGCCTCCATCAAGGCGGTGGTCTGCGCCGTCAACCGTGCGCTCAATATTGACCACGTTTACAATGGTTGAGTGGACAGTGAACAGTGTTTAGTGAATAGTTGTAAGTTGTTGCAAAGAAAATAATAACCAAACGGTGTAACAGTACCTCAAAAATGCTGTTACACCGTTTGTTTTTTTACATACTTCTCACTAACCACTAACCACTAACCACTAACCACTAACCACTAACCACTAACCACTAACCACTATCATACGAATCTCGTCTCTATGAGTTTGTCGGAACAGCACGGTGAATAGACAAATCTGTCGATATGGCTGCCGGTGAAGAAATATCTTGGCTGCGGCGGCGGAGACTGATATCGGAAGGTGTCCACCAGCACCAGCTTGATTTTCATGCGCTCGGGAATAATGCTCTTGATGTAAACGCTTGCGCCGCATCCCGCCTCTATGCCGTCCCGGCGTTCCGCAAGTCCTGCGAGGTTGGGCATGATCTCCACGAAAACCCCGTATTCCTCCACCGAACGGACAATGCCGGTGACCGTCTCCCCAATATTGAAGAGAGCCGCGTTTTCCGCCCATGTGCCCAAAAGCTCCCGGTGGCTCAGCGAAATTCTTCCACCCGGTTCCTTTGACCTGACCACCGCTTTGATGTCCATTCCCACCGTGAAACGGTTGGAGGGATGAGATATTCTCGACACCGACATGGTGTCTATGCTCATCAGCGACGGTATGCCGCAGCCCACGTCTACAAATGCCCCGAACTGTTCGAGATGGGTCACTTTTCCGTCAATCACGTCCCCGCAGCGAAGTGATGATATATACTGCTCCATGCACTGCTGCTGAACCGCTCGGCGGGACAGTGTCGCATAGGGAATGCCGTGCCGGTCGGAGCAGATTTTCGTCACCGTGAAGCACACCGGCTTGCCGACACGTGAGATAATCGCTATATCCCGTGTGGTTCCCTGCGCGATGCCGAGGGCGCATTCCTCTCGAGGAATGACCCCGTTCATACACCCCAGATCGACGATCAGATTATGGCTGCTGTCGCAGACCGTCGCTCTCGCTTCCAGTATGGTTCCGCTTTCCATGGCCGCGATCAGCGCGGCGGGAGTCGCCATTGCATCCCTGTTGCTTTCGGTATTCAATAATTTTCCTTCGGGCTTGAATTTTGTCATTTTTTCGCTCTGCCTTCCTGAGGACAGCTTCTTGTCTTTCCGAATCTTGCTGCCGTTTTTTTATTCCCTGCATGTATATGAGTTTGTGAGGCGGAATATGATTCTTCACAGGGTTGCACGAGCAAGGGATTTTTTCAGTCTGACATATTCCGACAGATCTGATCATATAGATAGCTGTATAATGTTCTGAGAATATCAAAACGGAGGAGACGGAAATTGAAACAGACGGTCTACGCCGACGTGCTGCTTGCACTGAATTTTTTTATCAATTATTTCCTGCTGCTTTCTGTCGGCAGAATTATGAAGTCGTCTTTCAGCCGGACGCGGGTGTGCCTGGGGGCTGCTTTCGGAGCGGCTTGTTCGCTGACGCTGTTTCTGCCTCCCATGTCCCTGGCGGTCGGCAGCCTCGTCAAGCTGACGATTTCCTCCGGAATGGTCCTGATCGCCTTCAGATTGAAAAACTTCCGCGTCTTCGGGCGTTATCTGCTCGTCACCTGCGCCGTCACATTCGCCTTCGGCGGCGCAATGCTCGCGCTCTGGCTGACCCTCGCACCCCATGGCATGTATTACAGAAACGGGACGGTGTATTTCAGCCTGTCTCCGGTATTCGTCATTTTTGTCACGGTGTCCTGCTATACCATCATCACCCTGGCGGGTAAAATCTGCCGGAAATTGGAACTGCGCGCAGGGGAATGCAGCGCTGTGATCCGCTGCGGAGGCTGCGCACGTTCCCTGCGCCTGATGTACGACACGGGCAATCTGCTCACCGAACCATTCTCGGGACTGCCCGTGATCGTCGTGCGTCAGAACGCTCTCGGCGGCGTCCTCCCCCAGGGATTTCCCACCGGACAAGGCAGCGGCAATCTGAGGGTCATCCCCTATTCGGCGCTCGGCGGTGAGGGACTGCTCTGCGCCTTCCGTCCTCAGAGTGTGGAACTGCGCGCCGGTCGGCGACGAAACCGTGTGGAATGCTACGTCGCTGTTTCGGATGCGCTGGAATGCGAATACGACGGAATCATAAACCCAAAGATTTTAGAAAGCTGACGAGAGGGTAGAAAACAAAATGAAACTCATGATGAAATGCAGATCGCTGACCGCAAAACTGGTTCGACTGACAGCAAAGCTCTTTGCGCCGAAAGAGAAAGTCTATTACATAAACGGTCCCGAAACGCTTCCCGCACCGCTGGAACCCGAGGAAGAACAGGAGATCTTCGCCCGCATTATCGGCGGGGATCAGTCCGCCCGCGAACCGCTGATCACACACAATCTGCGGCTCGTGGTGTACATCGCCAAAAAGTTCGAATCCAGCGGCGTGGGCATCGAAGACCTTATCTCTATCGGCACCATCGGTCTGGTCAAGGCGGTCAATACCTTTTCCCCTGAACGGAGCATCAAGCTCGCCACCTACGCTTCCCGCTGCATCGAAAACGAAATACTTATGTACCTCCGCAAGACCGGTTCGGCTAAAATGGAAATCTCCATCGACGAGCCTCTTAACGTCGACTGGGACGGCAATGAGCTGCTTCTTTCGGATGTGCTCGGGAGCGATCCCGACAATGTCAGCATCGGCATTGAGGAGGAAGACGAGCGCGATCTGCTGCTGAAGGCGGTAAACCGCCTCGAAAGCCGCGAAAGACTCATTATGTCGCTTCGCTTCGGGCTTTTCGGCTATGAGGAACACACCCAGAAGGAGGTCGCCGATATGCTGGGAATCAGCCAGTCGTACATTTCCCGGCTGGAAAAGCGCATTCTCGGTAAACTCAAGGACGAGCTGACTCACCTCACCCAATAATTTTTTGTGCAAACATCTTAAAATATCTTTGAAAAAACTTGACTTATTGTGTATTGAGATGTAAAATAATAACAGCAATCATCGCTCCGGGAAATGAAAAATATCCGTGCTGTGCGCAAAAAAACACTTGCAATCCGGTCGATTGTGTATTATAATAAATGTTGCGCTTTAAATCGCTAAATTAACGATTCTCATCTATTGAAAGGAAACAACGACCGATGAATTTTCTAAGACAGCTTCCCATTCCCAAGGATATTAAAGAACAGTTCCCGATCTCGGACAAGTGCGCCGCCATTAAAGCCGAACGGGACGAAATGATTGCCGACGTTTTTACCGGCAGGAGCGACAAATTCCTGCTCATTATCGGTCCCTGTTCCGCTGACAACGAGACCTCCGTCATGGATTACATCGGACGTCTCGTGGGCTTGCAGGATAAGGTGAAGGACAAGATCATTATCATTCCCCGCATCTACACCAACAAACCGCGCACGACGGGCGAAGGCTACAAGGGCATGGCGACGCAGCCCGATCCCACCAAGAAGCCTGATCTGCTCGAAGGACTGATCTCCATCCGCAGACTGCATCTCCGCGCCATTGAAGAAACCGGCTTTGTCTGCGCGGACGAAATGCTCTATCCCGAAAACTACCGCTATCTCAGCGATCTGCTTTCCTATGTCGCAGTGGGTGCGCGTTCTGTCGAAAACCAGCAGCACAGACTCACCTCCAGCGGCATCCGCGTTCCGGTCGGCATGAAGAACCCCACCAGCGGCGACCTCAGCGTTATGCTCAATTCCATCAAGGCCGCCCAGATCAGCCACACCTTCCTCTACCGCGGCTGGGAAGTCGAAACCGAGGGAAATCCGCTGACGCACGCCATTCTCCGCGGCTCCGTCAACAAACACGGCAGGGCTATGCAGAATTATCATTACGAAGACCTGATTCTGCTGCACGACATGTACGCCCAGCGCAATTTGCAGAATCCCGCTGTGATCGTGGACGTCAACCACAGCAATTCCAACAAGCAGTATCTCGAACAGATTCGTATCTGCAAGGAGGTTATGCATTCCCGCAGACACAACGGCGACATCTCCCGGATGGTCAAGGGGCTGATGATCGAAAGCTACATCGAGGACGGATGCCAGAAGGTCGACGGCGGCGTCTACGGAAAGTCGATTACCGATCCCTGTCTCGGCTGGGAAAAGAGCGAACGCCTTGTCCTCGACCTCGCGGAGATGCTTTAAAAGACGCTCGCATTCGCTCGCTTTTCCCACTGACCACTGACCACTAACCACTGACCACTGACCACTAATCACTAATCACTAATCACTAATCACTAATAATGGCAGGGGTGGTTATCCTGCCTTCATAAATCATTTTTATTCAAGGAGGTTTTTCTCATGAAAGAAAACGAATCCGTCAAGAAGTATTTAGCCGAATTCATCGGCACCTTCGTGCTGGTACTCTTTGGCTGCGGAGCGGCATGCGTGATCGGCTGCAATACCAGAGCCGGATACCTTGCCACCGCGCTGACATTCGGTCTGGTCATTGTCGCCATGGCTTATTCCATCGGCAATATCTCCGGCTGCCACATCAATCCCGCTGTATCGCTTGCCATGTTCATCAACAACAAGATAACTCTGGAGGACTTCATTGGCTACGTGATTGCTCAGTTCCTCGGAGCAACCGCCGGAGCCGGCGTGCTTGCTTATCTGGTGGGCAAAAAATCAGGTCTTGGCATAAATTCGATTGCAAATTTCGGATGGGCTAAGTCTTTTGTCGTTGAAGTGATTCTCACCTTCGTCTTTGTACTCGTCATAATCGGCGTCACCTCCAAAGAGAACTTCGGTTCCGTCGCGGGTGTTGTCATCGGCTTGTCACTCACACTTGTGCACCTGCTTGGCATTTACTTCACCGGTACCTCGGTCAATCCCGCCCGCAGCTTCGGTCCTTCCGTCATCGTCGGCGGCGATCAGCTCAAAGGTCTGTGGGTATTCATCGTGGCTCCCCTCGTGGGCGGTGCTCTCGCAGCTTACTGCTACAAGTTCCTCGCGGACAAGCTGGGCAAGTAATTCCTTTTCCGATTTCTTGCCATATGTAATATTTAAATAACCCCTTTGCGCCTGTCGGTTTTTTTCGGAATACCGGCAGGCGCTTTGGTTTTAGCTATCTTTCATGAACGGATTGACATGAAAGCCAAAATATGATAGTATAATGTAAAAATCCAGAATCAAAGGAGGCTGTCAGTCCTTTGGACGAATACAAAACCCTGAAAGCCGCGGCACAGGATGAATTTACCGAAAAACGCTCACGGTTCATCGGGTATGCCCGTCCTGTGACAAGCGAACAGGAGGCGCTTGATTTCATTGCCGAGATAAAGTCAAGGCATTGGGACGCAAAACACAACGTCTACGCCTATTGCCTGCGGGACGGAAACGTCTGCCGCTATTCCGACGACGGGGAGCCTTCCGGCACTGCCGGGATGCCGGTGCTCGGTGTCATACAGAAATCCGGTCTTACCGACTGCGCCGTCGTCGTGACTCGGTACTTCGGCGGCATTCTGCTTGGCGGAGGCGGTCTGGTGCGGGCTTACAGCCACGCCGCTTCCATCGGCATCGCCGCTGCGGGTACCGTCACCATGCGGATGTGCCTGCTTTGCAGCCTGACCTGCGATTACAGTCAGTACGGCAGACTTGCTTCGCTGATTCCCGAATGCGGCGGCATGATTGACGAAACCTCCTTCGGTGAGGGCGTTTCAATCGCCTTCCGCATGACGCGGGAGGATTACGATCTGTTTTTGCCGAAACTCGCCGATTCGACCGGCGGCAGCGTCGGCGCGGAGATTGCCGGTGAGGAATTCTCTCCCGCGAAAGAGTGAGCTGTGACGATTTGTTTTTTCAGCCGGGTAAATGCCGGTTTATTTCGGGCTGGGCTGAGTACAATAAGGCTGAGTACAATATTGAAAAGGAGCTGCTTAATTGATGAAAAAATTAGCTTATATGATAATCGCCTGTTTGTTTGTTTTTTCGCTTGCTTCGTGCAGCAGTGTCAGGAAATCCGATTTTGTCGGCGTGTATGAGCTATCCAAAGCAGAGGGCGTCGGCGTCAGCCTTTCACAGGCGCAGATTGACTCGATGAAGGCCATCGGTCTTACCTCCACGCTTGAAGTGATGGACGACAACACGGCGCACATGAAGTTATTTGATGAAGTGGATCTGACCTTCACCTACGACCTGAGCAAAATGACTTTTGAATATGAAGGCAAAAAGGAAAAATTCACTTTTGACGGCAAAACCATCGCCTTCAACAACGAAGGCAGAAAGCTGGAATTCACCAAGGTTCAGTGACAGACCCTCTCCCCTCTCCGGTTCATTTCCGGCAAAATGAACCGGGGAGTTTTTTTCCCTTCTGTCAGACACGTTTTGGGATGCATAAAATAATTCTCTTTTTACCGATATGACGCTGAATTATCCTTGACAAATATATAATATTTTGATAAAATAATTTCAGATGTTCTTTATCATTCGTTGAGAGGAAGCGTTGGTTATGAAATTTAGAATGAACAAGGTAATCTGTCTGTTGGCTGCTATTGCATTATCTCTTTCGCTGCTGACCGCCTGCGGTGACAAAACTTCTGTTTCATCCACCGATTTTGAGACTGTCGCCAAGCAGAAGGGTTATATCGTTCAGGACGGTACCGATTACTTTTCCGCTTATGATTATATCAAGCTGGCTACCCTTGCGACTCCTTCCGACAAGGCGTTTCAGATCGAATTCTACGAGCTTAACGATGATGCCGTTGCAAAGTCCTTTTACGACAGCAACAAAAGCGATTTCAAACTGATGAAAGGCCCTGACAGCCTGGAAACCATTGATTCCGGCAGCAATTATGACATCTACAAGCTGGAGATGTACGGAAAGTTCATGATGATCGAGCGCGTCAACAATACCGTCGTTTACGTCCATTCCACCGACGCCGACAACAAAACCGCCATTGAAGGATTTCTCTCCGAAATCAAGTATTGATGCCGCACGCCTCTGTTGTTTCGCTGTTATTTCATACTGTCTGGAGTTTTACCAATGATCAATCGTATCAAAAAAACGCTTGCGATGGTGCTGGTGCTGTCTTTCATTCCTGCCCTGCTGACATCCTGCACGAAGACGCCTTCCGATACCCAGTCTTTCAAAGAGCTTGCCAATTCCAAGGGCTTGGTTATCTACGACATCACCTTTCAGTATATCAACGCCCCTCAGATCAAGCAAGCTACCGTTGCCGCCCCTACCGACAAGTCTTACCAGATTGAGTTTTACCTCATCACCGACTCGGACAGCGCCAGGGAACTGTTTCAGGCGCACAGCAAAGTGATGGAAGACACGATAGGCAATTCCTGGTCGGGCAGTGTTTCCAACGGCAAGAATTACGCCAGGCGCACGCTGACCACCGACGGCAAGTATATGTATCTTTCCTATATCGAAAACACGATACTCTATGTTCCGCCCACACCCTCCGACAACAAGGAAATCATTAAAGCTATTAAAGAATTTGTTGAAAATTTCCACTATTGACCTTTCTCCGCAGCCGGTTGCATCACCGACTGCGGCTTTTTGTTTCTTTGGCAACGTTCAGATTTTTTTCAGCTAAGGCAATCTTAAATGAGAATTTAGTGGACAGTGATCAGTGATCAGTGGTCAGTGGTCAGTGGTCAGTGATCAGTGGTCAGTGGTCAGTGGTCAGTGGTCAGTGGTCAGTGGTCAGTGGTCAGTGGTCAGTGGTCAGTGGTCAGTGGTCAGTGGTTAGTGGTCAGTGGTCAGTGGTCAGTGGTCAGTGGTCAGTGGAAAGAAATCCAGACAGCAACTGATTTGGGTTTATCTGGAAGCGTTATTCATCGAACCCTGCGCCGGGGGCGCTCCCACCGCCATAGTCAGCAAAGCTGACTATGGCACCTCCCTCTCTGAGGGAGGCATTTCTTGGCCCCCTCTCTGAGGGAAGCATTTCTTGGCCCCCTCTCTGAGGAAGGCATTTCTTGGCTCCCTCTCTGAGGGGGGCTGTCGCGTAGCGACTGGGGGAGCGCACGACGCGCTGGCTTCATAATCGCACCAAGACAAATGCGGATAATCTTCTGTCAACAAAACTAATCAC
>ONID01000094.1 GCA_900317765.1 uncultured Eubacteriales bacterium | reverse complement strand
TCGGATAACAGTTGCCGCGAAGCAAGCACCGTTTCAATGGTTTCCTTCCACAGTCCGGTCACCTTCATGCAGGTCACAAATTCATCCGCGATTTCACGGTTGGGGATAAAGACCGTCTTGCGGTCGGCATGATAGCCCAAATAACCCAGATGAATGAGCAGCGTCAGAATATCGTCTTTATTGGCAAAGGTGATCATGTCATTGGTAAAGGAACGTGTATCAACCGGCTGTTCCTCTCCTGCTAAAAGCTTTTCCACGGTATCTTTTAAACCGTCAAAGTTCATCGCAATGTACTTTGCAAGAGCTTCATAGGTTTCGGTTTCCGTCCAGAAGCCGAGAAACTTATGCTCTTCCACAGAACGCACCACGGAATTGGGACAGTAAAGCTCCGTGCCTTCGAGATCATATCCGTCATACCATTCCTTCATATCTGAAAAACTGACATTGTATTGTTCACAAAGGGCGCTTACTTCCTCATTGGTAAAGCCGATATATTTCGTGTATTCCGCAGAGTTCAGCATGGAATATTCCCGGAACATATTCAGCGCGGAATGTGTGCCGTATTTTTTGATGGGTAAGATACCGGTCATATAGGCAAGGGCGACATAAGCCTGATCTTTCAGCCAGCCCCGAAGAAAATCGAGGTAGATTTTCAGAGCCTCTTTGTCGTTCATATGCTCCCGCATGACACAGTCCCATTCGTCAATCAGAATGACAAACGGAGTGCCTGTTTTATAATGCACGTCTGTCATCCAAAATATCAGTCCGTCATCAGGATCGAGGTCCAAATTCATTTTACAAAAGTCTTTCCATAGTCTTTTTTCGAGCAATAGCAACATATCTTTTATGCTGCTGTTAAGACTCAGAAACTGCTGCATATTGATATAGAGCACATTGTATTGATTCAAATGCTTCCTATAGTCATTGTCTTTGGCGATAACCAGATTGTCAAACAATCCGCTGCTCTCGCAGCCGCAGCTGTAGTAAGCCGCCAGCATTCCCAGATTCAGCGATTTGCCAAAGCGTCTGGGACGGCTGACGCAGATGTATTTCTGTTCGGTGCGGAGTCTTTTATTCGTGACCGAAATCAATCCGGACTTATCCACATAAATCTCGGAATTGAGCGCCTGCTGAAATCTGTCGTTGTTCGGGTTCAGATAAATGCCCATTAAATCCACCTCGTTTGGCGTGTGAATGAAAGATTTTCCTTCGTTTATTATTGTATACTAATTCAGATGAAAAATCAAGATACCAGGAGAATTCACTATTGCAATTGATGGATTTTTGGTGTATAATATTATCAGAATTTTCAGAAAGGTGGCTGTCAATCATGAGTGAAAGAGAAAGAGCAGTACAGATGGTAAATGACATTCCCGAATATAAATTAGGGTATGTACTGGCTTATCTGCAAGGTCTTATGGCGGATGAGGCGGAAGATGATGCTTTCTGCGAAAGACTCTATCAGGATTATCTCAACGACCCTGACAAAGGTGATTTTATTTCTATTGAAGAAGCAGCGAAAATGTGCGGGGTAGATATCAATGACGTATAAAATTGAGATTGAGAAAAAAGCTGCGAAATTTATTCAGAAGCAATCTAAGTCGGACAGAGAGCGCATATTTAAAGCTATATATAAGCTTCCGGAAATAGGAGACAATATATATAATTGACAACGGGAAAATGATTATTTATGTCATTGACGCGGGAAGCAGAGGGCAGATATACAGAGAGTATTAATCTGCTCTCTGTTTTCTTCTATGACCTTATCATCAAGCAGTGTTTGCATGAACCAGCGGTGGTTGAGGTTGACCATTTCTTTCATGCGGGATTCGAGGGGGGAGAGGTCTTTGAGTTTTGAGGTGCTTTGCACTGTCGCGTTGTATTTGTCCTGCACGTATTTGTTCGGGGCGATGAGGGAGGTGAATTCTCCGCGGATGAAGCCGGCACGGTAATTGGTGGACTGCGCCCACGGGAAGCCTTCTTTTTCCCGCACTGTCGGGTCGCGGTACCACGGGTACCCGCCGAAGATCTCGTCGGCACATTCTCCCGACAGTGCCACGGTGACGTGCTTCTTGATTTCCCGGCAGAAGAGCAGCAGCGACGAGTCCACATCCGCCATGCCGGGAAGGTCGCGGGCTTCCACCGCTTCAAAAAGCGCATCCACAAGCTCCGGTGTGTCGATTTCAACCACATGGCTTTCGCAGCCGAGGTAATCAACCATCTGTCCCACGAACTGGCTGTCGCTGCCCGGCTGGAATTTGGTCGCTCTGAAATATCTGTCGTTGTCCTTGTAGTTCACTGTGAAGGTTTTCAGTGTC
The DNA here is from genome assembly GCA_900317765.1 of uncultured Eubacteriales bacterium. Taxonomy (GTDB): domain Bacteria; phylum Bacillota; class Clostridia; order Oscillospirales; family Acutalibacteraceae; genus RUG762. Next base: position 23,474 of record ONID01000094.1, on the reverse strand, counting down.
TTTCCCTCTTCCTTCATCACCCTGGATGCGACCGAGGAAATCAGGCTGGAATCCAGTCCGCCCGAAAGGAACGTCCCGATCGGCACATCCGACACGAGCTGCCGTCTGATGGAATCAGTGACAAGGAACCGGACGTGTTCGGCGGTCTCCTCGAAGCTCTCGGTGTGTTCCCTGTCCTGAAGGCTCCAGTATTCGTGCAGCCGCAGTCCGTTCTCGTCAAAGAAGCCGCAGCAGGCGGGCTTGAGTTCCTCGATTCCTCTGAACACGCCGTATCCCGGCGTTCTGCCGGGGCCGATGAGCATGATCTCCATCACGCCCTGCGCGTCGATCTCCGGCTGCTTTCCTGTCGCGGCGAATATGCCCTTGATCTCCGACGCAAAAATGAACGACCCGTCCTCCACCGTGTAAAAGAAGGGTTTCACGCCGATCCTGTCGCGGGCAAAGAAGAGCCTGCGCTTTTTTTCGTCCCAGATGGCAAAGGCAAAAATGCCGTTGAATTTATAGACACATTCCGAGCCGAACACCGCGTAGGCATTCAGCACCACTTCCGTGTCGGAATGCCCTGTGAATTCGCAGCCCCGTGCGATCAGTTCGTCGCGTATCTCGGCGGTGTTGTACAGTTCCCCGTTGTACACGATCACGTATCTTTCGCCGCCGTGTGTACAGCGCATGGGCTGTCTGCCCTTTTCGATATCCACCACGCAGAGCCGTGTATGTACCAGCACCGCGCTGTCGCTCATATAGATTCCGCTCTGGTCGGGTCCGCGTCGTCTGAGCTCATCCTGCATCTCGTGCGCTCTCTCGCACGGCACGCCGCCATTCGGTCTGATTTCTCCCGCTATCGCACACATGTTGCATCATCTCCGTTGTATGTTCTTTCAATCACATAATACGCATTGTTTGCTTGGAGGTGCAAAGAAAAAACAGAGCACAGTTCCGTGTCAGTCGTGACACGCTGTGCTCTGTAATATTATTATTGAATAAACGGCGAAAGCAAAAACGGAAACTTTACGCTTTCGGGGCGTCCTTGGCGTACAGTCTTTCCAAAGTCATGGGATCGGCTGTTCCGGTCTGTTCAAGACCTGCCGCTTTCTGGAACAGCTTGACCTTCTTGACCGTAAAGTCGCCGTAATATCCCGTGCAGCTGCTTTCTGTAAGGAAGCCCAGTTCGCAAAGCCTGTTTTGCATTTTCAGAACGTTCTCGCTTTTATCTCCTTTTTTCAGCTCTTTGTAGTTGTGCTTGGGGGTGGTTTCCTCTGAGGATGTCTGATCCTGGGAAGATGCCTTGTCCTCGGAAGAGGCAGCGACTTCGGAGGAAACTTCGGCAGATGTATCGGAGCTGACTGGCGCAGCCGGGGCGTTCTGGCTCCCGGTGCTTTCGGTTGGCCAGCTGTCGCTGTCTTTTGCTGCGTTTTTGATGCTCATATTGATCAGTACGGCTAGTCCGGTCAATACCGCGGCCAGCAGGATCAGCAGCCGCAATACAAGGTTGAAGGACGGGCTGGCGTCTTCATCTTCGGCTTTTCGTGGAGAGACGTTGTCCCGCGCTTCCTGGCTGCCGAAAGAGACAGGCGCTTTTTCGTCGCTGAAATCGTCGCCGAAGTCATCGTCGAAATCGTCGCTGAGATCTTCATCCTTAGAATTGTCGTCGAAATTGTCGTCGAAATCGTCGCTGAAATCGCCATTGCTTTCGTCTTCGCTTGGTTTTTCCTCCGGGGGGTCGTCAAAGTCGTCGCTGAATATGTTGTCGTCCGTTCCGTCGCTGAAAGCATCCGTTTTCGCAACGGGCTGAACCGTGTAGTCATCATCGGATGCATTGACATTTTGGGGAATGTCCGCAAAATCGGCGTCCTTATCCGTGCTCTCACTGTTAAAGGTCTCGAGCATTTCGTTCCACTGGGGATCGGTTGTGTTCTTCAGCTTTTTGTTGAGCGACATGTTGATCTTCTGCTCAAAATCCTCCTCGTTCCAGTCGTTGTCCGCAAAAGCATCCGGAGCGGTTGTTTCCGGGACAGGTGTATTGGCAGCTGATCTTTTTTTGAATTCAGACATTTTTTGCAAAACCTCACAATCGATTATTTAATCAAGAAACAATCACACATTTGCAATACCACTGCAAGCTCTTACAATGATACCATATTATTTGTTCTTTGTAAATATCGCACAGAAAATTTACATTTTATTTGCTTCCGGAATGGAAGCTCCTGTTTCTGATGCTGACAACTTTTTTCTTGACAAAACCGATTGAAGGTGATATACTTATGTTTAGCAGCTAAACTTTGCTGACTCAACAGTCGGAGGATCTGAAGCCATGGATTCGTATCTGCTTTTGACGAGGGCATACAGACTGATCAATCTCTACAATTCCACACTCAAAAAGCCACGCACGTATGCAGGGGGACTCGTGCTCTATCCCGCGCAGAGCCATATGATAGAGATCATCGGCGAAAGTGAGGGAATTACGTTGACCGAGATTGCCTCCGCGTTTATGATTACCAAGGGCGCGGTGTCTCAGGTTATTTCGTTTTTGGAGATGAAGGGGCTGATTGTCAAAAAGCCTTCGCAGAAGGGTGGCAGAGCAACCGGGCTTTTTCTCAGCGACAGCGGCAGGGCTGTGTTTGATGAACACCGCGCACTGCACAGCGGAATGCTGCGCGAAGTATCCGCGCTGGCGGAACGGCTTCCGCCTGAGGCGATTGCCATTTTAGGGCAGATGGCCGATGTGATTGAGAGCGGCATCAGGCAGATATAACAGACAGGAGAAATGCAACATGACATTCAAAACAGCAGGAGACAGACAAAATCCCGCCGTTATGCTGATTCACGGAATGATCAGCAGCGGCGCTGACTGCGAACCTTTCGGACGGTGTCTCGCAGACGATTATTATGTCATTATGCCCACGCTGGACGGTCACGGCGACGACGGCACCGATCTGCTGCCGCTCGACGGTGAGGTCGAGAAGCTGGTCGGCTATCTTAAAGAAAACGGCATCCGTTCGCTGGCAATGGTGCAGGGCAGTTCGATGGGGGCGGAGATCGCTTTAGCGGTCGCCGCAAGGCTGGAAGAGGAAAATATTCCGCTGACCTGCGGATTCTTTGACGGAGGACCTTTCTTCCACTTCAATCCGGTTTTCCGGGCATTCATGCACAGGAAATTCAGGTCGCTTGTAAAGGTATTTGACACCGACGACCACGAAGCGGCGTTCAACGGCTTGATGAACAATCCCTTCCTCCGGTTCGTTGCCAAGGACAAGGCGGCGCAATACGAACCCCTGATCCGGTCAGTGACCCGGAAGCGCAGGCATTTTTCAGAAAAGACAGTGAAGAATCTCGTGGACATTTGCTACAAATGCGACCTTCCGACATTCAGTCCCGACGCACAGAAGCGCATGGTCTTCTTCTTTTCCGACGAAGAACCTGCCCGCAAGTCGCGCAAGCGGCTGCTCAGGGCATATCCCTCCGCCGAGTACCGGGACATTCACGGCTACGCTCACTGCGGATTCCAGACTGCCCAGCCGGAGCAGTACGCGGAAATGCTCAGACTTGCCATCCAGAAAAGATAAAATATTAACAGAAATTCCTTGATTTTCCACAGAAAATAGTATATAATATGAATAATAAAAGCCCGACGGGAAACAATAGATTTATTGACCGTCGGGCTTAATTTCAAAGAAGAAATGAGGTAATGGCAAATGAGTAAAATAAACACAAGAAAAGTGGCGATTGTGGGTTGCGGATTTGTCGGTTCGGCTTCGGCATTCGCACTGATGGAGAGCGGTCTTTTTTCCGAGATGGTGCTGATCGATGTGAGCCGCGAAAAGGCGGAGGGCGAAGCGCTCGATATCAGTCACGGTCTGCCATTCGCAAAGCCTATGAACATCTACGCGGGGGATTATACCGATATTTCCGACGCGGCGATTATCGTCGTGACGGCGGGCGCCGGTCAGAAGCCGGGGGAGACACGTCTGGACCTGGTCCGGAAGAACGTCGGCATCTTCAAGAGCATCATTCCCCAGATCGCCAAGCACAACACCGACGGCATTCTTCTGATTGTCGCCAATCCTGTGGATATTCTCACCTATACCGCCGCAAAGCTGAGCGGGTTCCCTGAAAACCGCGTGTTCGGTTCGGGCACGGTGCTGGACAGCGCGAGACTCAAGTATCTCCTTGGCGAACACCTCGGGGTGGACAGCCGCTCCGTCCACGCCTTCATTATCGGCGAACACGGCGACAGCGAGATCGCCGCGTGGAGCAGCGCCAATGTGTCCGGCATACCCATCAACAGCTTCTGCGAAATGAGGGGGCATTTCAATCATCAGGCTTCCATGAGCGCCATTGCCGAGAGCGTCAAGAACAGCGCTTATGAGATTATCAACCGCAAGGGTGCCACTTATTACGGCATCGCTATGTCGGTCAAGAGAATCTGCGAGGCCATCGTCCGCGACGAAAAGTCCATTCTGCCGGTTTCCTGCATTCAGCACGACAATTACGGCATCAGCGATATTGCGCTGAGCATGCCCGCTGTTGTCGGCAGAAACGGTGTGGAAGTGACCGTTCCCATTGAACTGAGCGGTCAGGAGGCTCTCGCTCTCAGAGAATCTGCCGACAAGCTCAAGGAGGTTTTGGCAGGGGTCGAAATTTGCTGACAGGATTCGGCATTGATTTTGAATTGAAAATGGCAGGGGACGGTTTTTGAGGCGTTCCCTGCTATTTTTTTGCCTTTGGTGAGTTAGGGATTTTATCGGTGCGATTGGGTATTGGAGTGCTTTGATTTATGAATGGGCGCGGTGATGGTAAAAAATTCGGCGCAGGGGCGCGGGGCTGGATAGGGTGGGATGTGGTTGACGAACTTTTTGCTTCTTTGGGAAGGGGTGCCTTTGCCCGCTGCGGGGCTTTTGGTGCGATGCCCGCGTCCGGGAGCTGGATATGGCTGCGCCATCCGCGCACCGTGGCTTGGCGGTTGGTTTGCGGACTTGGGGAGCGGGTGCTGCGGCTGGTTTTGGGATTTTGGGGTGCCGGATGGGGTTTGGGGTGCGGCTGGTTTTGATGGGGCGCGGTTTGGATTTGAGAATTGGAGTGGGGAGTATATTTTCCTCGTGAGAATTTCTTATTATGCGACAGGAAGAAAATATTACTGGTAAATGCTAATGGCTAAAAGCTAACGACTAATGGCTATCTACCGGATAATCATTGACGATGAAAAATGAGACTTTGCCGGTGGATATGCGTGCGGCTGCTACCTTTATACGGATGCTGTCGCCGACACGGTAGGTGATTCCGCTGTGTTGTCCGTGCAGGGTAGCGATTCCGTCATATTCGTACTCGTCGGTTGGCAGCTCCTCAATATGCACCATGCCTTCCGCACTGTTGTTCAGACGGACAAAGAATCCGCTTTCCACAACGTGGCTGATTCTTCCGTCGAATTCCTCGCCGATGAATTTCGACATGTATTCCGCCATGTAGCAGTCCTCCGTGCGGCGTTCGGCGCTCACTGCCCTCATTTCGTATTCTGACGAAAGATCGGCCGCGTCCTGCGCCTTGCCGTAGTATTTCTTGGTGATGGAATACTGCGATTCTCCCGACACAAGCGCGGAAAGCATGCGGTGAATGAATGTGTCGGGATAGCGTCGGATGGGGGATGTGAAGTGACAGTAGTCCCTCAGGGCGAGTCCGTAATGTCCTAAAGGCTCGGTGTCGTAACGGGCTTTTGCCATCGCTCTCAGAAGCACGTTGGAGACGATTTCTTCACAGGGCTTGCCCTTCACTTCGTTGAGCACCCTGTCGATATCCGACGGCTTGGGATTGCCGCCGAGCCGCCTTGTGTCTACGCCCAGAATCCGCAGCAGCATGGATGCCCGCAGGAGCGATTCCGGATCGGGAGATTCGTGCACGCGGTAGATAAAGGGGATCTTCGCTCGTCTCGCCATCATGGATGCGGCTGTGTTGGCGGCTATCATGAACTGCTCGATCATTTTTTCTGCTGTGCCGCTCTCGCGTTCACTGATTCCCGCGCAAACGCCGTTTTCATCTAAAACAAACTGCGATTCGGTGGAGCTGAAATGCACGTTCCCCCGGCGGTTGGCGGCGTTGTCGAGTATTTTGTACAGTTCGAGCGCGTCGTCGAGCGCGGGAAGGATACAGGCGTATTTTTCCTTTATTTCCTCGGTGGCTGTTCCGTCCAGAATGTCGTTGATCTCGGAGTAGACGCCGCGGACCTTTGAATTGATCACCGACTTTTTGAAGCTGTAATCCAGCAGATTGCCCTCGCCGTCGAAGTTCATGAAGGCGCTGAATGTCAGCTTGTCGGTGTGCGCGTTCAGTGAGCAGATGCCGTTGGAGATGTCCACGGGGTACATGGGAATCACGCGGTCGGCAAAATACACCGATGTGCCGCGTTTCAGGGCTTCCTCATCCAGCGGGCTTGCGTCGGTCACGTAGTGCGAAACGTCTGCGATATGCACCGACAGCTCATAGCCCCCCTTGCTCTTCCGCACGAAAATCGCGTCGTCGAGGTCCTTTGCGTCGGCGCCGTCGATGGTAAAAATATTCCATTCGCGCAGGTCTGTTCGCCCTTTGAGGTCGTCGGGGGTCACTCCCGCTTCGTTGATCCTCTTGGCTTCGGCTGTCACTTCCTCGCTGAATTCGTGCGGGATGCCCATCGCGTCGATGATCGCGTCGGCGCAGACTTTTGCGCTCTCCGCTTCGCCGTAGATCCTGAGCGGCGTGCAGACAAGCTTCTTTCCGTCGGGAGCGTATTTGACCTTCACCATGATCTTTTCGCCTTCGCGGGCGTCGATTTTGTTCTTGGTTATCTCGATGGGCGACTGGTAGAAGGCGTCGGCGTGAAGCTCGGGTTTGCCATGGTATCTTTTTACCGTACCCACTGCCGTTCGTTCGCCGTAGCGGTAGACGCTGCGCACCTTGCCGCTTGCCCCTTTTTCATCCGGACCGGCGGAGATGATCACCCTGTCGCCCGGGAGCGCGCCCATCGCGTCGCCGGTGGGAATGTAGACGTCCTCGCCGCCGCCTTCGGGCTTCGCAAAGCAGTAGCCGCGGGACATGGAGACAATGACCGCTTTGAGCAGTCCGCAGCCCCTGACGCTCTGGATGTTGTTCTCTTTGGAAAGGATGATCTCGCCTTCCTTTTCGAGCGCGTTTAAATCCGAGATGAAGTCCGTCACATCCGTGACGCCCAATTCCTTGATGACTTTGTCGATTTTCACCAGCCTGCTTTTGTGGCTGAGTTCATCGCGTATGAATTTTTGCTGTTCTGTCAGCATCGTTTATCCCTCCTGTATATAAAATGGTTGCTATAAAGAAAAATATGCGAAACAGCGCAAACTGCTTCGCATATGATCTGACACAGAATATTACCGGGCATTATTTGTTGACAAGAATAATTATGTCAAGCACCATAACAAAAACAAAGAACACGGCAGCAAGCATCTTGGTGAATTTTGCGAGCTTGGCAGAGGTCGTTCTGCTCTCGTTTTTGCCCAGGTAAGAATCATAAGCGGAGGATGAACCTCCGATGGCGCCTGAAAGTCCGTCGTCATCGCTCTGCTGGAAGAGCACGATGATGATCATGATGATGGCTACCACCATAAGCAGGATGCTTATTATCCATTCCCAAGCCGTCAGCATATTGTCTACACCCCCGTTTATTTTATCATGTTTTTGTCCGAATTGCAATAGTTTTTTTGAAATAATTTATCTCACGCAAAATATTTTAAAAAAAATAAAAAAATCACTTGACATTTCGGTTTTATGATGATATACTATTCAAGCACTCAAAGAGAGGGCAATTAATAATGAATATGCGCTTGTAGCTCAGTTGGATAGAGTGTTTGACTACGAATCAAAAGGTCGGGGGTTCGAGCCCCTCCAAGCGCGCCAAATGAAAAATCCCATCGGCGATAGTCGATGGGATTTTTCATTTGTATTCTTCAGTATTCATTCTTCAGTATATTTGACGGTTTTTATCTAATGAAAACAGTTGAATTATTCACATTTATTATTTATACTATTTTGATGGAAGTCGGAGCGGAACAGCGACGACAACAGTATGGTAGTTAGTGTATCGTCTAAGGTCGGAATATGAACAAAAAACCAATTTTGTAGGTTTTTGTGGGACAGAGGTGGCAAAAGCAGCGGAATAATATATTTTTTGTGTATTTTATTAGATTTTTGTTGATTTTCGGAGTCGTGTATTGTATAATTATCGGGAGGTGAGAGAGTATGCAGCGTGATCTGAAAGTGTTGCTCGTGGAGGATGAAAAGGAACTTTGTGAAGAATTTCGTAGGCGCATGGAGAATACGGAGGGGCTAAAGCTGATTGCGTCCACTGACAGCGCGTCACAGGCGTTGGAATTGGTGCGCGGTATGCGGCCGGATGTGGTGATTCTGGATCTGGAGCTGCATATGGGTGAGGGAAACGGTATTACCTTCCTCTCTAAATTAGGCAAACAAAAGGGCGTCAAGCTGCCTTTTGTCATTGTTAACACCAATAATTCCAGCCAGATTACACGCAGTATCGTTCGCAATCTGGGTGCTGACTTTGTGATGTCCAAGCACCAGCAGGGTAACAACGTGGAGGAAGTGGTGGAATTATTGGTCACCATCGCACCCGAGCAAATCGCCGCTGCCGATGGGAACCCGGGTGTTCAGCCGCAGCAGGACAGCGAAGAGCGGCCGGACAGAAGCGAGCTGCGGGAGCGTATCTTTGACGAGCTGAACAAGGTTTCCATCAGCCCTAAGCGCAAGGGCTACATTTACCTGGCCGATGCGATCGAGATATGCTGCGGCGGTTATGTGCCCAACATCTCTGTCATGTTGGGTGAAAAGCACGGCAAATCCGCCAAGAGCGTGGAACACGCCATGCAGAATGCGATTGACAGGGCGTGGGACGATACCGATCTGGATGAACAGGCAAAATATTACAAGGCGCGTTACAGTGCCAATCGCCTGTCCCCGACGGTGAAGGAATTCATCAGCTATTACGCCGCAAAGATCGGCAAGGACTGCTGAGGCTTTTGGAGATGTCTTGGAGTTTTTGTAGGTCTATGTGGTATTTTGTGGGTTTTCGCCCGAAAATAAATTTTTTGATTCTATAAAAAAGCAATCGACAGGCGCTCAAAGATGTGGTATGATTTTCACGTAGAATAAAATCAACTGCGAGAATTTTTTCATATCACCACCAAAGCCCGTTGCCGTGCCTGAGCAGCGGGCTTTGGTCGTTTTATCCGGTATTCTGATCGGGGGAAATAACGGCGCACTGGATGGGGGGATTCGATATGGGTCCGTCGATGGCGGAAGTATGCGTCAAGCATATCGGAATTGTGCTGACGGCGTATTATGTTATGCTGCGGGTGGTTCCCGGCCGGTTTACCGACAGACAAAAATTGATCGCCGCGGCGGGTGCGGTGCTGATCGGCATAGCCGCAGGCAGTATTTACAATTATGTGCCCGTGGTAGAGGCCGTGATCATGCTGCTGCTCTTTTATTGGGTGATGAAATCCGTTTTCAGGCTTAACGGGAATTATTGCCTGACGCTCACGCTTGTTTCGGTCGGTGTGAGTTATTTGATACATATGGTGGCGCTCGCAACCACCATTTTTCTGATTTATCTGAACAAGCTCGCGGTTGCCGACCGGTTCGGGAGGTCGGTTGACGCGTGGATCTATGTCCTCAGATATGTGACCTCGTTTAAAGGGGGAATGATCACCCGAAGCTTTATCTTTGCCCTCCAGTTTGCCTTTACATGGGCTATTCTGAAACTGCGACCCATAAAAATGGATCACAACGATCTGGTTTGGACGGACAGGAACCGTATCCTCATCTTTTTATGGGTGGAAATTCTCTCTTTGAGACAGCTGTTTCTGTCCTCTGTCTTTACACGCTCCGATTCCTATGCCGTGCTGATTATCTGCATTTTTCTGGGGCTTCTCTTTTTCCTGATCAGTTATTTCTGGCTGCAAAAAGAGCTTGCCTCCGCCTATCAGACGGAACTCCAGGAAAATGAGCTTCAGCTGCTGGAAAAGAGTCTGGACAGCAAGGAGATGCTGTACCGGATAGCCCTCGCCGACAACGGACGCCTTGCAGAACTGATTCATAAGAACAACAAGCTGATCCCCTCGGCGGTGATGGCTTTCACACATACGGCTGCCGACGGTTTGCCCTCGCCGGAGGCGGCGGGTGCCATTGAGGAAATATCCGCGGAATTGCGCTCCGTGCTTGCTCAGTACGAGGCACACAGGAACACGCTTCCCAAAACGGGGAACGCCACTGTGGATGAGGTCCTCCGGTATTATGCACAAAGGGCGGATGCTCTGGGAATGCATTTCCATGCCGTTTGCGGCGCAGACCTCGGCAGCCTGTCGGACGCGGCGCAATGCCGCGGAGAATTCATCGCCATTCTTGCCGATCTGTGCGAATACGCTGTCCTTTCGTCCAAGGGCGTGAATGCGTGTGAGATTTCAGTCACCATCGGACGCGAGGAAGAAATCCTGTTCATCGAGGCTGCGGACAGCGGTGCTCCCTTCGATATGCGTCTGCTGAAAAAAATCGGCAAGAAGCCGCTCCGCGAAACAATCTCCGAAAAATTGCCCTGCCGGAAGCGTTCCGACAATTCCGGAAGCACAAAGAAGGATGACGTCAAAGGGCTGATTCCTCTTTTCAGAATTCTCAGACACAACCGGGCAGTTCTCTCGGTCAACGAATTCCCTGACGGAGGGATTTATTCCAAGACGGTACGGGTGATGCTGGAGGGACAAGAAATAATAGGCGATTGTAAAACAAAAAAGAAAAAAGCATAGCGCAGCGCATAATTAGCGAGCGTTTTTTCCCCAGGCGAGCGTGGGGTCCAGGGGGGCAAGGCTCCCTGGCGGGTGCAGGGCAGCGCCCCACGAGGGAGCCTAGCTTAACTTGTTAAGCGGTGCGACCGTGCAAGACCAGTGTCGACACGCAAAAGGCTCAGGCGAATACAGAAATAGCCCAATACAACGATTTTCTTGCCCCGACCGGAGAAAAACTTCGTTTTGAACAATGCATGATCCCGCCAATTTCCGGCATTTTCGAAGTTTTACAATTACCTAACAAGAAATATAATAAGGAGGGCATACATATATGATTCATGAAGTCGTCATCCCGTGGCTGGATTTCGGAATGAAGTACGGTGTGCTGCTGTTTGGCATCTACTATTTGTTCATGAGATGCGTCAGCGAAAAACGGGATATGAAAAAGCTGGCTGCCGCGGCATTTTTTTCCGTTACCATGGGCGTTTCCATGATCTGGCTCAGGCAGGTGATTGACCCGATGCATCTGGCGCTGCTGCTGATTTATATCGCTCTGACCAACTGCCTTTTATACCGCCATGAGCTGGGCGGAAAGGAAGGTGCCGACGGCAGAATGAAGCTGCGCGATATTTTGGCGATTTCGCTGCTCTGCTTCGCCTTCTGTGAAGCGGTTTTCATGCTCGTGGGATTTGTATCGTCGGCGGTGCTTTCCGTTCTGTATTATAACTTTCTTCCGAGTGACTGCAACTCGGTCTGGGATTTTCTGAATAACAAACCCGTTCACATCTGCGCCTACATCGTCATGATCGCCATGGTCTGGATATCAATCTATCTTTTCGCCAAAACGAGAAGGCTTCGCCAGGGACTGATGAACATCGTCCGGCACCAGACTGCCGGTATTGTGATCATGATCGCAATGATGATGCTCTCTATCGTCGTGGCGTTCGGCGGCATCGGCATGGAAGACGAAAAATCGCTCATCAAAACGATACTGCTCATTCCGACCATGTTATTCTGCGTGATAATGCTCTTCTGGACACGGCACGAGATCAGGGTGGACTTTATCGGGGATATCAGGCAGCGCAATCTGTCCTTTATCCGGGGCAGCCTTGCCAATAAGGAAAAGCAGATTGCCAAAGTCGTGCAGGACAATGAAAACCTCGCCGCCCTCATCCGGCGCGATATGGAATTGCTGCGTCAGCTGACCGAGGCGTCGAACCGGAATGACGGCGCAGGACAGGCTTCCGATGTCATCGACCGTCTGTATGCCGGACGCTGTGCCACCGTCAGGGCGATGGAGTCATACGGCAGGGCTTTCCAGAGCACCGGCGTCAACTTCGTCGACTCCATGCTGAATCTGATGGCGTGCAAGGCACAGGACAGAGGGGTCGATTTTGAGGTGAATGTCGGTTCGGACATCAGCGGACTGATCGGCGCCGGGATTGAACGGCGCGAATTCAATACCCTGCTCGCTGATCTTGCCGAAAACGCCATTATTTCCGCCGGTGCCGCGAAGGAAAGACATGTGGAGGTCATGCTGCTGCGCAATGACGAGAATTACTGCCTCGAAGTGCTGGACAGCGGAGACAGATTCGATCTCGGCGTTCTGAAGAACATGGGCAAGAAGCGCATTACCACCCATTCCGGCGAAGGCGGCAGCGGTATCGGGCTTATGACCCTTTTCAAGATTCTCGGGGAAACAGGGGCAAGCTTTACGATGGAGGAATTCCCCGGCACGGACAATCACAGCCACTTCTCCAAGGCGCTGAGCGTCACCTTTGACGGCAAAGGCAAATTCCGGATTATCACCGATCGCGCGGATGAGCTCAGACAGGTCATGAAATCCGACAGATTTGTTATAGAAGGTCGATAACAGCATAATTTTTTCGGCTTTAAAGCCGCTGAACACCGTCAAAAACGGCATTCGGCGGCTTTTTTTCCTTTTTGCGGGCAGATTATGATGTTTTTTTATGACTCTTTTTACATTAATTGTCTGTTTCACTTGTAATTTGTGTATTGAAATGTTATAATAAACGGAGATTATAGCACAGGGCGCTGGAGAACTTCTTTTTTGAGAGGGTGTCATATTCGAATGTCTTTTGAAAATTGCAGACTGATGCTGAACAGACAGAACAAATATGAATTTTCATTTGCTTCGGTCATCGGTACGAGAAACAGTCAGGAGGATTATTTCGGGGTGGTTACTTCCGAAAGGTCTATTGTCGCCTGTATTTGCGACGGAATGGGCGGTCTGGAAAACGGCGCGGAGGCGAGCGAGATGTCGGTCGATATTTTTACCGATGAGATTTCGTCCGTCATGGACCTGTTTTCGTATCAGACGCCCGAGTATTATCTTTCGCTGCTGGATAAGATGGATCACGACGTGCACCGCATCAAAAAGACCGACGGTTCAAAAGCCGGTGCAGGAAGCACGCTGGTTTCGGTTTTCATCTGCGACGGCGAAATGAAATGGCTTTCGGTGGGCGACAGCACGATTTATCTTGTGCGCGCCGGAAAGATCACCAGGCTCAATCAGTATCATAATTACCAGACTCTCCTCGATGACAAGCTCTCGAAGGGACTGATCGACAAAGCCCAATATCTCAGGGAATCCCGCAAAGGTCACGCTCTGACGGGATTTATCGGTATGGGCGGCATCAGCCGGTTCGATACGTGTCAGGTTCCGTTCCATCTCGAACGCAACGATATGATCGTGCTCTGCAGCGACGGTGTGACCAACCGTGTCTCTCCCGATGAAACGATGCAGGCCGTCAGCGGAAAAAGCGCATCCCGTGCCGTCGATGTCCTGATGGATTTGCTCGACGAAAACAGCCGCGGAAAATCCATGGATAACGCGACGACCGTCATCATAAGAATTAAATAAGCAGGTGTTGAAAATGTCAGAGAATCGTTCCATTAAAGCCAAATGTCCCAACGGGCATTTTTACAATCAATCCAAATATGCAAGCTGTCCCTACTGTGCCATCCTGAATTTGTCCAGGAAGGAAGAGGATGTTCCTCCGCAGGAGGAAGCGGCTTCCGACGTGTCTGACGCATTCGTCAGGGACGTCAGCGACATCCGCGGCAATCAGGAGACTGCCGCGGAACAGCTGCCCGCAGACGTCAGCGTGTATTCGTCCGGACAGGACGATGTTCCGGATGACACGCCGGAGGAGATGCCGGAAGATACTCCGGAAGACGACGACGTGAGGACGGTTTCCTTCTACACCGCCGAGTCGGTGGATCCGGTGGTGGGATGGTTGGTCTGCATCAAAGGCAAGCATTTCGGAGATTACTTCGAGTTGTTTGCGGGCCGCAATGAGATCGGAAGAAGTGCCGGCAAGGACATTTCTCTTTACGACGAACCCAGCATTTCCAAAAAAACGCATGCCGTCGTGATATTTGAACCGAGACACAGAACTTTTTACATCCAGGCCGGTGACAGCCACGGTCTGACCTATCTCAACGGGGAAATGATCGTGTCCCACCAACAGATGATTCCCGGCAGCATTGTCACGCTGGGAGACGTGGTCTTCAAATTCATACCGCTTTGCGGCGAGGATTTTGACTGGAACGACGTCGAAACTGTGCAGAAATAATTAATACATTTTAACTCGTCAGAAAGACGAAGGATACTATGCTTTTTGGTAACTAATGACGGATTAAATTCTGCACAGTTCCTAAGGAGAAAGCGAAAATATTGTTTTTTCGGAGGTAATGGTTTTGGAACGGTGTCCCAATTGTATGAGGGAATATAAGGGCAGCGCAAAGTTCTGTCCTTTTTGCGGATATGAAATCAACAAAATGTCTGACGGTTATCAGCTTTCGCCCGGTACGGTGCTGGAAGACCGGTATACCCTGGGCACGACGATCGGCATAGGCGGATTCGGCATCATTTATCGCGCGTGGGACAACAAGCTGGATACCGTTGTCGCCGTCAAGGAGTGCTTTCCCGCCGGTCTGGTCAACCGTACGCCCGGAGATACCACCGTGGAGGTTGTCAAAAACGGCTCGAAGGAAAAGCAGTACAGGGATAAGGTGCGCCGTTTTCTCAGCGAAGCACAGACCATGGCGAGATTCAGCGAACACGAAAACATCGTTCATGTCTTTGATTACTTTGAGGCGAACAACACCGCCTATTTTGTCATGGAGTACCTGGACGGCTGCAATCTCAAGAAAAAAACATCCAAAGAGAAGCTGTCGGTAGATGAATCGGTAGACATTATCATTAAAATCTGTTCGGTGCTGAAATACATGCACAATGAAAAAATCATTCACAGAGACATCAATCTCAACAACATCATGATCTGCAAAAACGGCAACATCAAGCTCATTGACTTCGGAACGGCGAGGGCACAGTTCGGCGAGCTTTCCAAAGGACTTACCGCCGAGCTTACCCCGGGATACGCACCGCCGGAACAATACCAGACCAACGGCAACCAGGGACCTTGGACCGACGTTTACGCGCTCTGTGCTACGCTGTATCATCTGGTGACGGGCATCAAGCCGGAGGAATCAGTGGACAGGGTGAGGGAGGATCTGCTTGTGCCGCCGATGGAAATCAATCCCGACGTGCCGGAATGGCTCGACCGCACCATTATGTCGGGATTGGCGGTGGATTATCATCTCAGATTCCAGAATGTCGATGAGCTGGTCAACGCCCTGAGCCAGAAAAAGAAGGCGCTGTATCCTGACGAGGTGATCCGGAAGCAGAAGAATTTCCGGTCGCTGATCGCGGCGTGCGTGCTGCTGGTGTTTCTGGTTTCTTTAGGAGGCTTTTTTGCCTACAGGGCTTCCTATCACGGGTGGTTCGTGCAGGACGGCACGCTCACGCTCTGGCTGCCGGACAATTCCTTCGGACAGAGCATACAGAAGGAATCGGAAAAATACGAGGAGCGTTACGGCGGAAAGAAACTCGACATCCGGCTCATCGGGGAAGTATCCTATTCCGACATGATCGCAGAAGCGGCGGAGAACGGAACGCTTCCCGATATACTGGCAGCTGTCGGAGGGAATGCCGGTATTTCGGACAAATTGGCTGACGTTTCGGATCTCATTGAAACCAACAGCGACGACGATCACTCGCTCATCAGCCGGAACAAGCGCTATCTTTCGCAGAACAGGATCATTCCCCTCAGCTTCAACACCATCGTCATGTATGAAAACACCTCCGCTTCGGGCGAATTGGAATCGCCTTACAAGCTGTCCGGAAAATTCGACCTGAGCAAGAACAAGCCCAGTACCGACAGCAGTCACACCCTCTTCGACAAGTCGTCGCATCTGGTCACTTCCGTCATTCCCGAATTCAACGAAAGCGACGGCGTGCAGGGCGCCCTTTCTGAATTTACCGATGTCGACAAGCAGACCGTGCCGTATTATTTCGGCAGCACAAGCGAGCGGCGCACCGTTCAGAATGCGCTGCCGGGTTATAATGAGATTTACGGCGTGTCAAACGGCAAGACGATGTACGCCGAATTCTGCGATCAGCTCTGCGTCAGCAAGCAGTCTTACGGGGAAAAGCAGGAACTGATTGACCTTCTGATCAATTACCTGCTCAGCAGCGACGTGCAAAGCGATATGTATCTCCAGAACGACAAGCCGCTGCCGGTCGAACGGGCTACTTATGCTCACTATGTCGAGACGATTGACAGCCTTTCCTTCCTGACGGATGAATATGAGCATTTTGAAATTGTAGAATAGACATCAATCAGCAATACAGATAACAGTTTATCTTTTTGAGGTGAAACCTAATGGAGAGCAGTAATTCCGGAGTACATACAAAAACCTGTCCCAACTGTTTCCAGCAGTACAGTGACGACGGCAGCGAAATCGTCTGTCCCTTTTGCGGGTACTCCGAGTTTGATATTGATATGATGATGGTGTGTCCCGGCTGCGGCAGGGAATTCCAGCCGCTGGACGACAGTCCGATGTGTCCCTTCTGCGGGTACGATGATTTCGAGGAAGCAAGCGGCGGGGACGAGACTGACGACGGGGAAGAATACATAGAACCGGATGAGATAGTCTGTCCCGGCTGCGGAAGGGAATTCCTGCGGCTGGACGACAGTCCGATGTGTCCCTTCTGCGGGTACGATGATTTCGGAGAAGAGGAACCGTCAGACCTTGCGGAAACGTCAGACTTTCCGGAGATTTTCGATCAGGCGGATGTATTCGGACAGGCGGATGTCATTATGCAGGCGGGTCTGTTCGGCAAAACCGGCAAATTCGAGCAGGACGAAATACTCGGCATGCATAGCGAATACGACGATGCCGAGGAATACGACGATGCCGAGGAATACGACGATGCCGAGGAATACGACGATGCCGAGGAATACGACGATGCCGAGGAATATACGACGATGCCGAGGAATACGACGATGCCGAGGAATACGACGATGCCGAGGAATACGACGATGCCGAGGAATACGACGATGCCGAGGAATACGACGAAACCGAGGACTACGACGAAACCGAGGAATACGGCGAAGCCGAAACGAATGATGAAGCCGAAGAATCCCGGGAATTCGACGCAGCGAACGCAGACGACGACAGTGTATATGTCTTCAGCACCATTTCCATTCTTGAGGAAGAGGAAGCGTCAGCCGACGACGATGTGAAAACGTGCGACGTGATTCTCAGCCAAAACATGGAGGACAGCCAACCGGAGAAGGAAGCTGATCCTGACCTTGCGGATTGGCTGGGAGAAGAATGCGAAGATTTCGACCGGTGTCTGACCTGTATGGAAAAGCTTGTTCCGGGGGCGAAGTTCTGTCAGTTCTGCGGCAGCGAACAGAGCAATGTTCCCGAAAGGGGCAATCAATTGCCGCCAGGTTATGTGCTTTCCGGAAGGTATGTTGTGGGCAAGGTGATCGGTTCCGGCGGTTTCGGCATTACCTATATCGGCTGGGATTCCACGCTACAGAGAAAAATCGCCATCAAGGAATACATGCCGACCGACTTTGCCACCAGAGTGCCGGGCAACAGCATGCTGACCGTCTTTACCGACGACAAGGCGATGCAGTTTGAGAACGGGAAAAACAGATTCATCGAAGAAGGACGCATGCTGGCGGGCTGCAACAACATTGCCGGTATTGTCAAGATCTACGATGTGTTTTCCGAGAGCGGAACGGCATATCTGGTGATGGAATACCTCGACGGAGAGACGCTTAAATCCAGACTGAAACGGGATGGAGCTCTGTCACAGGAGGAGGCGCTTGCCATTATCATTCCGATTCTGGACGCACTGGAAGGGGTACATTCCTTCGGTCTGATTCACCGCGACGTTGCGCCGGACAATATCTTCCTCTGCAAGAACGGAGACGTCAAGCTGATCGATTTCGGTGCGGCGAGATATGTGTCGAGCGGATTCGGCAGAACACTTTCGATTATACTCAAGTCGGGTTATTCCCCCGAGGAACAGTACCGCAGCAAGGGCGAACAGGGACCGTGGACCGACGTATACGCCGCCGGAGCGACACTCTACAAGATGCTGACCGGCGTGACGCCTCCCGACGCGATCGAGCGTGCGTCCAAGGACGAACTCCGCAGCGCCGCGGGTGTTCCGGACTGGGTTGCCAAGGCTGACAAGAGGTATAAGTATCTGAAATTCAGGATTGCCAACGGCTTTTACAAATTCATGACCCGGAAAAAAGACGGCGATACGCAGGACGATTCGTTTGATCTCCATAACGTCGACAAAAAGAGCGAGCGAAGGGAGAGCTTTGCACTCAATACATACCGGAAGCTCACCGGTTCGACGCCGGAAATGGCGGATCACGCCAAGGAAAACTACGTTGCGGGCGAAAAGCTGAAGACTTTGCCGCGGCATATCTACGTGGCGCTGATGAACGCGCTCAATGTCGAAAAGGAAGACAGAACGCAGTCCGCCCTGCAATTCAAAAGAGAACTGACCCAAGAGACGGAAGCCGTCCTGATCAAGCTGAAGAAAAAGAAGCTCGACATAGGCGCATTTCCGACCTGGCTGAAGGTAGTGATAGCGCTTGCCGTGGCAGTGGTTGTTCTGATCGCCGTTTCCTTCACGTCATTGGCAGCCGGCGCATTTTCCAACGAAGCCGAGGTCCCGGAGATTATCAATAAGATGTCGCAGGACGCGGAATCCGCCGTGCAGGATAAAGGACTGGAGTACATGATCGTGGATTCCGAGATCAGCGACAAGGTGACCGCCGACAAGGTCATGCTGCAGGAACCCGAAGCACTGACCAAGGTGGAAAAGGGCACCGTCGTCAAAGCCACGATCAGCATGGGCAGCGAAAAGGTCACCCTGCCAAACTTTGTCGGCATGACAAAGGAAGACGCCCAGAAGGAAATCAAAAAGCTGAAACTGAAAGCGGAGTATTCCGAGGAATACAGTTCGGTCGAAAAAGGCATGATATGCCGCCAGGATCAGGAAGCCGATTCCAGAGTGGAGGTCGGCACGGTGATCAATCTGGTCGTTTCGCTGGGTCTGGAGGACATTCACAAGGATGAGAACGTAACCGTTCCCAAGATCACCGATCTCAAACTGGAAGCGGCAAAGAAAAAGCTGCAGGAGGTCAATCTGTATCTCTCGGTCAAATCCGAAAAATACGACGACAAGCCTGCCGGAACGGTTCTTTCGCAGTCGGTGAAATCCGGAACTACCGTCAAAGAGGGAACCACCGTCGAGGTTGTGGTGAGCAAGGGAAAAGAAACCGTCGTCGTGCCCTATGTCACCTATAAGACGGCGGAAGAAGCGGAGCGACTTCTGAAAAATGCAAAACTGCAGTGCAAAGTTTTGAAGGAATACAGCGATTCGGTGGTGAAGGGAAATGTCATTTCCCAGAGCGTTGCCGCCGAAAAGAAGGTTGCGCCCGGCACCACTGTGGCCATTGTGGTCAGCAAGGGCAAAAAGACCGTGACGGTGCCGAATGTAGTGGGTAAAAAATCCGCTTCTGCTGTCAGCGCCATTCAGGAGAAGGGTCTGCAGGTCACCGTCAAGGAAGAAAACAGTTCTTCCGTCGCCGCCGGAAATGTCATCCGGCAGTCTCCCGCCGCCATGAAAACGGTTGATAACGGCGCAACGGTTACCATCTATATCAGCAAAGGACAGAGCAGCGCCGTTGTTGCCTCCGTGACGGGTAAATTAAGCGGCGAGGGAAAGACCACTCTTCTGAATTTAGGCTTTGAGGTAGTCATCAAAGAACAGTACAGCGACACGGTTGTGTCGGGCAAGATTATCAGCCAGTCCCCGCGTGCGGGCAGTACGCTGACCGTGGGAGCGACCGTTACGATTTATGTCAGCAAAGGAAAGCAGAAATTCACCGTGCCCAATGTGGTGGGTCTTGCCTCCGCGACTGCGACATCCACGCTGAAAAACAGCGGTTTCAAGGTCAGTTCGGAGGGGGCTTTCAGCAATACCGTTCCCAAGGGAAAAGTCATCAGTCAGTCTCCCGCCGCCAATTCCGTTGCCGCCCAGGGAGATACGGTTTACATCACCGTCAGCAAGGGCAGCGAGACGGTCAAGGTGCCCAATGTGGTGGGCAAGACGGAGACTGCCGCGAGCAACGCCATGATCAACGCGGGCTTGAAGAGCAGGATCATGAAGGAGTCCAGCGACACCGTCCCGGCGGGGAATGTCATTCGCCAGACGCCGGCTGCCAATGCCGCCGCCAACAAGGGCGACACGGTGACGCTGTACGTCAGCAAGGGCAGCGAGACGGTCAAGGTGCCCAATGTGGTGGGCAAGACGGAGACTGCCGCGAAGACCGCCGTCGAAAGCGCGGGACTCAAGAGCAAGACCGTGCAGGAGTTCAGCAACACCGTTCCGGCGGGGAGTGTCATCCGCCAGTCCCCGGCAGCCAACGCCACCGCCAGCAAGGGCGACACGGTGACGCTGACTGTCAGCAAGGGCAGCGAGATGGTCAAGGTGCCCAATGTGGTGGGCAAGACGGAGGCTGCCGCGAAAACCGCCATCGAAAGCGCGGGACTCAAGAGCAGTACCGTGCAGGAGTTCAGCAACACCGTGCCGGCGGGAAGTGTCATCCGCCAGTCCCCGGCAGCCAACGCCACCGCCAGCAAGGGCGACACGGTGACGCTGACTGTCAGCAAGGGCAGCAGCTCGGTCAAGGTGCCCAATGTGGTGGGCAAGAATTCCGATGCGGCGGAGTCCGCAATGATGAACGTGGGATTGAAGTGCAGGATTGTGAAGGAGTACAGCGACACTGTTCCGACGGGGAATGTCACCCGCCAGACGCCGGCAGCCAATGCCACCGCCAGCAGGGGCGACACGGTGACGCTGTATGTCAGCAAGGGCAGCAGCTCGGTCAGGGTGCCCAATGTGGTGGGCATGAGTGAAGACGCCGCCGCCAGTTCCCTGTCCAATGTGGGGCTGAAGTACAGGTCGTTGAAGGAGTACAGCGACACTGTGCCGGCGGGATGTGTCATCCGCCAGACCCCGTCAGCCAATGCCACCGCCAACAAGGGCGATACGGTGAAGCTGTATATCAGCAAGGGCAAAGAGTCGGATCAGTGACAGGAGACGTCCTGAAAGAAACAGGTTCATAATCGATGCAAACGGCTTGGGGAACACAACGCGTGCGTTTCCCGGGCCGTTTTTGCTGTTTTTTCGACCTTGACAGAACGGAGTTAGTATTATATAATTATACTTACCGAATTTATTTGCAGAGGAGTTAAGTCTGGTGGCGAGTGTTTCATCTTTCAATCAAAAAAGGATGCTTGCGCTGATTCTCTTGTTTGTGTTGGTCTTTTCGTCATTGGATTGGCGGGTTTTTGCCGGAGGCAGCGTCACCGCGACGCTGAAGGCTTCCGCCGATACGGTGCACAGCGGGACAACATACACGCTGCGCGTCGAGCTTTCGTCGGCGTGCGCTTCGGATGTCAAGGCGGAGATCACAGGCGGCAAGGAAGCGCTGACGGTGGATATTCCGGCGGGTCAGACGGAGGGCAGCGTCGAAGTCAAGGCGGGAAGCTACAGCAAGGCAAAGACCGAGAGCTATGCGCTGCAAAAGAACGGCGCGTTTGATGTGCCCGACAATGCAAAGGCGAATGTCAAGGTGCTTCCCAAGCCCGCCATGACATTCAACGCAAGCTTTCTGATGATTTCCGCGGGCAGGAATCTGAAGGTGTATTTCAAGTGCAGGAATGCCGATCAGATTTCCGTCGGGCTGCCGATTTCGCTGCGGACAAAAGACGGCAAAATTCTTGAAAAATACACGGTGGACGAAAAACATTCTTCCTTCCAGCACACGGTCAAGATCGAAAAGAACTGGAAGTTTCCCTATGGCCTGAAGGTGGTCAATGAGCTGACCGGCGCGGAATGCGCAAGCATACCGGTGATGGTGTCCGATGTGGGAAAACCGGGCATCCGGAGAGTCGATACCACCGAAAAGAAGATTGCGCTGGGATTTGACTGCGGTTACAACAACGTGTATACCGATTACATCATGGATACCCTGGACGAATACGACGCCAAGGTGACATTCTTTGTCACGGGCTTTTTCTGTAAGGGCTTTCCCGATCAGCTCAAAAAAATACACGAGCGCGGACACGAAATCGGCAATCACACCATGAATCATCTGCGCATGAACGAACTGGACGCGCAGAAAGTCTACTCGGAGATTCAGGGCGTGAATGACATGGTGCATGATGCGATAGGCATCTATCCCAAGATCATGCGTCCGCCTTACGGTGCGGCGAGTACCAGCGTCATTGCCATTTCCCGCATGGCGGGCTGCGAAACGGTGTACTGGACGGAGGATTCCTACGACTGGGACCCCGATAAGACCGCCGATTATATTATCAACCGTGCCACCAAGAATATGGGCGAGGGATGCATTCTGCTCTTCCATAACAGTGCTCCCAAGACGAAACAGACCCTTCACAAGATACTGGACGATTACAAGTCAAAGGGACTGAAGATTGTTCCGGTTTCGGAATTGCTGTATGACTGCAATTACACGGTAAATGCCAAGGGTCTCCAGCAACCCGATCCCGATCTGGAGCAAGTCACCGGGGAGCAACTGCTCGGCGGCAGGAATTTCACGGTGAATGTCACCGGTGCGCCTGCCGATCAGTCAGAACTGTCGTTGAAACCGAAATTCGCAGAGGAATCCATTCGCAGGAACAAAGATGACATTGCCCGGATCAAAGCGGATCCCACGCTGATGCAGGTGAGCTATGAATTCGGCGAACAGGTCAGCGCACCCATCAAAGCGGGCGATACGTTAGGTAAAGCGACGTTTTCCTATGACAATGAGGTGTGGTTCACAGCGGATATGACCGCACAGTTCGGAAGCAAAAGATATTGTTTCGCTGACAGACGATGTGTCCGGTTCTGATACGCCTTTCAACGAAGAAGGAAGCAATCTTCCGCTTGTTTTCGGGATCAACCTTGTCATTTTGGCACTTGTAGCAGCGGCGTATTTCACGATGAAGATGATCAACAAGAAACAATCGATCCACCATCCGGAAGAAGAAAAATAAAGAAAAAAGCATGTGATGTAACAGGAATTTCCAACCATATCATTAGCAGTATGTCCTGAAAAGAAATAAAAAAGAAAATATTTCCCTCACCGCACCCAAAACCCTATCTGCACCCCATAAACCCTCAATCCATCAAAGCACCCAATTCAACCCGTCGAGAAAACAACCGCCAAGACCCGGTGCGCGGATGGCGCAGCCATATTC
>ONID01000095.1 GCA_900317765.1 uncultured Eubacteriales bacterium | reverse complement strand
TTTATTAACCTGTCATTGCCGCAGCTTACCAATTTTGTCTTCGGTTCGGCAATTGCCGTCGGCGTCATGCTTTGTGTCAAGGCGGTCACAGGCAGGGAAAAGTTTTTTGATGCGACAAGAGAAACCGAATATGACGTTCTCCCCTCCACCGAACGTGTGGAATCCTACAGGAAATTTGCCGGTGTGCGTTCGTGGCTCATGGGACTTGCGGTGGGCATATTCGTCATCTCTCCCTTTGTCAGCGAATTTACCGGAAGCGACCTGCTTTTCGGACTGATCATTGCCGCGGGAGTCGCCATTCTCATTATCCTTAGCGCTGCCAGAAGAAGTTTCAAGGACGTTCTGGGCAAGGATTTCGATAAGGAAGAAAAAGACTGATTGCAAAAAAATATTTACATTTACCGCAGGCTGTGCTATACTTTATCCATACAGAGAAAGTATGGAGTGAATTGAAAAAATGACGGCATATGAGCAGATGGTTAAATTTGAGATTGGTCTTGATATGGGACTTCTGACACTCGACGAACTGAGGGATTTTCTCAGCTCGGCACTGAGGGAAAAGGAAGTCCCTTACATATACACCGACGTGTTTCTTTCGCTCGACAAGGGGCAGGAAGAAATAACGAATGTTATCTTCTACAACCTGCAGGGCAATTACACCGCCGACAGAAAGGCGGGAAACACCGTCCAGCGTGCTCTGATCGGGGTGATACGCGACAAGTACCGTTCCGGCGCGATCGACAAGGGGCAGTGCGTCGCCTTTCTGCACCGGCTGACCGATTACGCCGACGGCGACTGGAACCTGCTCTCCATCGACGAATACTACAAGCTCAACAGGAGCGGGTATTGCTCCGATGAGGATTTTGAAGCGCGGCTGGGTAATATTTTCGCCAATGCGATCTGACAATCAATTGAAAATCTCCCTTTTTCCGAATTGGATGAGATGTCATCCGTCGGAGGAAAGGGAGATTATTTTGTGCTTGCTTTTATAGGCTGTCCTTCTGTTTGAAATTGGTCTCGTCAATCAGATAATGAGGACGTCCCTTGACTTCATAGTATATTCTGCCGACATATTCGCCCACAATGCCCAGTGAAATGAGCTGCACGCCGCCGAAAAAGCATATTGTAAATATAGTCGTAAAGTACCCCGGCAGGTCGATGCCCTTGAAAATGATCCCGAAGAACAGGAACATGACATAGAGCAGACTGATAATAATCGCAAACGTGCCGATAAAGATGCAGAACCGCAGCGGCTTGTTGTTGAAGGAAAGCACTCCGTCCATGCCGTAACGCACCAGCGAACGGAAGCTCCATTTGCTCTCCCCTGCCGCTCTGCTGCGATTTTGGTATTTGATGATCTTCTCCTTGAAGCCGATCCACGAGAAAAGCCCCTTGGAAAAGCGGTTGTATTCGTTCATGGTGAGCAGAGCGTTCAGCGCCTTGCGGCTGAGCATGCGGAAGTCGCCGATGCCGTCGGTCAGCTCCACGTCGGTGAGCCTGTCCACCAGCCTGTAATAAGTCCGGGCAAAAAAGCTGCCCAGCATTTTGTCGCCGTCCCGGTTACGCTGCGCTATCACCTGATCGTAGCCCTGTCTGCCGTATTCCAGCATTTGTGCGATCAACTCGGGCGGATGCTGCAAATCGGAATCCATGATGACCGTAAAATCACCCGAGGCATATCTGAGCCCCGCCAGCATTGCCGATTCCTTGCCGAAATTGCGGCTGAACGAGATGTAACGCACATGGCTGTCACCCTCGGCGAACTGCTTGAGAAGTGCGCGTGTATTGTCACGGCTGCCGTCGTCAACGAATATCATCTCATAGTCGTCGGTGATCTTCTTCATTTGCGCTGAAAGCTCACTGTATGTGAGCGTCAGCACCTTCTCCTCGTTGTAGCAGGGAAGCACAACGGAAATCAGCATGTATAACCCGCCTCCGTCATCAGTTTCTCAAACATTCCGAGAAATTCAGCCTTTGTCTGACTGAATTCCCGCTCGCTGTGTTCTATATCAATATGTTTCTCAGGCGGATCATCATAGAGCCTGTCGCCGTTGAAAAGCAGGAATTCATGGTAAAGCATACAGTTGTCAATTTCCATGACAATCTCGTTTTCCGCGGCATCCTCCTGCGGTATGCCGAAGCGCTCCAAAATCCGCCCGTGCAGCTGCCTTTCACACTCGCAATAGTAGGGAAGCTGCCGCTTCAACGGACGGGTCATGTCGCCGACATAGGCCTCGGTCGCGTCGTGCAGCAGGCAAAGCAGCCGCACCCTTACCCCGAATCCCCTTGCCTCCGCTTCCAGTGAGCAGTTGATACAATGCCGCGCCACAGAGAAAAAACTGCTGAAATGCCCGTTGGCACGGCAGATGAGACTGAGGGAATGGGCTATGTCGTGGATATCTATGTCTCCGATGGCAGGAGAAAGCGGATCAAAGCTGCGTCCGCCGATGGTGGTGATGAACAGTTTGTTCGTTGCCATTAATATCATTCCCAATTTATCCGGATTGAAACACGGAAGGTTCCGTTCCGAACAAACATCGGCGGAGCCTTCCGCAATCTTATAAAACCTTATTCAATGCTCAGCACACCGCTGATGCGGGAGAGCCTGGAGGTGATCTGCGCAAGGTGCTCCTTGCTGCTGACCGA
Source organism: uncultured Eubacteriales bacterium (assembly GCA_900317765.1). GTDB lineage: Bacteria > Bacillota > Clostridia > Oscillospirales > Acutalibacteraceae > RUG762. The sequence goes on along the minus strand of ONID01000095.1, from coordinate 13,691 downwards.
AATGGTCGCCGTGATAACGGCGTTGTCGTCCTTCAGCTCGCGGGAATTGAGCATGCTGATGCTGATGTGCATCATGGAAAGCTGCGTTGTCACGTCGGCAAGCAGTCCCTTGCGGTTGAGACAGAAGAGCCTCAGCGTGGTCTTGAATTCACGGTAATTGGTGCCTTCGCTCCAGTAAACCTTAATCCAGCGCTCGTGGTTCTCGCATCCCTCTATGTTTTCGGGGACGTTCGGGCAGCTTCTCTTGTGAACCGACACGCCGAAACCGCGTGTGATGAATCCGATGATTTCATCGCCCGGAAGGGGATTGCAGCAGCGGGACATCTTGATCTGGCAGTTGTCTATGCCTTCCACCCGCACACCCGGATCTCCCTTGGGATGCCTGTGCTCCTCCTGCGCAAAATTGCCCTCTATGCCCTGCAAGCCCATCGGCTTGACGACGATTCTCGCGTAATCCTCGCGCAGACGCGGCATCAGTTTGGTGACAACAATGGCTCCGTAGCCTATCGCGGCATAGAAATCGTCTATGCTGTCCTTGTGGGACTTGCGTATCTGCTCCTGCATAAATTCGTCGAACTTGTCGTCGGGCAGCACAAGCCCGGCGCGCTTCATTTCCCTTTCGAATTCCGCCTTGCCTTCCTCGATATTCTCCGTCCTGCGCTCGTTTTTGAACCACGAACGGATCTTGGTCTTGGCCTGGCTGGTCTTGGCCATGTTGAGCCAGTCGCGGCTGGGACCGTTGGTGATCTCCTTGGTGGTCTGTATCTCGATTTTATTGCCGGTGTGCAGCACCGTGTTGAGCGGAACAATTCTGCCGTCAATCTTCGCGCCGATCATGCGGTGTCCCACCTGGCTGTGAATCGCATAGGCAAAGTCGATCACCGTCGAACCTCTCGGCAGTACCTTGATCTCGCCCTTGGGCGTAAATACATATATTTCCTCCGGCATGATGTCTTCCTTGATGACATCAATCACATCGGCGCTTTCGCTGTCCATCTGGTCCTCGATCATCTTGCGGATCCATGTCACGGTGTCTTCAAAGACCTTGTTGCCGCCCTCGGCAGCCTTGCCGGTTTTGTACTTCCAGTGGGCAGCCACACCGAATTCAGCCGTGAGATGCATATCCCTGGTGCGTATCTGCACTTCAAAGGGAACGGCGTTTTCATTCGGGTCGTCGCTCTTGCGGATGACAGTGGTGTGCAGCGACTGGTAGCCGTTGGACTTGGGCATGGCAATGTAGTTCTTATAGCGATTGGGCAGCGGCGTATAGATGGTCTGCACCACACCCAGCGCCGCATAACATTCGGCAACGGTATCCACAATCACGCGCACGGCATATACGTCGTAAATATCCTCAAAGCTCTTGCCCTGCATGATCATCTTGTTGTAGATGCCGTGAACGGATTTGACACGTCCTGACAGCTCCACATTGGGTATATATTCCACCAGGTTCTGACGAAGCTCCTCCTTGATTTCCTCAAGAAACGCCTCGCGGTTGGCCTGCTGTGCCGAAAGATTGTCGCAGATCTGCTTGTAGCCTATCGGGTCAAGGTATCTGAGCGCCAGATCCTCCAGCTCCTCCTTGACCGGACGGATGCCCATTCTGTGGGCGAGCGGCGCGTATACCTCGAGTGTCTCGCGGGCGATGTTGCGCTGTTTCTGGGGGTACATGGCGCTGAGCGTGCGCATATTGTTCAGACGGTCGGCGAGCTTGATGATCAGCACGCGTATATCCTTGTTGGTGGCAATGAGCATGCGGCGCACATTCTCCGCCTGATGCTCCTCCTCTGTGTTGAAACCGAGCTTGCTTAGTTTGGTAAGACCGTCAATGATCTGTGCGGTGGTGCTGCCGAAATTCTTCCTGATATCCTCCAAGGTAACCGGCGTATCCTCCACCACATCGTGAAGGAGGGCTGCGACCACACTCTCGGTATCCATGCCGAGCGAAACAAGAATATTCGCCACCGAGATCGGGTGAACGATATAAGGCTCTCCCGACTTGCGCTTCTGCCCCGCATGAGCTTTATTGGCAAAAAGATAGGCCTTCTCAATGGCTGCCATGTCGTAATCCTTGCCGCTCTTTAAAATATTTGCAACCAGCTGGTCGTATGTCTGGTATGTCTCCACCACATTGTCTGTAAAATCTCTCTCGTTGACATCTCTTCCTCCGATGTCGTCAATTCCGTTTGTCATATGGTCTTCCCTCCTCAAAACGGCTCTTCGCCGCAAAAAAATCTATGGTTCTTCCTCTCTCAAAAGATAACTATCAGATATTTGTGTATCCCACCCTTAATGCGGTGGGCGTTTTCTCCGGCGAAATCTTGGCGGTGTTATCTCCGCGTTCAGCCGCCTCGACATAGATGATGGTCCCTTCATCGACAAATTCCAGCAGACCGCCCTCACTGAGTATCCGCAAAGAGGTGAGCAGCGCCGCAAAGCTCACGCCCATGCGCTTCATGCGGCATCCCAACACCTCGGCTTCCCCGCGGTAGCCCTCGGAAGCCGCACGGTATACGGTCCCTAATATACTGCGGGTAGGTCTGAGTTCATTTGTCTCGTCATCGGTCAGCGCCTCGCCGCGCATCATTTTTTCAAACAGCTGTTTGCCGCCGTTGATTTCCTCAAATTGCGTCACCGAGAGACGTATGTCACGCACAACCAGCGTGAGGCTGTCTCTTCCGCGATAGGTCGATTTATCAAGCGTGACCGCAATGTCAACCACATCTCCCACCTTAAAGGGGAAGTCCTCGTCGTATGTGGCAAATTTCATGGCTGTGATGATCGTTCCTCCGCGTTCGAGTGTCAGTCGCTGGTGTTTTCCTCCGCCTGCACCGTAAATGTCGGTCAGATGCAGCCCCATGACAGCGATCATCGGGGTGGGATTATCCGCGCCGAACGGTTCGAGCAGCTGCGAGGCTTCGCAGAGCTGCAGATTGACGGCGGACGGCGGGAGCTGGCAGTCGATATTCAGCTCAGGAGATGGCATGACCGGGAACTTCCGGCGGGCATATTCGTTGATCGCCCTGCGAAACGCATCTATGTTCTCTGTTTTCAGATTGATGCCTGCGGCCAGCGTGTGACCTCCGAAACCGGTCAGCTGCTCCGAACAGGCCGAAATCGCCTCATAAAGCGAAAAGCCCTCTATGCTGCGTCCCGAGCCTTTTGCCTTCTGTCCGTCATATGATATGATAAAACACGGCTTCCCGTATCGTTCGCATATTCTGGAGGCGAATATCCCTATCACGCCGCCGTTCCATTTTTCGCCGGCAATCACGATGACACGGTCGTAAAGAACCGACATATCCTTCTCGAGCATCTCCGAAACTTCGCTGTCTATCACCTGTTCAATCGCCTGGCGTTCTCTGTTTTTTGCGGTCAGCTCTTCGGCAAGAGCAAACGCCTCCTCGTCGTCGTCGGTAATCAGCAGCTTCACGGCGTGAGAAGCTTTGCCGAGTCTACCGGCGGCATTGAGCCGCGGCGCAATGATAAAGGCGATGCTGGTAGAGGTAATGGTCTTGCCTGTGAACCCTGCCATATCGATCAGGGAGCTGAGTCCCGGTCTGCATGAATCCTGGAGATAACGCAGTCCGAGCCGAACCAGCCTGCGGTTTTCACCCGTCAGACTCACCACGTCGGCGACGGTGCCCAACGCCACCAGATCGCCGCAGTTTTCCATCACGGTCATGCTGTCCCCCTCGAGCGCACAGACCAGCTTGAACGCCACGCCCACGCCGGCGTATTCTTTAAAACGGCAGCGGCACTCCTTCCTGTGAGGATCGACAACCGCGATGGCGTCCGGCAGGGCGTCACCCTCCTGATGGTGGTCGGTGATAACCACGTCCATTCCGAGCGATTTGGCGTGAGCCACCTCATTGACCGCCGAAATGCCGTTGTCGACCGTGATGATGAGATTGATATCCATCTCATGCAGCAGGTCTACCGCCTTGCAATTGAGTCCGTATCCTTCGCCCTCACGGTCGGGAATATAATACATCACGTTAGCACCGACAGTTTCCAGGTAGGAATAAAGCAGCGCTGTGGAGGTCACTCCGTCAACGTCATAATCGCCGTATATGGCAATTTTCTCAAACCCGTCTATAGCACGGCGTATGCGGCTGACAGCCTTATCCATATCGATGATCTCAAAAGGATCGATAAAATCGGCGGTGTCGTCTTCGAGACCAAGCATGTCGGTTATCAATTCATCCGAACAGAATCCCCTTGACGTGAGCAGGTGCGCGGCAAAGCCGTCGATTCCGAAGCGCTGCGCGACGCTGCGGGAAAGCATTTTATCCGATTTGGCTATACGCCATCTGCGAAAGGACATTGGACTCACCTCCTGAAAAAGAAAAAGTATGATAATTAGTATCATACCATATTAAGAGATTATTTGCAAGATGTTATTTGAATATGAACAAATATTTTTTTGCGGGTTTCGCTTTTGTGGATTCATATGTCTTGGGTAACAGAGATGTTACAGAGATTGACTTTCTGATGAAGGCGTGATAAACTGATACTGTAAACAGGCTTCCATTGGGCAGCTGAAAAAAAAACAAATCGGAGGATGATTCAAATGAGCAAAAAATCAATAGCCTTAATGCTGGAAGCGATTCCTATTGTTTCAGCAGTCACGTCTTACGCGCTGGTTGTTTCGAAATTCGACTCCAACCTGATCAGATGGGTAATAAGCGTCACCTTTTTGCTTGCTTTTTTGGGCTTTGTCTTCTTCTTCATCGGTCGTAAACTCGCCAAGGAAAGCAAAGCCGTCCTGGTTTTGGGAATACTCGACCTGTTGTCAACGGTATTTATCATCGGAATATATGCGGTTGCGATTTTGGTTTTCGCATGGTAAGAGTTATTTCGCAAAATAAATCGATAGCTTGACAGCAAAACGGGCGATGTCGATCTCAACCGCACACAACTTAGATAAAACAATAATGGAGAATAGATAATACAACAGCGCAGCGAGTATTCTCGCTTTCACTATTATTTATTATCTATTCTCCATTATCTCTTTTCTTAGCACGCGCAAGCGCAGCGCTGTTGGAAGGGTAGAACAAAAAAATGTCGGTGGGTTATGGTACGGCAAGAGAAATAATATTTTATTCAGCTTTGTTCAAAAATATAAAAAATATAAAGAGGCTGATTGTTGATTTTTTCCATTATCTGTATTCAACTGAGCTTTACTTTTATCCCAGCGCGTTGTATAGAAAGAAAAAAGAATAATACAAAGCGAAAATCCCATCGACTATCGTCGACAGGATTTTCGCTTTGGCGGAGAAGGAGGGATTTGAACCCTCGCGCCAGAGTTTACCCAGCCTACTCCCTTAGCAGGGGAGAGAGAGGGTGTGGCGGAGGGGAAGGGATTCGAACCCTTGGTAGGTTACCCTATCACTAGTTTTCAAGACTAGCTCCTTAAACCGCTCGGACACCCCTCCGTAGTTGGTGCGGATAACAGGACTTGAACCTGCATGAACTTGCATTCACTAGAACCTGAATCTAGCGCGTCTGCCAATTCCGCCATATCCGCATAATAGCTAACCCGGTTGGTGCCAACTCAGTTAGCAAGAATAATATTATCATACCTTCCGACATTTGTCAAGAGATTTTTTTAAATTATGCAATTTATTTTTTCTCTTTCCTCTGCGACGACATCATTCGGGCTTTTTGCTTGCGTTTCCGAGACATAGATGTTATAATGATTACCGTTATCCATGCAATAGACAGGAGATTCCGACAATATGAAGCTGACAGAATTATTTCATCTGGAACAACAAGAAAAACCAGCCGTTCCCGAAGAGCCCATGCGACCGCAGGAAGCGCTTTCCGCCGCTTTCGGTCTTCTTACGCGCAATGATATGGCCGTCCTGAAGACTCTGGATGAATGCTTCGCCGACACCCAGAAGTTCTGTCTGGCACATATGGACATGCTGGACCGCCGCGGATTGCAGTATTCTGATGAAGCGGCGCCCTGGCTACGCGTGATCGCTGCGGTCGGAGCAGCGCTGGAACAGGGCTATCTGCGGGAGCTGCATGCCGATTGCAGACCGGAAGAATTTACCGACGCGCTCAAAGCGCTGCTTGTGACAGAAAAAATTGTCTTTTCAACTGACAAAATGCGGTTCGATCCGCATAAAAACCTCGACGCATGGGCAAGACAATTCAACGAATACGCGGGACAGTCGGGCATTACGCTGTGTTTTATCGACCTGTACGGCGACAGCCGCATAATGGGCGTCGCACGCATGGCTGATTATGCCGAGGCTGCCGAAATCGCCGGATATGCCGGGGTCACCGTTACCTCCCGTCCCGACTGACCGACGCTTTTCTGTGACGGCATCCCGCGCATCGGGTCACCTGAACCAGACACATTGCCGCAACGCCGACTGCTCCCCCCAAAAACAGCCCTGTCAGAAACAGTAATACCCCGTGCATTTGCTTCATTCCTCCTGATCGTCTTCGGGTGTATATAGATATTGTTCGCCGTCCACCGATGAATTATGAAAAATAAAAAGCCCTTGAAGCAATCCGTCTTCCCTGTTGTTGAGAACGATTGCGTCAAGGGCTGATTCTATTATTATTTCAGTTGACCTAAGAGATTTTCAAAGAGCACGTGAAGCCCCGGGAATTCCTTTTTGAGAGAGATGGGTTTTCCGTCCGAATCGGTAAAGCAGCTCGTGCTTTCACCTTCGGCACAGACAGTTCCATCCGACTCGTTGACCATGCGGTAGGATAGTATCAGCTTGACGCCTGTATACTTCGTCAGGCTGACTTCAACAGCCACAACATCCTCAAATCTGACAGGACGCTTGTACCGGCATCTGATTTCATAAATCGGCGAAATCAACCCGCTTGCTTCCAAATCGCTGTAGCGGATTCCCTGCTGGCGCAGGTAGTCAATGCGTGCTTCCTCCATCCAGTGGATGAAGTTGGAGTGATGGATAATCCCCATGCGGTCGGTCTCATAATACTGAGCCGTATGACGGTAAGGTATCATTGTGCTGCTCATTGGCCGCCATCCTGTTCTTCATTATCCGACTGTCTGCTCTGCCGGGACATCGTCATTCCCGGAGCGGTTTCAAACTTGAAAACGAATTCATGGCGCTGTTCAAGCGGCTCCCAGAGTCCCTGGTTGCGGCGGATGACGGGATTTCCGTTGCTGTCGTAGAGCAGCTCTCCATCCGGCGAGGAAGGCGTCTTGCGCACGCGCCGACGCATCATGACAGGCTCACCGTACTCATTGTAAAGCATTTCTTCATTTGGTCGGAGATCCGCCTCACGCTGAACCGGTACAGCCTGCGGCATTGGCTGAGGTGCCGGAACACGCTGCTGCACGGACTGGGGTGCCGGAATCGGCTGCGGCATGGGCATACGCTGCTGCATAGGAATCGGCTGCGGCATGGGAACAGTCTGCGGCATCGGCACGGGCTGCTGGTAGGGCGTCTGCGGTCTTGCGGCAGTCTGCGCCTCTTCGCTGCGTTTCTGCTGAAGCGCAGCCTCCACTGCTTTTACACGTTCGTGCTCGGCAGCCTCGCGGATATTCTGCATTTCCTTCATGCGCTCGGCGTCCAACGTCTTTCTCTCGGCTTCCTTCCGGCGGTTGGTAAGAATGTAATCCGCAAATCGGATGCAGGCGCTGTTGTATTTGCTCTTTGCGTAAACGGAATTGATAAACATCACAAAAAACGCCAGAAGTGAAACTATCTGTGCGACGGTTACCACCAATTCGTCAAACTGAAAATACTTCGATGCCGAAACACAGACCAATGCGGCTATTCCAATCAGAAAAAACAGGATAGTCAAAATATAGGATGATTTTTTAAAGTCGTTGTTCACTGTTTAGCTCCTCCTGACGATCATATTAAAGTCCTTTTCCTGATTATACATCATTTTTTACCGAATGTACAGTCTTTTTTATCATTTATTCAGCAATATTTATGAGATTTTCAAGTGCTTTCAAGAATACATCTCGAAAGCGCCGCCAATTTTTCCATATTCAGGGCTTCTATTCTGGTGTTGGGAGCAATACAGGCAGCTGACAGCGCCTGTGCCGCCTTTTCTTTGGACAAAAAGCCTCCCGAGGTCAGGGAATTGGCAAGCGTCTTGCGCCGCTGTGAAAATCCCGCCTTTACCATATCGAAAAACACCTTTTCGCTGCCCACGTCGTATTTAGGCTGCGGCAAAATATCCATGCGAATCACAGCCGAAGTCACCTTCGGGGGCGGCATGAAGCTGCCGGGACTTACGCGGAAGAGCATGCGGGGTTCGGCATAGTAATTGATGGCGACGGTGAGCGCGCCGCTGTCGCGGCTGCCCACAGGGGCGCATATGCGATCGGCGGCTTCCTTCTGCACCATAACCGTGACAGACGAGATCGGCAGACGGCTTTCCAGCAGCGCCATGATGATGGGAGAGGTAATGTAATAGGGAAGATTCGCGCAGACGGCGACGCTTTCGCAGTCGGCAAATTCCTCCCTGATGACGCCTGCAAGGTCGAGCCTGAGCGCGTCGCCGTGTATCACCTTTACATTATCAAATTCCGCCAGCGTTTCGCCGAGTACCGGAATGAGCCGGTCGTCCAGCTCGACAGCCACCACCCTTTTGGCGCGGCGGGCAAGCTCCGCCGTCAGCACGCCGATTCCCGGACCGATTTCCAGCACGCCGGATTGTTCGTTTGCACCGCCCATTTCAGCCATTCTGGGACAGACCGAAGGATTGACCAGGAAATTCTGCCCCAATCCTTTGGAAAAGGAAAAGCCGTGGCGCTGCATGATGTCCTTTATGGTACCAATATCAGACAAAGATGACATTTATTCAATATACCTCCGTTGCAGGCATTTCAGTTAATGTTAAAGTCACTGTCGGGGAACCTGCACAGGTAATCGGCATAACAGCGCAGTTCTTCTAAATTGATCTTGTCGTCGAGATAGTCCTGCGGGTAGACGCTGAGAATCAGCTTCCGGATGCCGAGCCGGTGGGCGTTGTCCGCGAACGTGCGCAGGATATAACGCGCAACCGTCTGCTGCGGTTTGTCGGTGATGCCCGCACTGCCTGTGCCGAGGATCGGCACCACAAGCGTCTGTTCACGGGTGCGGTTCTGTGCGATCTGTTCCCACATATCGTCTATACTCTTCATGAGATGCTGTCCGTCGGTCTTCGGCTTGTCCGGCTCCAGCATTTCGGCGACCGCTAACAGAATGACATTGCGCTGCTTTCCGTCAACGGGAAAGCTGACCGGCGCCATTGTGCCGTATTCGTATATGTCGTACTGCTTTCCGGCAAGCTCCTTCTGTCCGGGCAGTCTGCGTGCCTGACATTCGGGGCGCTGCAGAGCGCGGTCTACCGTTTGCTCGAAATACTCGTCATTGCTCACGCCGGGCGTTTCCTCGCCCTTTGGGAAGCAAATTCTGTTCGTCATCTGGGTCTGGATGCTTCTGCCTCCTATGACCTGCTTTCTCCCAGAGAACGTGGTGTTGCAGGGGACGACGATTTCTCCTTTGTTCGAGAAGATGTCCGACATGGATATTTCAATCGCCACATCCGTGCCGACGATATTCATGCAGTAATGTGCAAAGGAGCTTTGCCGCAGCAGCGCGATGACAGCTCCCACGCCGAGATAAACCAGCACATTGGTAAGCAGGGATTTCAGGCTGACGCCGCCGAGCGAAACGCCTTCGCACCACTGCGCCACCGCTCCGTCCTCCAGGAAGATATTGGCAGCCTCAAAAACGGCAAGCGACGAGGCGAGATATATCCCCATTCGCTTCACAAGCGCCTTACGTCCGGCGGTAAAATTTTTAAAGAATACTTTTATGTTGCTCATTTGACGCATACTCCTTTGAAGAAAATCAAATTGACAGATACTCTCTGATCTCATCAAGCCCTGCCAGACAATCGTTGTATCCCAGCCAGTAAAGCCCGCCGAGCTTTTCCAGATCGGGCTCCACTCTGCCGACATTGACCGGAACGGACGGAGCGAGACGCAGCAGCATCCCGCGCCTGTGCAGCAGTTCGATCTCGTCGCACTGGCGGTTGTATCGGCGGTCGCTCTGAATCAGCTTTACCGCCAGCAGCGGATAACGCCTGTAAAAACGAAGCGCAGGAGAAACGCGTTTTTCCTCCTTGCGGAAAAGCGGATCACGCGTGCGGATAACGACGATTTTCCGGTAGCCCTGTTTGATCGCCCAGCGGTACGGAATGGCGCAGGAGCATCCGCCGTCGAGGTAGGGCGTTCCTTTGATCCTGAGCATGGGAGAGATGTAGGGCATTGTCGCCGATGCCCTCACACCGTCCATCATGTATTGCCCGCACCTTCCCTTTTCAAAAACCGCGGGCTTTCCGGAAAGGCAATTGGTTGCCACCGCCGCAAACCGCTGCCCGGGACGGTAGAACCGTTCCTCGTTGAGCGGTTCGGAGATGATGCCCCTGTCCTCGGTGAGAAAGCCCACATCCAGAATGCTGTGGCTGTGAATCAGCGCTCTTGCGCCGACATACCGGCTGTCGTGCCTGTAGGTCAGATTAATTCGGGCGGAACGCCCGATCTGTCCCGATACATAATTCAGGCCGCTGAGAGCGCCCGCGGAAACGCCTATCACACAGCTCAGATTGAGGTCATTCTGCATCATCGCATCCAGAAAGCCCTGTGTATACAGTCCGCGGAAGGCACCGCCTTCCAGCACAAGGCAGCCCTCGATCAGTTTTTCGGAAGCCTGACCGGACGGTATTTTGTCAATTTTGGAATAGGTCTGTGACATTCATCCTTACCCCTCTTTGTTTTGATCTTCAATCACAAATACATGCCCCGAAAGCGGCGCGATCTGAACGGTGACGCTGCACGGCATTTCTCCGTGAGGATAGGGAGAAATCTCCTGCGGCTGGTTATTAGTCAGTCCGTCGCCGCCGTATTCCGGCGCGTCGCTGCACATGATTTCCCTGATGCGTCCCTGATGCGGCAGTCCGAGAATGTATTGGTACTGGGGATTCGTGGAAAGATTGAGCACCACGACGGTTTCCTGACCGCCTCCGCGCCGGATGTATGCGAAAATATTGTTGTAGTCGTCGGTGCGGTCTATCCACTCAAAGCCGACGCCGTTGTAATCCATCTCCCAGAGCGACGGGTACCAGCGGTAAATCTGGCTCATCTCCTTGAAGAAGGCGGAAAATTTGCCGTTGTACTCGTTCTGAAGCTCGTACCAGTGGATTTCCTCGGTGATCTTCCACTCGTCGAGCTGAGCAAATTCGTTGCCCATGAAGTTGAGCTTCTTGCCCGGATGGGTGAACATATAGACGTAAAGCGCCCTGCACTGGTCGAACTTCTGCTTGGTGCTGCCCCACATCTTGCCGAGAATCGACTTCTTCCCGTGGGAGGATTCATCGTGCGAAAAGGGAAGCAGGTAGTTCTCGGTGTTGTAATAATCCATCGAGAAGGTCATTTTCTCGTGACTTCCGCGGCGGAAGAAGGGATCGAGCGAAAAGTATTTGAGCGTGTCGTTCATCCAGCCCATGTCCCATTTGTAGTCAAAGCCGAGGTGCCAGTGATCGGCATAGCGGGAGGTGACGTTGTAATAGGAGCTGGAATCCTCGGCGATCATCATGACCTCGGGGAACACCGCGTGCAGTTCGTCATTGAACCGCCGCATGAATTCCACTGCGCCCTGGTTCACACCGCGTTCCGCCTGTCCCTGCCAGTAGATGATATTGCTCACCGCGTCAATGCGCAGCCCGTCGATGTGATAGGTGCTGAGCCAGAAATGCGCCGCCGAGAGCAGGAAGCTCTGGACGTGTCCCTTGTAAAAATCGTAGTTGTAGGAGTCCCACTCGCTGTTGGCCATGAAATCGAGGGGATATTCATAGAGGGGCGTGCCGTCGAAACGTCCCAGACCGAAGCTGTCCCGCACGAAATGCACCATCACGAAGTCAAGAATAACGCCGATGCCCTTGCTGTGGCAGATATCGATCATCTTGATGAGCTGCTGCGGAGAACCGTAGCGGGAGGTCGCGGCGAACATGCCGCTGACGTGATAGCCCCATGAACCGTCAAAGGGATGTTCGGTGATGGGCATTAATTCGATGTGGGTGAAGCCGTTGTCCAACGCGTAATTGGCAAGCAGCTCGGCAATCTCGTCGTAGGTATGCCAGCTCTGTTCGGTGCTGGAACCGGGCTTGCGGCACCACGCGCCGAGATGAACCTCGTAAATATTCAGCGGCTTTTCAAAGCAGCGGGAACGGCTGCGCATCCAGTCGCCGTCGGTAAAAGCGGAGTCGTCCACTTCCATAATCACGGAGGAATTGTAGGGTCTGCGCTGTCCCATCTGCGCATACGGGTCCGCCTTGTCGCAAACCGCGCCGCTGATCTGCCAGATTCTGTATTTATAGAGCTGTCCTCTGACAGCACCCGGGACAAAGACGGAGTACATCCCTAAATTGTCTATTTTGTGCATGATGTGGGCGTTTTCGTTCCAGCCGTTGAAGTCGCCGACCACGGCAATCTTCACGGCATAAGGGGCATACAGCGTGAACCTCACGCCCTGCACGCCGTCTTCGAGCGAAAAATGCGCTCCGAGATGATTGTAGGCGACCAAAGCCCTGCCAGCATAAAACGCGTCGAGCAGCTGCCTTCCCACGCGGTTGAATTCATATTTAAGATTTCTCATAGTAAAATCACCGTATTGCATACTTATATACTATATATCATGATGTAAAAAAAGGAATTTGTCAACCGATGATATGTAAACTTTTTCAAGGGCTTCTGATTTGATGATAATAAAGAAATCATTAAGAAAAGAAAAAATACTCGCTTTTTTGAGCGTGGCATGGTATAATAAATCTATCGGAATATTTTGAATAATAAAGGAGCTAAAAAATTATGAGACTTGACAAATATCTGAAGGTATCGCGCATCATCAAGCGGCGCACGGTTGCCAACGAAGCCTGCGACGCGGGAAGGGTGCTGGTCAACGGCAAGATTGCCCGCGCATCGTACGATGTGAAGGTGGGCGATGTGATCGAGGTAACACTTGGCGCACGTTCGGTCAAGATCCGCGTGCTGGAAGTCAGCGAATACGCCACCAAAGAAACCGCCGACCGTCTGTTTGAATCGGTTGTGTAAAGGAGTTTTTCGCCATGAAGATTCTTATTACTGGAGGAACCACTTTCGTCAGCAAATTCGCCGCGGAATATTTCGTTCAGAAAGGACACGACGTAACCGTCCTCAACCGCGGCAGCCGACCGCAGATCAGCGGCGTGACGCTCATCAACTGCGACCGCACACAATTGGGCAATCTTCTGGCGGGAAAGCATTTTGACGCAATTCTCGACATTACAGCCTACACCCAGGAGCATGTCAGGACGCTTGTGGAATCGGGCGTCCGATTTGAGGATTATATCTTCATCAGCTCCAGCGCGGTTTATCCCGAAACCAATGCACAGCCCTTTGCCGAGCCGCAGGAATGCGGGCGCAATGCGGTCTGGGGCGATTACGGCACGAACAAGCTGGCAGCGGAGAAGTATCTCAGTGAAAACGTGCCCGGCGCGTATATGCTCCGGCCTCCCTATTTCTATGGGATCTATGAAAACCTCTACCGCGAGGGCTTTGTCTTTGACTGCGCGATGCAGGACAGAGCCTTCTGCCTTCCCGGCGACGGCAGCATGAAGCTGCAATTCTTCCATGTGCGCGATCTGTGCCGCTTCAT
>ONID01000096.1 GCA_900317765.1 uncultured Eubacteriales bacterium | reverse complement strand
CTCACCAAGGAAGAACTCAACGGCGGCTGCTTTGATGTGAAGTGGTTCCGCGAAGCGTACGCCATTCTGGGCGAAAAGACCTTTGACAAGCTGTACAAGGCGGCGAAATACACCTCCGACAACAACATGCACACACGCGCCCGCAAATTTGCCGACGCGGCGCTCGGCAAGATGGATATGGCAGCCACCGAAGCGACCATTGACGACAAACGCAACAAGGACCTGCTGCTGAGTCTGGCGATCATTCCCTCCAAGGGAAAAGAAGACATATTGCAGCGGTACGAATTCATTCAGAATTTCGCAAGACAAAGCAGGCAGTTCGGCGCGCAGAGAAGGGCAAGCGAAGGGGCTGCGGCACAGTATGCCCTGAAGAATCTTGCCGTAACCGCAGGCTATTCCGACGACACACGTCTGACCCTCTCGATGGAGACACAGCTTGTGCGAGAGCATCTGGATTATTTCGAGCCGAACGGCATCGGCGGCTATGACGTGATGATAACCGTGGAGGACGGCAAGCCTTCCCTTCAGTTTTCCAAGGGCGGCAAGGCGCTCAAATCGGCTCCCGCCGCCATCAAGAAGGATGCAGCTTTTGTCGAAATGAAGGAATTCTGCGACAAACTCCGGCAGCAATACAGCCGCACGGTGAAGATGTTCGAGCTGGCCATGGAGGAGCGCAGTATTTTCGGTCTCGGCGAACTTCTCATGCTGCGCGAAAACCCGGTCATCAGGGCCATCGTGGAAAATCTGGTGTTTGTCTCCGCTGACGGCGAATGGATCAGCGGCATCATTTCCGGCGGCAAATTCACAGACGCAAACGGCAATTGCATTGCCATAAATGACGACACAAAACTGCGAGTCGCTCATCCCTTCGATCTGTATAATAAAAAAATCTGGGCGGACTGGCAGCAGTTCTTCCTCGAAAGGGGCGAAAAGGAGGGCGTTCGCCAGCCCTTCCGACAGGTGTTCCGGGAGCTGTACGTCAAACTGCCCGAGGAACTCGACAAGGACAAATCGCTCCTGTTCGCCGGAAATCAGATTTCCACATCCCGCACGGTGGGCGCGTTGAAAAACCGCCGCTGGATAGCCGATTACGAGGACGGTCTGCAAAAGGTGTACTACAGGGACGACATCATTGCGAGCATCTACGCGGTCGCCGACTGGTTCTCTCCGAGCGACATCGAAGCGCCGGTCCTGGAGGGCGTATTCTTTGTCAATCGCCGCACCTATGAGCCGATGAAGATCAGGGACATTCCCGACATCGTGTATTCGGAAGTCATGCGGGACGTGGATTTGGCGGTCAGCGTGGCACATGCCGGCGGAGTCGATCCGGAAACCAGCCATTCCACCGTGGAAATGCGCAAGGTGATTCTTGCATTCAACATGAAGCTCTTCGGCATCAGCAATGTGACGCTGGACAAAAATCACGCGATCATCGAGGGCAAGCACGGCAGGTATTCCATTCACCTCGGCAGCGGCGTGATACACCGGTTCGGCGGGCATCAGATCAATGTGCTGGCGGTGCAGAGCGGCAAAAAGAGCAAGCTCTTCCTGCCGTTTATCGACGAGGACCCAAAGACCGCCGAAATCATGACCAAGGTGCTCACCTTCGCACAGGACGACAAAATCAAAGACCCCTGCATCATGCAGCAGATCACAGGCTGAATGATCGGAACTACGCCGGGCAATACACCAACAAGGAGAATTATATCTATGTCAGAAACGAAGCACAGCTACTGTATGAATTCGACAGACGAACATGACATGCTGCAATTAATGCGGGGGTTTGCCATACTGCTTGTCGCCCTGCAGCATTCCATCGTGTTGTACTATGATTCCTACGCATCCATGGTTTTAATTTCGGTATGTGTGTTTATTGATGTGCATATTTTCATGTTTGTCTCCGGATACTTGTTTCAGAAAAAAAGCGACGAATATTCCAAAATCGGTATCAAACGGTTTGCGGCCAAGAAGTTTCAATCTCTCGGCGTCCCTTATCTTTTTTGGGAATGTCTCTTTTACTTCGGGGCTTTCATCCTTTACCGGCTGCCCTTTTCCGCGCCTGCTTCGCTGATGAACGGGCTGGGCTTCCGCAAGCTTTCATTGCCGCAGATTTTAGTGGGATTGCTGACATTCCGGTATTCGTATATACAGATGTACTGGTTTCTGTTTGCTCTGTTCTGGGTGCTGATCATTAATTATGCCCTGTCCAGATATTCGGACAGAATAGAGACGATGCTGTTGCTTTTTCTCATCTTTTCCGCTTGCACCGTACTCTTTAAAAACGACGATTACATCTTTATCAAGATTTCAAGGAGCTTTTTAACCTTCGGATTCGGCAGACTGTTTCAGAAGTACAGACTCGCAAAACCTTTTTTCAATAACCCTGTCATATTGATTTTTTCCGTCTTCTTTCTTTACTTTGTCTACAGAATTCCCGTATCCTTCGACAATCTGTTTCTGCACACGACGATCTCTTCCCTCAGAATAGCCGCCATAGGCATTTCCGGCGCATTGCTCTTCTTCTGCGCAAGCTCCTTTTTATTGGTACACAAGTCCATTCTTACGAGACTCATGCTGCTGTTGGGAGATTACTCTTTGGCGATATATCTGATGCACAATCCTTTTATCATTCACGCAAGCAGCATCGTCTTCAAGAAACTCTCCCTGCCAAACGCGGTCAGCAATGTGCTGTCCATCACTTTGGGTATTTCGGTTCCGATTCTGCTGTATAAGTATGTCATCAAGAAGAGCGCATTCCTGTCGCGTCTCATGATAGGCGTATAAAAAAATTTTAAAATCTCCGATTTTTTTGGTTTGTTTAAAGTAAATTTAAGTTAAGGCATTTATAATAAAGACATAAGGTTCGGGGGACAGTATAAAACGAACCGAGCATCAGCTTAATTTACTCTAAAATGAAAACCAGAATATCGGAGGTATTTACTATGAACGAGAACAAAAAGAGATTTGTCGCAACGGCACTTTCGCTGCTATTTGCCATGTCGGTTATCACTACCAATGTCTACGCCGCTTCCGCTAACACGCCTCCCGGAGACCCTCCCGGGGGCAGCGCAATGGGCGAACCTCCCGGGGATCCGCCTGACGGAGCCCCTGGCGGACAAGGCGGTCCCGGCGGCGGCAGCACTTCCGTCAGCTACACCGGCGCATATACGATTGATTCCTCCGCAACGGACAGCGATTCGTCCTACACAAGCTCCACCGGCGGCGAAAATGCCCTGCTGGTATCGGGCGGTCAGTCAACGCTCGCCAATATCACCGTCACCAAATCGGGCGACGAGAGCGACGAAAACTCCGACTTCTACGGAACCAACGCAGCCGTGCTGGTCTACAATGACGCAACGCTCGATATCAAGGGCGGGAGCGTCACCACAGACGGCGCACACGCGAACGGCGTATTCGCATACGGCACAGGCACGGTCAACATCAGCGACGCGACAATCAACACCAGCGCCAACAATTCCGGCGGCATCATGGTGACCGGCGGCGGCACACTCAACGCAAGCAACCTCACGGTGGAAACACAGGGCAATTCCTCGGCTGCCATCCGAAGCGACCGAGGCGGCGGAACGCTCACAGTGGACGGCGGTTCCTACACCACCAACGGACAAGGCTCACCGGCAATCTATTCCACAGCCGACATCACGGTCAGTAACGCCGCTCTCACATCCACCTCATCCGAAGGCGTTGTCGTGGAAGGCGCCAATTCCGTGACGCTGAACAACACCGTTCTGACCGACACCAACCATACCCTCAACGGTCAGTCGGAAACCTACAAGAATATTTTCCTTTATCAGTCCATGTCGGGCGACGCCTCAGAGGGAACTTCCTATTTCACAGCGAACAACAGCACCGTCACCACCAACCAGGGGGATACATTCTATATCACCAATACAACCAGCGTGATCAGTCTCACCAACAATCTTCTTGTCAACAACGACAGCACAGGCGTCCTGCTCCGCGCCGAATCGGCGGCATGGGGAAAAAGCGGCTCCAACGGCGGCAAGGTGACATTCAACCTTTCCCGACAGGCCGCCGAAGGGGATATTGTGGCGGACAGCGTTTCCACTGTCGCCATGACGCTGGCGGACGGTTCCTCCTACAAAGGGACCATCAACGGCGCCAATCAGGCGGGTAAAATTACGCTGACACTGGACGAAGATTCCGTCGTCGTACTCACAGGCGATTCCTATGTAGACAGCCTGAGCAACGCTCTGTCCGACAACAGCAATATCTATCTCAACGGCTATACCCTTTATGTCGGCGGCACCGCCCTTTCCGCCAATGACGGCACCGCGCCCGAAGTGACCGCCGCTGCCGATGCCGGTGCCACCGGCACGGCACAGACCGTCAGCCAATCCGACAGCGGCGATTACACCATGGTGCTTGTCATAGCCGGTCTGGTCATTCTTCTTGCGGCTGCGGGCTGCACAGGCTACTTTATTCTGAAGGGCAGGAAGGATAAAACGGCAGCCAAATAATTTCCGACATTTCCCATCAACTCTGTATACCTCTCTAAACCCGTGAAGCTCCTCTGTGTCTCTTTTCAATAAAGAGCCGCAAAGGAGCTTCCGGTTTATTGATGCCTGTTTCAGGACGCCTTTTTTGTGAATCTCACAACATATCCCGAATCCGACAGAAGATCATAGGAGAGAATATCGTATTGGTTCACTGTCTGGGTGGATACTTTGAGCTTCGTCCTTGTCGAGTCCCTGTAGATGACGGCTTCATATTCCCCTTCACCGAGGAATTTCAGCGGCAGGGACACGCCCTTCCTGGCATCCTTGGTAATGGTCGCGGCATACCATACGTCGCCCGAACGCTTCGCCTCGGTGACATAATCGCCGACGTCGCCGCCTAAGAACACCGTTTCATCCCATGTCGCGGGAAGCTCCCGATAAAAGGACGCGCCGCTGAATTTGCGGTAATCATCCGCGCTGCCCGCCATGCAGGGCATGCCGGAATCCAGCAGCACACAGCACGCCAGCTGAAGGCCTGTCGTGCCTGTCTTTGTCTTGGGATATACCCTCGGCGTCAGGTCCACAGGTCCGACGACATTTCTTGTGTATGCCCAGATGACCGCCTGGTTGACAAAATACTTGCCGTATTCCTCCCCTTTGACAGCCTCCCTGTTGATCACATTGGGATAGGTCCTGCGCTCTCCGGTGGGTTTTCCGGCGCCGTGACAGTTCAGAAGCAGGCGACATTCGGCGCACAGCCTGTATATTTCGCTCAGGTCGCTCATGGTGGTTTGATCTTCGCTGTCAAAGAAATCCGCCTTGATTCCCTTGATGCCCTTGGACGCGTATTCACGCAGCGCCTCACGTTCCTCGGGCGTGTCAAGATCGGCGTATTTGATCCAGACGATCAGCCCGACGCCCTTGCTTTCGGCGTATTGTAATATTTCGTCGAACCAGCTGTAATACCCTTCATAGACCCTTCCGTCTTTCTTTGACGCAGGCTGCCAGCCCTCGTCCAGTATCAGGTACGACCAGCCCATTTCAGCCGACAGGTCTATGTATTTCTTGATGGTCGCGGGATTGCTCTGCCCCCTTTTCTTTTCGGAAATCCACGTCCACGCCGTGACGCCCGGCTTCACCCACGAGTAGTCCCCCTGCGGCGCCGGCGCAAGATTTTCCGCCATGTCGCTTACGGCGATTTCTCCCGCGTCGCCGTAAATGCCGAATCGCCACGGCGACAAAAAGCCGGAGGTGATCACCGTGGGGCTGTTGCTTGCGACAGGCGCGGGATGCAGACCAAACACATTGTCACCCTGCGGCTGCAATATGGAGCCGTGATAGGGAGAGGTCACCATGTCGGCTTCGGAAAGCAGCAGGTATTTCCCCGACGGCGCACCGTCCCGATCCGCTATCGCTGCCAGAGCGGGAAAGCACACGTAATTCAATTTGTTTTTGGACAGCCATTCGACCTTTTTAACGGAATAGGTGTTTTCATAGCAGAATTTTTTGCTGACGTCATTGATCAGCTGGGCTGTGATGACGGATTTCTCCGGAATGCTGAAAGTCCCCGTTTCCGCCTTCACAGAGAGCTGTTCGGCGGAATTGTCCTTGGAACGTATGCCGAAGCGACAGGCAAATCCGTTTTCATAAGCCCTGAGATATATGTCGAAATAGAAACCGTCCTTTTCATAGGTCAAAACCGTTTCACTGTAATAATTGCGCGACGTCTTTCTCTTGCCGGAGATGTTGTCATATTTTTGATCGGTGATTTCCGCCGGCTTCTGTCTGACAAACGAAAGTTCCCGGGAAAAATCGCACGCATCGGTGGTGATGCCGATGTACGATTTGTCGAGCAGCAAAAGCCCCGACGAATCCCTGACGGTGTAATAAACCGACCCGTTTTCGTCCTGTCCCGTGGTGACGCTTATCTTTTGCAGCGGTGAACGCAGCAGCGGTTCCGGTTCGCCGAAAATATATTCCGGTTCACTTTCCTCCGACGATACGTTTATGATTTTCCTGCTGCTGTCCTGTCTGATCTGTGATTTTTCCGACTTCATCGCAAAATACAGCAGCACCAGCGCCGGCAGTATGATAAAAACAAAAAACGCGACAAGGAATTTTTTCATTGCAGACCCTCCGATAACATAATAATTCCCCAAACAATGTCCTGCGCTTCTATTTTATCACATTATATACCGTCCGTCAATCGCATTTACCAATTAAGTGCGTCCAGAACCGGACTTGTCACATCCGTTATCCTGTCAACCGGCAGAGCGAGACCGCTTGCGAACAGCAGCCGGCGACGGTAGGGGTCGTATTTTGTCAAACGGTCGGTAAACGTCAGGTATTGACCGCCTGCTTTTTTCATGTCCGGCACGAAATAGATGACTGTGACCTCCGGCGGCTGTTCCCGGCTGAGCAGGAATACAAGCCTGTCGTTCAATTCGGTTTTGCGGCTCTCGTCAAGCTCGGATTCCTCCTCGGTGCAGCGCGCCGATTCGTTGATGATGTCGTCATATCCCGTCAGCGCCGCGAAGGGCGCAAACTGCGCCGCCCGGCAGTGCACCGACATGTGCGGTCTGCTCGGCGACACATGATGCCGGTGAAAGATGATATCCCTGTACTGCGTCTGCGCGTTGAGCATTCGTCACACCTCCGTTTATAATTCAAGGGCGAAGCCCTTCCTCAACTATTCATTATTCACCATTCACTGTTCTTTATTCTTTTAGCGAGCGTATGCGAGCGCCTACGCTTTGTGTCCTCCGACCTGGCAGTTGCGCTCCATGGCGGTGGCTCCTTCACGCATGTTCAGACCGCGGACTAATGAATTCTTGCCGTATCTGCCGCGAATGGCCAGAAGCGCCTCCTGAATGCGGCGTTCCTTTTCCAGCTTCATCTGTTCGATTTTCTTTGCGTCGCTTTCCGAGAAAAAATCGAAAAAGTCGAGCTGGGTTCCCTGGGAAGCGGTCTCGTCGATTTCGCTTTGGTTCATGAGATGGCAAACCGATATATTGAACCGCCTCACCAGAAGGTCGTAATTCACTATTCTGTCGTAGATTTCTGTTACCGCCTCCACAATCAGCCCTGTGGAAGCCGTGTGTCTGCCGAGATTGCGGGAGCCGTGTACCCTTTTGGGAACCCGCCTGCCGTACCAGTCGATTTCCACCGCTCCGCTGTATGATTCCGCCCTGCGCCGATCTGACAGATTTTCCACGTCATAGCACACATCCAGCACGGTCTGATCGGTAAAAAGCCCCTTTTTAACCAGCTGCATGGAAAGCTGATCCGCCATTTCCCGCACGACCGTTCGCCCCTGCGCCGCCGTGTACGGCCTGCTGAGCACCTGTCCGCTGCTCAGGCTCCTGGACTGCGGTGTGTAGGCTTTGCAATCGGCTATTTTGGCGGGTTCCCACCCCCACGCGTGATCGATCAGAAGCTCCGCGTTGACGCCGAACAGCCGGTATAAAAGCGACTCGTTGTGAAGACAATTGGGCGTTCCCTCGGAACACCGCGCTATGTCTCCCATGGTGAAGATGCCGTTCTTTTCCAGCTTGCGGGCAATGCCGTTTCCTATTCGCCAGAAGTCGGTCAGCGGGCGGTGACACCACAGCCGCTGGCGGTAGCTCATTTCGTCAAGCTCGGCAATGCGCACGCCGTCGCTATCCGCGGGCATTTTCTTGGCGACGATGTCCATCGCCACCTTGGCCAGATACATATTGGTGCCGATCCCCACCGTCGCCGTGATGTGTGTGGAATCCAGCACATCCCGTATCATCCTCATGGCAAGCTGGCGGGAATTCATCCCGTAATAGCGCAGATAAGGGGTTGCGTCTATAAAAACCTCGTCCACCGAATAAATGAG
>ONID01000199.1 GCA_900317765.1 uncultured Eubacteriales bacterium | reverse complement strand
TCAAGACCGCTGGTGGGTTCGTCGAGAATCAGCAGCTTGGCACCGTGGGAAAGCGCCATGGTGAGATTGAGCTTGACCTTCATGCCTTCGGAAAGCTCGGAAGGGGTTTTGTCCTCGTCCAGCTCAAAAAGCTCCATATATTTGCGGTAGGCTTCGTCGTCCCAGCCGGAATAGAAGGTTTTGGTGACGGAGATGATTTTTTTGATTTTTTTCTTCTTGTAATAATCAACCGCGCCGCCGGCATAGCCGATCTGCTGCTTGATTTCCGCCTCGTGCTCATTCAGGTTCTTGCCGAAATATGCGATTTCGCCGCCGGAGGTGTGAATGAGATTGAGGATGGACTTGATGGTAGTGGTTTTGCCGGCGCCGTTTCTGCCGATCAGACCCATGATCATGCCTTCCTCTATCTCAAAGGAGATATTGTCAAGGGTGAATTTGGGGTATTCTTTCCTGAGTTTTTTTACAGATAAAACTGTTCCCATATTATGCCGCCTTTCTTATATTGGATGAATTTAATCATATTTTATCCCGATCATGCAAAAATGTCAATATGTCAATTTTTTTGGTGTCAATTTTTTTATTGAATTGTTTTGGATTTTGTGCATAATACGAACAGATAATAGGAAAAGGACAGAGAATGAGTTGATTTGAATGAGGTCAGAATGAAAGCAAAAAGTTTTGAAAAAAATATTGACAATTCAAAAAAATCGTGATATAATAAAATACTCACAAAAAGCATGTGAGCGACATACGGGGGCGCAATGGTTTCGACAGGGATTGCGAGTCTTCGTAAGCGGGTAGTGATCTCAGCAGCACTTTAAACGCTGAAAACCTTAAAATTAACTGACAACAATACAGTTGCTCTCGCTGCGTAATTAAACGCGGCGCGTCCTATTGCGGAGTACCGCGGCCGCATGTGGGCGTCGATCAGCGGTGAACGTGCATGAATGAGCAGCCTCGTAGTTCATCACGCATCAGAGGATACTTCGGGAACCAGCCTGTTTGTCGGCTCCTTCCCGGGGGAATGCCATAGACAAACTACACCCGTAGAAAGCGAAGGTAAGTGGTTTTTGGACAGGAGTTCGATTCTCCTCGCCTCCACCAGAAAGGTTGCATAAAAAAGATGCCACCCCCGTGAAGCCCCTACAGTAGGGGCTTCACGGCGTTTTAGGGGTCAAAAAATGAAGCGGGCTGACCGTAGATGCTTTTGGGCATTTTTAGGGTGTTTTTGATAGTGAACCCCTGTGACAGCATTTTATGAGCCTCGCTTTCCCCTTTTTCAGGAAAATTTAATACTCAGCCAATCAAGCGTGCAGGTAGAAAATCTGCGCGCTTTTTTGTATAAAACATAGAAAGCCGATTGTTTTGAAGAAGGACGTCTGATCAGCGTCCGACAGAAAAAGCAGTCGGCTTTTTTTGTTTGCTAAAAAATTTTGTAGGAGAGTGATTACCAAATGAGATTCAAAAGCCAGCAGCACAAGTCCACTTTCAAGAAAGCCATCCGAAAGAAGGACAAAACCGACACCAGACTCATGGCGGCGATGTATCTGCTCACGGCGGATCAGATTCTGTGGAACAAGGTGAAAGGCAATATCCGAGAGAGCCGCATTGACTACGACGAAGTCAGGCTGGACACGGTGAGCGAAAACTGCTACACCCTTTACAGCGCGTCGAAGGATATGTACTTCAATACCGACCATGTCTCACTCAGCGATATCTTCGATACCAAGCTGATCTCGGAAAAGATGTACAACGTCATTATCACTGCCATCAATATCAGGCGGCTGGGATTGGAGAAAGCGGAGGCGATAGAATATGCCATATAATGGAAAGACATTTTCGGACGAACCCGTCACCGAAACCTTCTACTTTCCGTTGACCATTCAGATGGAGGACGAGGACTGCGAGGATCTGTTTGAGGTTAGCAGCAGTTCTGTTCGCTGGTTCGAGGACGAAATCCAAGAAGCCATCGACGATTACCAGTCCGACATTAACATGACACAATATCTCTGCGATGACAACGACGAAATTCAGCACAAGCTGATCTCCGCCAAATGGGGCGTTGAAACCATGAACGGCGATATTTACGGACGTGTGGATTTCGAGCTGAAGGAGTCATTCACAGATGAAGAAACTCGACTTGTGAAGGAAGCTGTCTCCGGACAGAACTCTGACGGCATGGGCGAGGGATTTGAACAGCATCCTATTACGTTGGATGGTGAAGATTATTACATCTCCTTCTGGAACAGCGACGATTATTTCATCTACACCGCCGATGAAATGGACGAATATCTCAGCCAGCAGAGCGGACAGAACTTCGGCGGTATGTAAGCAAGCCGCATTCTTTATCCTATACAGGGGGTGACCTAAACAAAAACCTACAAATACCAACAGAAAGAAACAAAAGAAACGAGGAATCAACAGCAATGAATTCATTTGACAGAGAGCGCCTGAGAATTCAGCGCGCCAAGATGCTCTACCCGCCCGGCACGAGAATCGTGCTTGGTGAGATGAGCGACCCTTACGCACCCGTCCCGCCCGGTACGCGCGGAACGGTGAAGTTCGTCGACGATATGGGAACCATCCATCCCCAGTGGGATAACGGAAGAACGCTCGGTTTGATTTTCGGCGAGGACAGTTTCCGCAAGCTCACGCAGGAGGAATTGGAAGAAGAATCCCAGACAGCCGATGAAGCGGAGGAAACCGACGAAGCACAGGACGAAGGAGGAATGGGATTCGGAATGTGAGGCGTGACCGCAGGAACGAACCGTGAAGGCTGTGCGTGAAGC
>ONID01000244.1 GCA_900317765.1 uncultured Eubacteriales bacterium | reverse complement strand
TAATCACCCCGCCAAAAAGGTCGTTTTTTTTAAGCAGGGTAATATTAACTTTATTTGATGCTGAATTTGCTGCGATGAACAAATCCTCATTTATGGTGATATTATATCACGTCAAAATTGATTATTCAATAGCGATGTGAAGATTACTACTATTTGCACAAAAACTTTCTCCCCAACATTCACAAGAATTTGGGGAGAAAGTTCCAGTTAATCATACGTGGATTCTTTTAAATTGGGGGGTGAAAAAACGGTAATAATTCATTACGAAAGATAATAGACTGCTCCATCAAAAACGGGCTTTCCTGCTTATTTGCGGGAAGCCCGTTTTATCACGATTGGTTCAATCTATATTAATTCTCTCGAATTTGTCGCCCTCGACTTTGTAGACGTATTTTTCAACTATTTTTCCGCTGTCGTATTCGGATTTTTGAAAGGTAACTGTGACCGGACCGATCTTGTTGTCGCTCCACCACTGCGAGTACACAACCCTCTTTCCGTTTTCCAGTCTTTCAAAGCTGCCGATGTAGATACTGTACTCGGGATGAAGCTCATACAGGGCATTGCTCACTGCGACTGACACGCCGTTGTCGGTAAGAATGGGGAAATCCTGGTTGTGGTAGCTGGTGATTTCCGCCTCCCGCCCTATGGCTTTCAGATAAGCCTCTGCGTATACGTCGCACTGCTTCTGCATGGCATCGCCTATCTCGTCGTTCCCCTTGCCAGCGCCGAGGGGAACATCTCCCTGATGGAGGGTACCATCAATCCTCCGTCCTTCGATTCCTGTGCCTCTTTAAAAATGTATTTTCCGTCCTCGGTCTTGTCAAATTTTATCAATGTGGCAACATGGAAATATCCGCTTTCGTCCACCAGCATTTCGTTGCGGAAGCCGTAGCCGACAGCGCTGCAAAGCGCGTAAACCTCCACGCTGTCGCTCTTGTCCTTGTAGCCTAGGATCATATGCCCTTCGCCCAGACATTCGCTCTCAATAATAGTTTCTGAATCCCTAACCGCGCAATAATGCAGCGTCTGCCCGTCCACCGTAATATCCGACATGGACACACCGTTCATTGTAAAAATGCTGCGCGCCACCGCTTCGTCAAGCTCTTTCGGAACGTCCGTTCTGTAGTCAGTCGGTCTGGTGATCACCACGATCAGCGCCGCGACAATCGCCACCATTCGCATTCTTTTCAGTCGAACATTCCAGCAGCGCCATCGAATAAGCCTTGCGCTCGTCCGGCTGTTTTCCTTTTACCACGCTTTCGTCACAGGCAAGCTCTATATCCCTGCAATAGAGAATGTACGCCAGCCATATCGCCGGATTGAACCAATAGACCGCCGCAAGAATGAAGGCCGCCGCCTTTGTCACATTGTCCAGTCGGCGGAGGTGTGCCTTTTCATGCGCGATCACCTGCCGTAAATTTTCCCCGTCGATGCCGAAGGGAAGGTAGATTTTCGGTCGGACAATGCCGAACAGAAACGCGGATTGTATGCGGTGGCTCCGGTAGATTCTGTCGGGATTCTCTGTAGAATCGTCCAGCGGAACCGCGTCGGCAAGCCTGCGCCTGAGCGCGACAGCCGAAGCCGCCGCGTACAGCAGAATGCCCGACATTCCGGCAAGCCATACCCACGAGCCGATTTTCACAGCGGACGGAAGAATCATGCTGCTGCCAGCGGGTTTGGGTTCGTTTTGCATTACATGGCTTTGTATTCCTGTTCCGTGCGATTGGCTTGGCTGTTCCTGCTGCGTCGGGTGCTGTTCGGGCAATTCCCCGACTGATTCACTGACGGACGCGGTGCTTTCCACGCTGCTTCTGACCGCGTCGCTCTTGGGCATCGGACTTGCCTTGCTCTCAATGCCGAATGGACAGATGAGCTTGACCGCTACCAACGCCCACATCAGGCAATGCAGCCATTTCGGAGTGCTGCGGAATACAAGCCGAAGCAATATCACCACAAGAACAAGAAATCCCGCTTCAAGGCTCAATTGAACAATCTGAAGAAATAATTTGCTGAGTTCTGGCATAGCTTCTCCTTCCTTCGTTACGCGCCGCCGTAGCTGTCGGGTACGCCGGGAATGTGTATCTCCGGCTCATACGGAATTTCTATGAGCCTGTCCGTGCGGTCGTTTCCCTCTATG
>ONID01000201.1 GCA_900317765.1 uncultured Eubacteriales bacterium | reverse complement strand
TCCACGCCGCTGCACACGCCGGTAAATGTCGGGTCGGGTGCGAGAAGTACATAACTCATCCGTTGTTTCCTCCGATAAAAATCTATCAGGCAATATTGACGATCTTGAAATGCTTCCAGCCGGGGCCGTGATCCAGACCCATCTGCCCGAAGATCTGGTACTCCTCGGCGGCGCCGGTCTTGGAGAGCGGCTCGCGGAAGAAATTGCCCTTGTCGGGAACGTCCTGCTCAACGGGGCGGATGCAGGAGATGTCCGCACCGAGAAGCACATTGGCGGGCATGAAGCGGTCAAGCAGAATGCGCAGCGCGCCGAAGTCGGTTTCGATGGTCGTAAGGTTCACGCCGCCCACATTGCGGGAATCGGGCAGGTTGAAGCCCATCTGCTGGTTGTAGATGATGGAGAGGTACTGCTTCACGGCGGAATTGCAGATCAGCACCATGTCGGTGAAATCCGCGCCCGCGTCAAATGCCGCCTTGTAAGCGGCATTGAGGAAGTCCTGCGTCAGAGCGGCGTTGTTGCAGTCGATGACCGTTCCGGCAGCCTCCAGCATACCCCGTGTCTTGTTCGCCTGGGCGGAGCTTCCGGCGAGCTGGTACACGCCGTTGAGGAAGGTGTACTCCACGTCACGCGCCATCTTTTCAAGGGCGCGGGCGGTCTGGAAGTCCAGCTCATTGGGCGCGTCGTTCTGCGCTCCGGCGGTGTTGATGCCGGAAAGTCTGCCGCTGTTGGACTGCTTGGCGTAGGTGACAGAGACCTTCTCATGGAAGATCTGGGTGACATTGGTGCTCTGGGAACGCACATAGCTGATAGCGGTAGGCGCGGTCACAGACGCGCTTTCGGAAATGGCGGGCTGAGAAGCCGCTTCATGCGCGTACTCCACGCCGACCGCAAACTGGAAATTGTCGGTCTTGACCGCGTTCCCGCGGATCAGGTTGAGGAAGGGCGTAACGATAGGCGAGGAAGAATACAACTGCCCCGCAAAATTGGGAAGGTTAAAGACCGTACCCATGCCGTTTACATTTGCCATAAAAAATCAAATCCTTTCAAAAAAAAAGTTACCTCAGGTAGATTCCCTTTGCAGCCGCTTCGGAAATGATTGCGGCGGCGAGGGTGTTGTTGCCTGTCGCTCTGGCAGCGGCAAGGCGTGAAGCAAAGTCGGCATTTTCACCGCCGTTCCCGCGTGGGAAGTTTCCGGTGCTGCCCGTGCCGGAAGGGGACGGTGCAGCCTGTTTCACAAGCCACGGCCTGGCGGTAGCGAGTGCTTCCAGTGCCTCCTTCACGCCGGTAACGCTGCCGTCGTCGCCGACCTTCACTCCGGATTTGTCCATCAGCGCAAACGCCGCGTCAATGTCGATGATGTTCAGCTCTGTACCGACCGCGCGAACCTCGGCGGAGATCAGCCGGTTGTCAGCGGTTCTCATGCGCTCGTCAATCCGCTGCTGTACATCTGGGGGAATGGCGGTCGCCTGCTTCGCCTTGTAATCCGTCACGAGCCTGGTGATTTCCTCCACGCTCACGCCGTTCTGTTCGGCAAATGATTTGATGACCGACCTCTCGGCGCGTTCCTGTCTCGCGTCCAGCGCGGGGATCAGAGCGGCGGCAATGCTTTCGGCGCTCACAGTGACAGCGCCCTGCGTATTTCCCGCCGTCTGCTGCGAATTGGCAGCGGAAGCGGCGGCCTGTGTGGTCTGCACGTTCTGTGCATTCTGATTCTCCATAGAAAAAGACCTCCCGTTTTACGCCCGTCGGCTGATTGAATAAAAATGCCGCCGCAGTTTAACGTCGTGAGCGTATCGGACAAAATAAAAAACGCTTCATGAAGCATTTAAAAACACGTCACGCTGCGTTTTTTTTATTCGGTTTTCCCGCCATTGGAGGCATATTCCTCGTCGCTCATGCTGTCGATCATGCCGGTGATCATCTCATTGCGCTGCATTTCGATCCAGTGGAGCAGCTCGAAGCGAATGAGATCGGCATAGGTTTCTATCGTCCGTTCCTCGTCGGGGCGGTCGCCGAAGGTGTACTCCATGGTGTAATGTTCCCGCAGGCATTCCGGCACCTTTTGCGTCAGAATATGCGCGAGGTATTCGCCGGTGTCGTCGTCGTAATTGTTGTCAAAGAAATTATCAACCGCCTCTTCGGCGCACCAGTCGAAGCCGCGCATAAACTCCCTGTCATAGCCGCCAAGGAATTTCTGATTGTAATACTCATCTCTCCGGCAGTCGGGAATATAGCTCATATACGTCAATCCTTTCGCAAATTGCCGCTCTGAGCGGCTTTTGTTATCAGAGGGTAATTTTACCTTGCCGCGCCGAAAACGCGCCACAGGCTCATGTGCCGCAAGCCAGCCGCACTATAGACGCCGTGCAAAACGTAACAAGTGCAACGCCTATACCGACAGCTACCGACAGCATCAGTTTTTCCGCTCGGCTTTCCGCGTCACACAAGAGTCGGCG
>ONID01000202.1 GCA_900317765.1 uncultured Eubacteriales bacterium | reverse complement strand
TTGCAAAATTGCAACAAATTTGTTAATATATATTTGATAGCGCATACCCTAATGTATTTCAGAAGTTTTTTGAATCAGAGATGAATCAAAAATCTTAAAATTTTTAAGGAGTTGTTATTTTATGTGGACATGGTCAAGAAAAGAATTAAAGACCAACGCCAAAGCCGCTTTGAAGCGCAGCTTCTGGAAAGACCTCCTGGCACTTATTATCGTCGGTCTTATCGGTTCAGCGGTAA
Organism: uncultured Eubacteriales bacterium; assembly: GCA_900317765.1. Lineage (GTDB taxonomy): Bacteria > Bacillota > Clostridia > Oscillospirales > Acutalibacteraceae > RUG762. The sequence continues at coordinate 2,210 of ONID01000202.1, read as the reverse complement.
GCTATTGCGTTTTCCTTATCTTTAACGCTGCTACCGGCGGCAAGATATTCGAGTATCAGGAAGCGCTGCAGAATATTCAGAACGGCGCCCAGGACGCTGAGGTTATCCAGAAGCTCAACGAAGAAGTCGGTCCGGCATATTCGATTTTCTCTATGATCAACAGCATTGTCAGTCTCTTTATCATCGTACCTCTCGGAATCGGTACTTACAGATTCTTCCAGGTCAGCAGAAGCGGCAATGCCAGCTTCAGCGAAATCTTTGTACCGTTCAAGAAGTTCCTCAAGATGGGCCTTATCATGATGTGGCTCGGCATCAAGGTTTTCCTGTGGTCGCTGCTTTTCATCATCCCCGGTATCATCAAGGCTTATGAATACAGCCAGGTTCCGCTGATCCTTGCTGAGAATCCCTCCATCAAGTGCAGAAGGGCTTTCAAGATCTCCAAGGCAATGACCAAGGGCAACAAGTGGCACCTGTTTGTACTTGAGCTGTCCTTCATTCTCTGGGTTCTGGGTACCATCTTCACCTGCGGTCTGCTTGGCATTTACTTTGCCCCCTACTATCAGGCAACATTTGTTGAAGCATACTACAAGATGAAGGCAAAGGCTCTTGCGGACGGTGCTTTCACACTGGAAGAACTGCCCAACATCTGCATCCCTGCTGCCCCCATTCAGGCTGGTGTGATCGCAGCTGCACAGAATCCTGCTCCCGCAGTGGCCACCGAAGCTGCCACCGCCACAGCCGTTGCAGCCGCTCCCGTTGAGGCTGCTCCCGTTGAGGCTGCTCCCGTTGAGGCTGCTCCCGTCGAGGCTGCTCCCGTCGAGGCTGCTCCCGTCGAGGCTGCTCCTGTCGAAGCCGCTCCTGTTGAAGCCGCTCCCGTTGAAGCCGCTCCCGTTGAAGCCGCTCCCGCAGAGGATGCACCCGCTGCTGAGTAATCGTGAAAATTTGATTGCTTTCTGATGTAGATTCTGAAATACAAAAATGGCCGTTCCGATTGAATCCAATCCTTCGGAACGGCTTGTTTTTTTGTGCATTGAAGAAATCAACGAAAATCAGTTGATGAATTCCGCGTCATCCATTTCGACGAAGGGTCTGTCGCTTGCCTCCATGGCGCTGATGCCTGTGCGGGTCTGCTCCACGATGGGATAATCCGCGAATTTCAGCAGCGTTTCGTCGAGGTCTTCCGGCGTGCCGGAGGCGGTGACGATGGCGGAGGAATCGCCGATGTAGACGACGTTCATATGATTGCGGCAGGTGAGGTTGAGAAACTCCGTGCGGGAATCGGACTGTACACGGAACTTGACCATCATCAGTTCGGCGCAGATCGATCTGCCGCTGTCAAGAATGGCAATGCGGCGCACGTCCTGAATCTTGCTGAGCTGGCGGATGATCTGGGACATTTCCAGTTCATCGTTGGTGAGGACAACCAGCGTAATGCGGGTAAATTTAGGATTTTCGGTGGCACAAGCCGAAATCGTCTCGATATTGTAGCCGCGGCGGTAGAAAAGACCCGAAACGCGCTGCAGCACGCCGGGGTGATTCCTCACCAGCGCGGAAAGAACCTTTTTATTAGACATAGCTTTCGTTACCTTTCAAAATATATTTCAAGCCCGAAGGGCTTCCGAAATTATTATCTATTCTTTATTCACTTTTCTCTATTCACTTAGCGGCACGCATGTGCCGCGCACTCACTCCATCTCGGTGATGATTTTGTCAGCGCCAAGTCCCGGAGGAATCATGGGAAGGGCGTTCATGTCCTTGCTGATGACGCAGTCGATGACGACGGGACCGTTCTTTGCGAAGGCTTCGGCAAGCACGCTGCTCACTTCGTCGGCTCTGGTAATGCGCATGCCGGTGACGCCGAATGCCTCTGCCAATTTGACGAAATCGGTCTTGCGGTTGGGGTCAGTGTGGCTGAATCGGTTGCCGTAGAAGAGCTTCTGCCACTGGCGAACCATGCCGAGCACCTGGTTGTTCATGACAATGACCACGACCGGCAGGTTGTAGCTTGCCATGGTGGTAAGCTCGTTGAGATTCATGTGGAAGGAGCCGTCGCCGGTGATCAGCACAACGCGTTTGTCGGGATTGCCCACCTGCGAACCGATGGAAGCGCCCATGCCGTAGCCCATGGTTCCCAGACCGCCGGAGGTGATGAAGGTGCGCGGCTGTTTGAAGTCGTACATCTGCGCCGCCCACATCTGATGCTGTCCCAC
>ONID01000204.1 GCA_900317765.1 uncultured Eubacteriales bacterium | reverse complement strand
GGCAGCGCAAAGGAAATGCAGATCTGGACGCAGGATGAATTTGAATTATTCCTTGAAGCGGTAAAGAATAAACCTTTATCCTACTATGCCTTTCTCACGTTGTACTGGACAGGTGTACGCGTTGGGGAATTGCTGGCGTTTACGCTCGCTGATTTTAATGCAGAGGAAAAGACTCTGACCGTCAGCAAGTCCTACCAGCGAATTGACGGCAAAGATGTAATCACAGAGCCCAAAACGCCTAAGAGCAATCGTGTCATTCCTCTCCCGGATTTTCTGGTAACTGAGTTGGAAGATTATGTAGGGAGGCTTTATGGGTTGCAGCCGGATGATAAGCTGTTTAACATCACAAAGGCTTATCTGGAAAAAGAAATGGTACGAGGCGCAAAGTTATCAGGAGTAAAAAGAATACGTCTGCACGATCTTCGTCACAGCCATGCTTCTTTACTCATTTCTAAGCTGGGAGTGCAGCCGAACCTTGTGGCAGACCGGCTGGGACACGAGAAAATACAGACCACGCTGTCTACCTATTCACACTTGTATCCTAATCAATCCCGCAATCTTGCTGATAAGTTGAACGGATTGGTGGAAGATGATGAGGAGGATGATGATTAATGCCAAGTCATCATAAGGGACATCCGACGATTGCCTTTCGCCCGAGTGAATGGGCGAGAGCCTTAATAGATCAAAGGGCAGCTTTGAGCGGGTTATACAAGAAAGATTTTATTACACGAAGCTGCGTATATTCCAATATTGTCGTAGTAGGCAAAGAGGAAAACATACAGCGCATTGTCGATGCAGTGCAGGAATTACGAACCGTTATGATAGATATCGCCAGACAAATCCAGTCCGGCGATTTCATTTTGTCCGATGAAAGCTATGAGGAGTTAAAACAGGATTATCTTGCTCTGGCAATTACACTGGTCGATATATTGGACGGCGCGGCGTATTTATTTGAAAAGAAACCCCCGGAGAATCGCCGTAATTACAAGGCTGAACTTGAGCTTGAACAATTACGCCATGCGCTTGAATTTGATCCGGATAAGTACAATCCGCCATCGTCATAAATGATAGAAGTTCTTTCAAACATTCCCTTGCACAATGTGAGAATATGGTATATAATAATGGTAGATGCAGGAACCATAGACGGAGGTGTTTTTCCATATGGGAATTTATCTGAACAATACAAGCGCTTACAGTCTTTACCGTGAAGATTATCTGCTCACCTATTTCGTTGACAAAACCGAAATTCTTAATGAATTGGTTCCTCTGCTGGAATCAAAAAGCAAATCATCAGATGCTTCCGGTAAAACACCCAAGTACATTTGCATTACAAGACCGCGCCGATTCGGCAAAAGCGTGATGGCGAATATGATCGCCGCATATTTCGGCAAAGGCACCGACAGCAGTGAGGTATTCGATCATCTGAATGTGTCGAAATATCCGTGGTACCGTGAGCATTTGAATAAGCATAATGTCATTCATATTGTGTTTAATGCTATTGATGAAGAGGAATGTCAATCCTATCAGCAATATATTTCGAGAATAAAGAAAACATTGCTTCGTGATCTCAAAAACGCCTTTCCCACTGCGGAAATTGAAAATGATGATACAGTGATTTCTGCTCTTAACCAGGTTTTAGAATATTGCGGCGAAAAATTTATTTTTGTACTGGACGAATGGGACTTTATTTTTCATCAGGACTTTGCGACAGATACAGATAAAAAAGCATTTGCCCGTTTCCTCAATGCCTTGCTCAAGGATAAAGCTTATGTCGAGATGGCCTATATTACAGGCGTTCTTCCGATTGCCAAATTCTCCAGCGGTTCTGAACTCAATATGTTTTTTGAATTTACTATGGTGACCATGGAACAGTTCAGTGAGTACTTTGGCTTTACCGATGAGGAAGTAGACGTCCTTTTTCAGAAGTATTCTAAGGTAGAAAAGAAGCCTAAGATTTCCCGCAGAGACTTAGAATTATGGTATGACGGCTATCAGACAGCTTCAGGCAAACGGCTATATAATCCCAGGTCAGTGGTAGGTGCGTTGTCATTCGACCAGCTCGGCAGTTATTGGACAAGTTCGGGACCGTATGATGAAATATACCATTACGTCAAGAACGATGTAGACAATATCAAAAACGACATTGCCGAAATGATGACAGGCAAGCCCATTCTGGCAAATGTGCAGGAATACGCCTCCACTTCGACGGAAATCAAGACCAAAGACGAAATCTACTCCGCTATGGTGGTATATGGATTTTTGAGCTATTACAACGGCTATATCTTCATTCCAAATAAGGAACTGATGGATCAGTTTGCCAATATGGTCAGGCAGAAGCCGGATTTCGGATATATGTACCGACTGGCGGTTGAATCCGGAAAAATGCTGCTTGCCACCAA
>ONID01000205.1 GCA_900317765.1 uncultured Eubacteriales bacterium | reverse complement strand
AAAAGAACATCGCTGCAAAAACGCTGTGGAACAAGGCAACTGAACAATACTTCCCCAAAGTGACCCGCTTAAACGACACTGAGACCGTGCTTTCATTCTGCACAACATGACAGATTCCCGTTTGTCGCTTGGAACGTACCCTTTTCTTTGTGTTTTTTTATGGTTTTTAGGCTTTGTTTAACCGCACGGAAGATTTTAACTTGCAGAAGCGGACACCGTTTGGCACAGCGCAGGCAGCAATTCTACACAATGGGATAGATTTCAGATTTGATAGAAATATCCGAAAGGCAGGTCAACAACATGCGAATCATCACAGTCAGCAGACAGTTTGGCAGCGGAGGGCGTGAACTCGGCAAACGGCTCGCGGACCTTCTCGGCTGGGACTATTATGATAAAGAGATCATTGAGGCCCTCGCGGAGGATCAGGGAATGAGTCCGGAACATGTGCGGGAGACCCTGAGCCACCATGGCTGGCACAACGTGCAGCTGACATACCGCAACAGCTTCGCGCAATTGGGCTTCGACCACGGTATGCGCACCCGGCTCCTCCTGCGGCAGCGTGAAATCATTCAGAATATCGCGGAAGCCGGCAATGACTGCATCATAGTCGGCCGGGATGCAGACGTCATTCTGCAGGAGCATCACCCTTTCCGCGTATATGTCTGCGCCGATCTTCAGGCCAGGCTGAAACGATGCATGGTCTATGAGCTGAAGCGCCCCCGCTCCGAACGACTGACGGAAAAGGAGATCCTTCGCAACATCCGCCAGATCGACAAAAGCAGAAGCCGGACCAGAGAAGTCCTGACCGGAAAACGCCGCAGTGACAGCAGCATGTTCGACCTTACCGTAAACGCCACCGGCTGGGACATCAAGCCGCTGACATCCGCCGTAGCAGATTTTGCCATGTGCTGGTTTGAGGCGCGGGATGAGAAAACCGCTGCCGCCATCGCGCCCGAGGATGAGAAAGCATGAAAACACAGAGCGAACATAAAGATCTTACCTCCGGCGTCGTCTGGAAGCGCCTTGTGGTGTTTTTCCTCCCCATTGCCGCCGGCACCTGCATCCAACAGCTGTATAACGCGGTCGACGGACTGATCGTTGGCCGCTTTGTCGGAACGATCGCCCTCGCAGCCGTAGGCGGCAGTTCCGCTATGATCATCAATGTTCTCATCGGTTTCTTTGTCGCTGTCACAGCCGGCGCCTCCGTCGTGATAGCCCAGATCTACGGCGCGGGACGCAGGGAAGATGTGCGGATCGCGGCTGGAAACGCAGTCGCGGTCTTTGCACTGATGGGCGTTTTCCTGATGGCTCTGGGCCTCATCACCGCCCCCGCGATGCTTCGTCTGCTCCGGACCCCGGAAGATACGCTGCGTTTCTCGGCGCTGTATCTCCGAATCTATTTTCTCGGCGTACCTTTTGTTTTGGTTCTGAATATTGAGTCGAACATGCTCCGCTCTGTCGGCGATTCCTTCAGTCCTTTCGTCTTTATGGTGATCGGCTGTGTGACAAACATTATCCTTGACGTTGTGTTTGTCGTCTTATTCCGCTGGGGCGTCGCGGGAGTTGCCGTCGCTACGGTTATCGCTCAAGTGGTCAATATGTTCCTGCTCACGCGGAAGCTGATGCGAACCAGCGAGCCCTACCGGCTGAGTTTCCGGGAGATGAAGCTCAGGGGCGTCTATCTCTCCAACATGTTCCGGCTCGGGATCCCTTCCGGTCTGCAGAACACCATGTATGGCATCTCCAATGTGATCGTGCAGATCGGTGTCAACTCTCTCGGCACGGTCGTCGTCGCCTCCTGGGCTATGACCTCGAAAATCGACGGCATCTTTTGGGCGGTGAGCAATGCTTTGGGTGCTGCGATCACCAGCTTTGTCGGCCAGAATCTGGGCGCAAAGAAAGAAGACCGGGTCAAGCTCTGTGTGAAACAGGGTCTCTTCCTTCACTTCGGCATCACCATTGGGCTCAGCGGACTTATCCTGCTCGCGGCAAACCCCCTCCTGCACCTGTTGACGGAGGACCCGGCCGTTATCTCCACCACATGGGAGATGATTCTGTATTTCGTCCCCTTTTACTTTACCTGGACGCTGATCGAGGTCCTGTCCGCGGTCTTGCGCGGCTCCGGTGATGCGGTTCGCCCGGTCGTTATCATCGGTCTGGGCATTTGCGCCTTTCGTGTTCTGTGGGTCGTCACGATTTTCCAGATCCTCCACACGCTCCCTGTGCTCTGCTTGACCTATGTATGCTCCTGGACACTCACCAGCATCATGATGCTGCTCTACTTCCGCCGCTCCAACTGGCTGGATCGAAGCGGAAGGATCCTGGACAAATGATCGATTGATCAGCAAAAGCAACTGTGCTTTCTCTGGTTCCCCTC
>ONID01000209.1 GCA_900317765.1 uncultured Eubacteriales bacterium | reverse complement strand
GACGATTCCTTTCTCACAGCCGCGCACACCGTGGCGAATGGCGTTCTCCACCATAGGCTGAAGCGTCAGCGACGGTATCTCAAAGTTTCTGTCACCTATCTCATATTCCACCGTTATGGATTCAAACCGAACCATTTCTATATCGGTGTAAAGGCGGGTGTGTTCCAATTCCTTACGGAACGGAATCATTCCGGTCTGACCGAGCGAATCGAGATTCTGGCGCAGATACTTACCGAATTTGCCGGTGATATCCGCGGCTTCATCGGGACGCTGGGTACACAATACCTGAATCGTGGATATGGTATTGTAAAGAAAATGCGGCTGAATCTGTGTCATCATGATCTGAATGCGCTGCTCCGCCATGAGCGCCTGCTCATGCTCACGGACGAACCGGAGATGCAGCCACAGATAATAGAATACGCTGTTGCAGACGATGGCAACGGTAAGAAATGTGACAGGAAATTCTGATAACAAAACCTTCATATCTAGCACAACGGACACGATAATAACCAGCGTATTGAATATCGGAATCGCATCTATCCAATTCCGTATGCCGCCAAATTCCCTGAAAGTCAGATAAACCAGATACCCCAGCAGAATACCGCTGACGATATGACAACTGTAACCGAGAGGGCCGCGATGAAAAGAATTGTTTTCGTCAATCCAGAAGCTGACTTTTGAGAAGAGTGCCGTCATATTGATCGCACAATTGACAACAGCCAGCGCCCACGCGGGGAGATATTTCCCCTTTGGGCAGGCTAGATACAAGAATAAAACAATGATAATCGGTCGTATGGAGTAGCCGCAAATAGAATTCACGGTTCTGAAAACAACCTGCATCGAGTCATCGAAGTACCAGCCCGCAAAATTCTGGATAATATGAGCAAAATCCAGCGCGGCAATGATAAGCAGCGCCCTTCTGTGAACCCGCTGGATATAAGCGTCGCCCAGCACAGTAAAGCCAAGCCCGAAAAGCATCATGACAAGCAGCATGATACAGGGCAGAATGATTTTTATCTCCGGCATAGCAACATATCACCAATCCTTTACGGTTTCAGAAGTTCCACCTTCACATAATGTCTGTAAAGCGTTGTCGGTTCTTCCTCCCACGGGTCCTGATGCTGTATCGCCATATTTCCCACGTCGAGGATACGGTAGCGGGCGTTGTGATTCATCAGGATTTCCTTCTCCTGCGAGTGAACCACCGCGTCGATGCAGACCGCGCCCAGACCTTCCAGGGCTTCGGGAGAGGCGTAGATGATGAACAGTGTGTCGCCGAAGCCGGCGGCAATACCGGGGTCGGTGGTGGTGCTGATCATGATGGGGTCGGTGAAGGTGCTGCCAATCGCGTCCACCAACTGCTGCTGCGTCGGCAGGACGTCAGTGCCTGCGGCAGCCATGAGCTGGCTGTCATACAGTCCGCTGTAGAGTATCAGGGCTTCTTCCATCCTTCCTCTTTCAAGCTCTGTGAACAGACCGTGATCCATCATCAGGTAAAGCTGCTCAAAATCGTCGCCGAAGGTATTTGCCGCCTCCGTCCACATCGCCGGGTCACGGTTTTGCACAGCCGTCATGGGAACATAATGGGGAATCACTTCGCCCTTGTAGCGGATGATATACGGAATGGTGTCGGTGTTGAGCGTAATGCCCTGCGATTGGTTGTAGGCTAGGTACTGCTCGCACCACGCGTCAAAATCGTCGTTGCTGATTTGTTTGTAATCGGCGTAATCCGCTTCACGGAAGAGATTCTTCTCTCCCGCAACCGAACCGACTTCCAGCGGCGTTTCACCCTCGCCGGAATCATCAGACGAATGATCTTCCTGTCCGGCATCGCCAAAAGCCGCAGGATCAACGGCAGTTCCCTCTGGGATAACCATATTCTCCAGATTGGTGTCCGCAAAGGCGTAAGCGTCTATCTTCTTCAAAGACGACGGCAGTATAACGGTGGTAAGACTCGATTCCGCGAAAGCGTAGGCGGCGACGGTTTCCACGCCGTCCGGCACGGTGAATTCCGTCTGCGGTTCCTCGGCGTAGGGGTCGGCGGGGAAGAACGCGAGAAGCGTCTTGCCGTCGGCTGTGTAAAGCGATCCGTCGATGATCTGATAATTTGTGTTTTCCTCGTCCAGCATCACGCTCTCATGCACATGGAAGAACGCGCCTGCTTCTATTTGGTAACGCCGGAGCTGCCAAATGCGTCCTTTTCGATGCGGACGGTGCCGTCCGATACCGAGAACCACGAAAGCTCCGAACAGCCGTAGACCAAACCCGTTGGAATCACTTCCGCGGTCACTGTCAGGCTGGTGAGCTTTGCGCAGTTTTCAAAGGCATACGCGCCGAGAGAGTTAAGCGGTTCGCCAAAGTAGAGGGATTCGAGCTTTCGACAGCCCGAGAAGGCGCGCTTGCCGACGGAAGTGATTTTGCCCGGGAGACGCAGTTGAGAGAGAGAATGACAGCCGTAGAAAACACGGTCAGGCAGCGCGGTGACTTTATCTCCGCTAAAACGGACGCTGGCAAGTGATTCGCAATATGCGAACGCGAATTCGCCCACCTTGGTCAGCGCGTCGGACAGTTCCATCTGCACCAGAGAGTCACAGCACAGGAACGCGCCGTTGCCGATGGTCTTCACGCCGTCCTGCATATCGACCAGAGCGCAGGGATTCGGGGAGGTAGATCTTTCTGAGCAGAGAGCAGCATTCAAAAGCGTAGTTGCCGATGTGCGTAACGCCTTCGGGAACGCGGACGGTTTTCAAGCAAAGCAAGCCCGCAAAGGCGCTGTCGCCGATTTCGGAAACCTTCTTTCCGTCGATGGAAGCCGGAATCGTCAGGGCACTTTCCGAGCCGGTGTAGCCGGTGACGGCGACTGTCCCGTCCTCTTTTTCACGGATTGTATATGTCGGTTCAGTTTTTTGATATGTACCGGTTACGGTTACCCTGATGACACACTCTTCCCCGTCAACCGTGATTGTTTTTTCCTCGGATAGGTTTATTGGGGAGGCGTCGGTATCATCCGACCCTGCTGCAAGCACATTGGCGGGCATCATGCCGAACCCAAGGCACAGAACCAGCACCAGGGAAATTGCATAGTACTGCTGTTTTCTGATGGTAATCAGAGCGGCTGCCGCGATGATCGGCATGATAAACACCATCATCCAGAAAGGCGCAAGCGACATTTCGCCCGTCTTGGGGCTGACTTCATGTGAATCGTCTGCTTTGTCGGATGGTTTACTGGATTTCTTGGTGGCGGCTGTGGTCGGCACGGTCGCGGAGGTTTGCTTTGTCGGGAAAGTCGGAGCAGTTGGCTTGACAGGCCCGATCTGAGTCGGCTCAGTTGTGGTAGTCGGCTCAGTTGTGGTAGTCGGCTCAGTTGTGGTAGTTGGCTCGGTCGCTAAAGTCGTTGATTCGGTCGGCTCTGTTGTAGAGGTCGTTGACTCGGTCGGGTCTGTTTCGCCGGACTTCATCGCTTTCACTGTTCGCTGGTAGGATTCGC
>ONID01000211.1 GCA_900317765.1 uncultured Eubacteriales bacterium | reverse complement strand
CGACGCGGACGTGCTCAAATGCATCCGTATGCTGACATTCCTGCCGCTGGAGGAAATCGAAAAGATGAACGACTGGGAAGGCAGCCAGCTCAACAAGGCCAAGGAAATTCTCGCCTACGAGCTGACCACCCTTGTTCACGGCAAGGAGGAAGCCGACAAGGCGATGTCCGCGGCAAAGGCATTGTTTGTCTCCGGCGGTGACAGCGAGAATATGCCTTCCACACAGTTAGACGCAGCCGACTTCACCGACGGCGCCATCGGAGTGCTCAATCTCATGGTGCGCTGCAATCTCTGTAAGTCCAACGGCGAAGCGCGCAGACTCATTGAACAGGGCGGCGTTTCTGTCAACGACGTCAAGGTGACTGACCCCAAGGCGACCGTCACGGAAGCCGACTTTGCCGAAAAGGGTTACGTTGTCATCAAGAAAGGCAAGAAGGTATTCCACAAGGCGGTAAAATAATCTATGAAACAATATAATTTCTACGGCTGGGAGACGGCGACCATACAAGCTCCAAACGGCATGACGCCGCGCGATCTTTACGACCTGCTCAGCGAAATCTGGTGCGAATACACCTGCGCTCCCCGTCTCCGCGAGGGCTGGAGCAAGGACAATCCCACGCTGGGACAGTGTTCGATTACGGCGTTCCTTGCGCAGGACATTTTCGGCGGCAAGGTCTACGGAATTCTCCGCGACGGCGGCAACTATCACTGCTACAATGTGGTGGGCGACTGCGTCTTCGACCTGACCAGCGAGCAGTTCGGCGATGAAAAGCTCTGCTATGAGGACAATCCCGAACAGTTCCGCGAGGTGCATTTCGCCAAGGAAGAAAAACGCCTCCGGTATGAATACCTCAAAAATGCGCTGATGAAAAAATGCTCTTTAGAGCTTGACGTTTAAGGTTTATATAGCGTTGCGACTTGCTCAAAATACCGTACAATATTATTATACTTTTATCAGGACGGTGTTTTGGCATGCAGATAGAACGCGAGAAAATTTCAAACAAAATCGGCGAACGGATACGCAGTTACCGGATTTTGCGCGGCATGAGCCAGGAAGTGCTTGCGTATGCGTCCGAAATCAATCCCACCTATCTCGGACGCCTCGAACGCGGTGAAAAATGTCCCACGGTTGACACCCTGTACAGAATATCATTGGGTCTGAAGCTTCCGCTTTCCGAGCTTCTTGATCTCTCCAATGTTCCGCAGCCCACCCAGACAGAGGCGCTGCACCGCATGCAGACCGCTATCGAAGGCTTGTCTGAAGTCCAGGCGGTTGCGATTGCCGAAATCGTGGAAAAAGCAGCGGCGCTTGCGAAAAATAACATCTGATTATCAGCAACCAAAAAACGCATACTCACTCATTCTCTGCTCTTGCGCTGAATGTGTGACGTATGCGTTTTTTTGGTGCGTCAAGGATCGTCTGTGCCGCTGTCAGATGTATCCTTCGCAGGTTCGTGACGGTATGGTATGCGCTGTTCCATGTGGGATTGAGTGTCGCTGTGGAAGCAGCCTTCGCACTCTTCCACAAGCAAAACGGATGCCCGGTGAAGACAATCCGCCTGTGTGTTATGGAAACAGGGTGAGCTGATGGTTCCTGTCGCAAACGCCGAGGAATATCTCTTTAGGACTGCTGTAACCCTGTGCCGCAAGCTGCTTGGCAAGCCATTTGTCATTCAGCCCCATGCGGCGGAGATTATCCCCCATGACTCTGCCGTCCATGATGACCTCGGTGCAGATGGATGCGGGAGATGGTGAAAGCTGCATATCTGCGGGATTCACAGGACGTTTGTCGCTTACAGGCAATATGGACAGCCTTCCGTTGTATTCGAACACGGCTGTCTGAATGTCGTTCAGATTGAAGTAACCCAACTGTCGGCACATCATCATCAATTCGCTCAGTTCCAGCTTTGCCTTTTTCAGATTTTCGCGGTAGAGCTTGCCGTTGTCCATGAGGATGGTAGGCGTGCCGTTGATATATTTTCGCGTGCGAGGCAGTTTGCACGACAGAAATGAGAGCGTGATTCCTATGGCGCCGTATACTGTCATGGCAGTCAGCGGCTTCAACGGGTTCTCCAGTTCGGTGGCAAGCTCCGCGGCAATCGAGCCGATGGTAATGCCCGTGATGTAATCGACCAGCTGCGCAACCTGCTTGTGTCCCAATACCTTGGCAATGAGAAACAGTACCGCCGCCGAAAGCAGCGACGTGAGCACGACTTTTGTCAATTCCGGCATTTGCTGATTGACACTTCCTTTCAGATGATGTGCCATTAGTATTTGCCGGCGCAGCGATAATTATGAGTAAAATTCTTATGCAGACGCTATTTTTGATTTTGAGTCATTTCAGCGAAGCTGCTTGAATTCAATGAATTTCGATATTTTTCGCGGTATGCCTTTAATGTCGAATTTATTCTTCCGTCAGTTCTGATACCCGTTTGTTCATAATAACAACAAATCCCATGAGGGAGAAGAGCATCATCATGGAGCAGAACATGAGCGGCATATTGGTATTGCCTGTATCCGGAGAACCGACTCCGCCGTTGCCTGATGCAATCGTAAACTCTGTATTAAGGCTCACCTGTGCCAAAAAAGCAGCGTGTGAAACCAGCATTTGTGCAGCCTTTTGGGATACTTCGACACGATATTTAGTTGGTTCCATTTTCTGCTGTCTCCTCAATCACACTGTTCATCATAGCGGCGACTTCATTCACAGTATATCCCCTGACGCCATGCAGTCGGTCTTCTTCAACGGTGAGGAGTTCTTCCCTGAGTCGAAGCATTTTTTCTCTGCGGTTATAGGTTTCAATATCCATGACCACCAGATCGCCTTCACCGTTTTTGGTCAGAAATACCGGCTCAGCCGTTTTTCTGCACATTTCAGCTATTTCATTGTAGTTTTGCCTGATTGCGGCAGACGGACGTATATTCATCAAAAGACCTCCATTTCAATTCTCGTAGTAATATTCTGACTATATTATAATATAATTATACATCATTGTCAATAGTTATTCAGAAAAAGAAAAAAGCACATCCACAGATAAACCATGAATGTGAATTGGAAGGGCTCCGCAAAAAAGATGCAAGCTAATTATCCTTCTGCTTTGCGGTATTCAGCGATCCGCAGCCAGTATTCGGTTTCGGCTGTTTCTTTGAGAGATATTTGCAGCTTTGCGATGAAGTCAGCCTTGCTGATGCCGTATATAGCTTCGTTGGCATTTGCGCCGATGGACGTGCCGCTTCGGATGATTTGCTTTGAAATGATGGACTCATGCTTTTCTTTTAGAAGATACTGATAGAGCTTGACAATGCGTGAGGCGAATTTCAATGATTTTTCGAGAAGTGGGTTATCGTAGGGCATGGCTGATTCTCCTTGAATGAAAAATGATTAACTGAAAAAAGAAAAAGAAAAAAGAATAAAGAATAGAGAATAAAGAATAATACACCAGAATCGCCGACGGGGCTGATTTCCTTGTCTTTATTCTTTATTATTTTTTCTCTATTCTTTATTCTTTGAGCCAAGCCTTGCGAATGCAAGGCGGTGCGTTTCTGGAAGGGCTCCGCAAAAAAGATGCAAGCTAATTATCCTTCTGCTTTGCGGTATTGAGCGATGAAATCAGAATCCGCTTGATCTCCAGACAGTCATTGATAAGCGAGTCGCCTTCCGCTTCGGTAATGTATTCCGACAGCACCAGTAGTCTCAACCAGTATTCCGTTTCGGCTGTTTCTTTGAGAGATATTTGCAGCTTTGCGATGAAGTCTGCCTTGCTGATGCCGTATATGGCTTCGTTGGCATTGGCTCCGATAGATGTGCCGCTTCTGATGATCTGCTTTGAAATGATGGACTCATGCTTCTCTTTCAGAAGATACTGATAGAGCTTGACAATGCGTGAAGCGAATTTGATTGATTTTTCGAGAAGCGGGTTATCGTAGGGCATGGCTGATTCTCCATGAATGAAAAATAATTAAATGAAAAAAAGAAAAGAAAAAAGAATAAAGAATCCCAAGCGCCGGATATTGATGGCAGTGATGATGACGTTGAACATTTTTTCCGAAATCAGCTTGGTGTCGAAGATATCGCTGAGTGAGACATGGTCGGTATTAAAGTACATATCCTTCGACGCGCTGTAAAGTGTGTAGCAGTTTTCGCTCACCGTGTCCAGCCTGACTTCATCAAAGTCAATGCGGCTCTCTCGGATATTTCCCTTCACCTTGTTCCACAGAATCTGATCCGCCGTGAGCAGATACATCGCCGCCATGAGTCGGGTGTCGGTTTTGTCCTTCTTCCGGATGGCTTTCTTGAAGGTGGACTTGTGCTGCTGACTTTTGAATCTCATTTGGTAATCACTCTCCTACAAATTTTTTAGCAAACAAAAAAAGCCGACTGTTTTTTCTGTTGGACGCTGATCAGACGTCCTTCTTCAAAACAATCGGCTTTCGATGTTTTATACAAAAAAGCGTACAGATTTTCTACCTGTGCGCTTGATTGGTTGGGTATTGAATTTTCTTGAAAAAAGGGGGAAGAAAGGCTCAAAAAAGATGCTACAGGGGTTCGAGTCCGTACAGATGGGCAAAATC
>ONID01000212.1 GCA_900317765.1 uncultured Eubacteriales bacterium | reverse complement strand
AGTCCTCCGCCTTTCTCAAGTTTATTTTATCATTATATCCTACGATGTCCAATAAATGTCCAATATAAACGGCGGTTTTATGCAAAAATCAGTTACAAATTTTTGCCTCTTGATTTGTTTAATTTGACGGCAATGAAAATCCGCGCCGGAAGAAACGGTATGATGCAGTTCTTCGGGCGCGGGTGAATGATTGATATGGAGTAGATAAGGTATAGTCGATTTTCGTAAAGATGTGACCAAGTATGCTGCCGACAGTCACATAGCATTGCCGGCAGATACTCGGACAAGAAAGTGAGGAAAAATAAGGTGTAGTCAAATAAAACAATCAAATTCGTTTAGAGCCTGCTGACGTATCTCTCCACGCACATCTGGCACGCTTCCTTTGGAAGCTGGCATCTCTTTCCGCCATATTTTGCCAGAAATCCCAGCGAAACATTCGTTTCGCTAGTTAATACACAAAGTATTGCCTGCGGTTTTGGCGTCATCTGGCAAAAAATCTGACTGCGCCATCCGCACACGTGGAGATACTGAACAGGCTCTTACTCACGCAGCAGCCTTTTTCTGTCTGAACATGACATAAGCCGCACCTGCAGCGGAAATGACCAGGAGCAGACAATTCAGTGCAATGGTCATGCCGTTTTCACCCGTTCCGGGGGAATCAGAACCGGCGGAGGCAGACAAAATCGTGAATTTGTGGGTAACGGTACCGTCTTCAAATTGGATGGTGAGGGTATGCTCACCGACGCTGAGTGTATTCAGATACTCAAGCTTGAGTGTCAGGCGCAGACTGCCTGTAGCGGCAGTGAAATACTTACTGTCAACCACGTTGCCGTCAACACACACGCCTCCTTTGAATTTTCCAAAGGTCTGGTCGTCATTGGAAACGCTCTTGATGACAAACAACAGAGAGTCTCCGCTGTTTTTTCTCCACTGATAGGTCGGGTCTTTGGCAGTGGCAACTTCATCGTCTTTTGTTCCGTCCGGCACGAAGAAATAGGTTTCATCATCGGAGCTGCTCGGTGTGTCGGGGGCAGGATCGACGGCTGATTCCTTCTGCGCGTAGGTATAGGTGTAGGTCGTCGCTTCTGTGATGGCCGTATTTGTGCTCGGCGTCACATCCCAGCTTCCGGACTTGTAGGTATCGTTCGGCTTGCTGCCGACTGCCGGAATCTGGCTCGCCGCCAGAGTCAGCGTATCGCCTTCATAGCCTGTGAGGGTTACGGTTTTCGCTGCGGTGGTGTCATCGTCCCAAGAGCCGTTAACCACCTTGAAGGTCACGGTGGGGTTAATACTTATTTTCATGATTGCGCCGCCGAAATAGTTTGATGCGTCGTCTGCCGTCACTTCAGTGCCGTCGTTGGTAAAACCTTGGGGAATAATCACGGTGGTGGTGTTTGCCAGATAGGTAAAAAGAGAATTCGGACCGGAAATACCGGTGATCGATATTGTCATCGCAGAGATATCGCTCCATTTCAATGTCTGACTGGTAATCGTCGATGGCTTCTTGGATTTCGTCCTCGAACCAGCGAACGGAATCGCTGCTGACGGAATACAGATCCTCGCAGTCCTCGTCCTCCACCTGCACCGACAGAGGAAAGTAAAAGGTTTCGGTGGCGTATTCGCCGGAAAATGCCTTCCTATTATATGGCATATTCTATCGCCTCCGCTTTCTCCAGTCCCAAGCGCCGGATATTAATGGCAGTGATGATGACGTTGTACATTTTCTCCGAGATCAGCTTGGTGTCAAAGATATCGCTGAGTGAGACGTGGTCGGTGTTGAAGTACATATCCTTTGAAGCACTGTAAAGGGTGTAGCCGTTCTCGCTCACCGTGTCCAGTCTGACCTCGTCAAAGTCAATTCGGCTCTCTCGGATATTGCCCTTCACCTTGTTCCACAGAATCTGGTCCGCCGTGAGCAGGTACATCGCTGCCATGAGTCGGGTGTCGGTTTTGTCCTTCTTTCGGATGGCTTTCTTGAAGGTGGACTTGTGCTGCTGGCTTTTGAATCTCATTTGGTAATCACTCTCCTAAAATTTCGTTAGCAAACAAAAAAGCCGACTGTTTTTTCTGTCGGACGCTGATCAGACGTCCTTCTTCTAATCATCGGCTTTGTTGCTTATCTACAAAAAAGCGCACAGATTTTCTACCTGCACGCTTGATTGATTCAGTATTGAATTTTCTTGAAATAGGGGCAACGGCAGACCTCGAAATGAGCATCACAGTGAGCTT
>ONID01000213.1 GCA_900317765.1 uncultured Eubacteriales bacterium | reverse complement strand
TTGTAGCACATCTATGATTTTCCTCTGCTTTGACAATATACATCCCGCTTCTCCCAACTGTATTACACGAGATTTTTTCCCCCCTGCTGTTTTCCCAGGCAATACCCCAACCGTCAAGCCTTTTCTACATTTCATGTTTACAATAAATCAAAAATCCGCGCACATTTCCGAAAGAGAAAAATGTGCGCGGATGTAATTATTTATGTTCTATGATAAGCTGGCGTACCGTAAAACCTTTTAGCTGGCACTCCTTCTCCTGCGGATAAAAGTATACGCCGATGTGTCGGTCGCGAGAATCATCAGAACATGGCTGACAGCAATCAGCAGAATGCTTTCACCTGTGGCGGGAATGGTTTTGTCCGGTTCCGCCACGGTGAATCTGTGGTCGATGGAAGCATAGTTTATTTCGACTTTGATCGTGTGCCGGGCTTTCGTTCTCCCCTTCCGCGGCGTATGCCGCCGCCAGCATCAATGCAAGTGTCGCACAGCCGAGACGGAGAAGGCGCTTCTGCCTCGATTTAAACTTGCTGTAACGGTCGCGGACAACCTGTCCGAATGGGTGCATAATTTTTTTTGATTAATTCCATGACCGAAGAATCCCTTTCTGAATGAATTATAGGTGGCTCTTTTATCGCGGAAATGGCGTTACGCTGTTTCTTCCGCCGGTTCTGCTGGCTGCTCTTTGTTTCTGCATACAGCTTTCATCACGGCGGGCCAGATCGCGGTGATGAAGAGCATCAGAAGCGCATTTTCCGCGAGACATCCGAAATGCAGCCCCAGCAGTGCTCTGAGCGGAGTGCCGGCGGTGTCGATGATGAGCAATGCCAGCACGCCGCCGGCCAGTCCTGCGACGAGACTGTCCCGCGTGAGCGAGGGCTGGAATCTGATCCATGTTTTCTCGATGAATCGTCCGAGACAGAACGCCATGAACATACCGATGTCCCCGTAGCCGTCCTTCATCATTCTGTACGGGTCGACAAGCAGCCGGTTCCCGATGTAGTCCATGGGATACTGCTTGAAGGTCACAAACACAAGTGCTGCCGTCCCCAGCAGAAATCCTCCCAGCAGGAAGTAATTCTCCTTTTCCGGGCGTTTTTCCAGAAAATCAAACAAAAGCGCCATGCTCACCATTGCAATCACCGAAATGATCATGGCGACAAGCACATCCTGCGGGGTGTGGACGCCCAGATAATTGCGGGAAAAGCCGGTGAGGAAAACAGCGATAAGACACAGCACGGAGATCCAGCGGTTCCGGCGCCATGCCCTCAGTGCCATGGCACCGTAAATCGGCGTGGCGGTGGAAGTGTGACCGCTGGGAAAGGAATAGCCGGTGGCGGTGGTGATTGCGTCGCCGGCGGGGATGATGCGGCTGTCCCTGATCCACGGGCGATAGACACAGGCGCTCAGCTTCACCACGGCGTTGGCGGCAACAGCAGCGTTATAGGAAGCGAGCGTAAACAATCCGCTTCTTTTGTCAACGCACCAATAGAGAAACGCCGGCACGATGACGAGGTAGGTGACAGCAAAAAGCGAGATCGCTTCCATAAACGGCGTCAGCGCGTCGTTGATTCCGTTGCGGAAGCTTTGAAGCAGCAGGAGGTAATCAAGATCCATAAAGCAAAACTCCTCGTATAATAGATTTGCGCCAGACTGAACCGGACGGAAAAAGCGTGAAATCTCCCGATAATGGCGAACCGTACCTTTTCTACCCTTCTCGGGCGCATTTGTGATGTATGTATTGTATCATACTTTGTCGGACACGTATCCATAAAAAACGCTAAAATGATGAATTTTTTGTAAATTATTTATACCATATGCCGTTGAGCGTCGTCCCGCTTTTTCCGCACATATTCAGAAGCCGCATTTTAGGAGGCTGTATTTTGTCTTTTTGTATAGTTTTTTGGTGATGCCCTGATTTTTTTTCTTCAAAATACTGTACAAACAGGATGAAGCATGGTATAATCAAGCCTATAAGATACCGAAAAAGGGTGATTTCCAGTTTTCACTTTTGGATCTACCCTCATTACTTTGCGGGAGGTATTCTGATATGATGAACACCAGCGAAAAACGAAGGACCAGACCGGGGGAGATGATTGCTTTCCTTTGTGAAATGGATTTTCCGCATAGGCTGCGCTGCGCTTGTATTGGCTCTGACCGTCTGCGCCGTTCCCTTCCTGATGGGCAAAGCGGCGGAGAACGGGCATGTTTCTGGCAGCGACGCGGTGAGTACCGGAGATTTGTCTCGAAAAAAGAGGGAAGTTTCGCCGAAAAAATACGGAACCTCCGCTTATATCGTATGCTTTGCATATCAGGGAAGCAGCTGGCGTATGGAAGGCGGCAATTCCGAGCGTCTGTCAGTCATTCTCACTGCATTGGGTATCGAGGGTGAAGTAACGGGCGTTTCCGGCGGCAATGAATTACTTTCTGTTTCAGAAAACGCAGGCGAATGGGTGGTCACCTCGCATAAGCCCGGTTCTGAAATTCCGGATATCCGGGTGACGGCGGGCGGTACAGACTACACGCTGACAACGTATGTCGGTTCCGTGCTTGCCCCATTGCCGGATCCCGACACCGCCAGGCTTTTTGCGTATGTGTCGGATAATCAGGAAGGATTGGGTACGGTCGTTATTGACAACGGAACGCCCTGCGGCACAGAAGGCTGCGGAGGCGTCTATCAGAAGGGCGGCCGGCACACGGTGACCGCCGTCCCCGCTGAGGGGTGCGTTTTCTGGGGCTGGCAGGAAAGCACTAACTGGCTGTCCGCCTATGTTTCGGGCTTTGACGAGTTTAACTGTCCCAATCCGTACGAATTGACCTTGGACGGGGACAAGTGTCTGATCGCCTGCTTTTTGCGGGAGAGCGATCTGATCCCTTATATCGACGAGGACGGCAGCCGGAAGGTTCGGTCATTTGCGACCGACCTTCTTTCCCGCAATACCGGCGGCTGGCATTATGTTTACGAGAATACGACTTTATCCTCTGTGGACGTTGTCGGCGACAATCGGATCATACTGAAGGACGGCGTGACGCTTACTGTCCCGAACGGTATACACGTCGAAGGCGACCTTACCATTTACGGACAGGATAATCAGTCGGGTCGCATCGTCGTTTCCACCAATTCCAATAACACTCCCGCCATCGGCGGCGAGGGTGCGAGTATTTTCATCAACGGCGGTCAGATTACCTTTACGACCGGCCCGGAATCCGGCGACCAGAAAAGATCCGACGGCATCGGCGGCAGCAATTCCACCGTCACGATCAACAGAGGAAAGGTGACCGGATCGGCCTATTTCAACGCCATCGGCGGCGATTATTCAACCGTCACGATCAACGGAGGCTCTATCGACGTCAAGGGCGGCGTGGAACACCGTTATAAAGGGATAATTGCCGAAATAGACACCTTCGGCGACGGAAGACAGGTTCCCATGAGGGGAACAGGCGCGGGTATCGGCGGCAATTGGGCGGATGTGACGATTACCGGCGGCACGGTCGTTGCCCAGGGCGGTTACGGCGGCGCGGGCATCGGCGGCGCGTCCGGCGCCAATGGCTTGATTACCATCAGCGGAGGGAAGGTAACCGCTTCCAATACACCGTCG
>ONID01000241.1 GCA_900317765.1 uncultured Eubacteriales bacterium | reverse complement strand
AAAAATTGGCTGTTGTAAAACTCTCTAAAATCATTGTTAACAAAGTTATTTGTATGTCATCATCGCTCATGTCGGGATTATTATTCAATGTTGATTTTATTCGTTCGGCGCCAGGCCAGTTTTGTCCTTGTAACTTATGACATTCGATAAATTTTTCCATTAAACTGCCTTCGGCTTTCTCCATATACAACATCTCGTCGTCTTGAAGTTTCATAAAACCAGTCGTAATCGTATCTTCACCACATTCCTTTAATAATGACGGAACAAATATACTATTAAAAGTGCCATTTTTTGCTTCAATCTGTTTTCCCAGTTCAAGTAATTCTTCATGAGACAGAATATTATATTCTTCGGTTGTAATCTTTGCTGACATCTTAAACACACCTTATAAGAATGACTACAATTTATGGCTCTTCGGGGGTAATAGTGGGTGAAAAACACCCACTTCCCCTTTAAATAAGCGAATCAAGCGATTTTCAATCTTCGATTAGGCAATGGTACCCGTAAATCAGAGCAGACCAGGTACACTTCTGGATGTTGCGGAAGCCATATGCCTTCCGGATGATCAGCTTGATCTTGTTGTTAGTAGCTTCGATCCTTGCGTTGCTCATGCCGAGCCGTATGGTGTTTAGTATATGGCTCTTGTGGCGCTTGATCTTTTTGTATAGTTCCTTGAAAGCAGGAATCCTGCTGTGGCTGGCCCACCACAGCCATCGATCCAGCTCCGCCTCCGCTTCTCCGACATCTTTGATCTTGAGAAGCAGGCGCAGGGTTTCCTTCATACGGTACGCACGGTAGAGGCGGCTGTTATTTTCGGCGATCATGGCGATCCGGGTCTGCTGGTTCTCTGTGAGATGCTCCGGAGCTTTCCCCAAAGCAAAAGCAGAGTTCTTGATCGCCTCCGCCTTTGCTTTGGCGGCTGCAACGATCTTTGCGTCATGATCGTCAGCTTTGGGGCGGCCTTTCCCTCTGGGATGCGCTTTGGCTGCCTGCATGGCCTCAGCGTGGGCTTCACGCCATACCTCGCGGCGGACCTCATCCAGCGCTTCCATAGCCCACTCGACGACATGGAAGGGATCGACACAACGCTCGCAGGAAGGAGTGAACTCGTTGACGCAGTCCGTGATCCATCTGGCACCGTCCCCGGTAACGACCCGTATGCTGGAGAGCTGCTTGGGCGTCAGCTGGCGGTAAAACTGTTCCAGGACCTTCTTGCCGTGTCCCTGGGCCGCCCAGACGACCGTATTGGTATCGTGATTGACAACGACTGTGATGTACTTGTGGCCTTTCCGGTAACTGGTCTCGTCAATACCAATGTTGACAAGGTGATCAAGGCGTCTGGAACGCTCCGGTTCGATCTCGTTCAGCGTTCGGTGGACACAGCGGCCGACAGTTTCCCAGTCGATTCGCATGTATTCGGAGACGGTACTCCGCGGCAGGTAGACGGCGAGCCATCCGACAGTCAGGTCGAAGTCCTTCGTGAAGCCGCTTCCGGGATAAGCCCAGGGAACGTCCGCAACGAGGACGCCATGTTCAGGGCACAGGATACGGTGCGTGCGGTACTGGATCTCGACCAGCGTTCCGCCCCAGTCGAGAGAACGCCAGATGCGGGGCAAACGTGTCTGGACATCATAGGGTTTGCACCGCTTATGGCAGAAGGGGCAATCATTCTCATGCCTCTTGTCCGGGCGGGCATGGATCCGGAGGTGATTCACACCGTAGGAATCCTGATAAAAATCGTGTCCAGTAACAACTGCGGACTTGACACCGAGTAACTGCTTGCATAATGTATTAGCTGAAGCCATCTGTGGGTACTCCTTTGTGTAAAGGTTTGGTCGCTAATACACTAACGGAGCACAGGTGGCTTTTCAATATGCAAATGTCAATTCAGGCGGCATGAGTACCCACTATCATGCCAGAAGCCTCAGTTTTTGACAATCACTTATTCAGCGATACAAATACTGCTTTGTAAACATCAACCATCTGCTCTACATGAAGAAGTTTAGAATCATATAGCATCAGACA
>ONID01000214.1 GCA_900317765.1 uncultured Eubacteriales bacterium | reverse complement strand
TTCCTGAAGCCGATCGGACGAACAGACAGAGGGTAGTTGATATGTTTCCGCAAACGGGCATGTACTATGTGACAGCAAAATCGTTTCCTCGTGCCACGTTGAGACAGTAGTTTTGCTAACACACAAAGACTGAAAAGGGGCAGAAATGCCTTTAATATGGGGGCCAGCATCAGAGCTAAAATGAAAGATAAAATATTGCTGATATTAAAAATCGTCGGAATAATCGTTTCCTTTCCGTTTGTGGCGCTGTTCTGGCTCGCGTCTGTGTTGGTAAATTCCGTTATCAGAAGAAGAGATAAAGCGTTGGTGGAAAAACCGCTCGGGTTATACGTCGATGTCGACGGACACAGAATGAGCGTGCTTGTCAAAGGTCAGCGAAAAGTATTTCAATTTTGATGTTTACAGCGAGATACATAATAAGCTTGCGGCAAACGAGCTTCTCAACGCCAGACCGATGCCGACGCAGCCGACGCTTCAATTCGTGGATGCGCCGGAGGGCTACGCAAACGGAGAAAAGGGCGATATTGACGAATACGATGAAGCATTCATCAAAGCTCGCATAGACTTCGTGGCGGCTTCGGTGCACGGAAAAATTGTTTTCTATGACTGCGACCACTGCCTACATTGTTTCAAATACGAGAGCATGGCAAAAGAGATAAAGAAATTCGTCTCAGAATTGAATTGATTTCGTTGAAAAAACAAATTTTCACGCGCCGCAATAATAATGTTGGAAACGACGGAGAAATCGGATTTTCGTGGAGGATTAAAACTTCTATGGAAGAAAAAAAAGATTCAATATGCATTAAATTAGCTGAAACCGATGAGGAACTGTGCGGGAGGGGATACGTGCATTGTACTTCATGGCAGGAAGCTTATAGAGGTATTGTTTGTGACAGATATCTTGATACGATGACTGTAGCAGCTACAACAGCACGTGCGCGGCAGTACCCTGAAAACACGCTTATAGCGAAGGATAAAGAGAAAGTTGTAGGCTTTGCAGTTTATGGTCCATCGAGAGATGAAGATTTGATAAATGCAGGCGAGGTTATAGCAATTTATGTCCTTTCAGAATATTATAACCGTAAAATAGGATATAGATTGATGAATGAAGCATTTTCCAGGCTTAGAGAATATCATACGATATTTGTGTGGGTGCTTGAAAAAAATGAGAGAGCGATTCGTTTTTATCACAAATATGGTTTTGAATTTGATGGATGCAAAAAGCAATGGAATCTTGGCACACCGGTTTCAATCGTTAGAATGATAAAGCATTTGGAACGATAAAGCGTCACCCGTTCAAGAAAAGGAATAGAACGATTATGAAAGCAGTAAAGTCGGATCCCAAAAATGATATAAAGAGAGCGGCGGTCGTCGCACTGGCCGCCCTTCTTATGGCGCTGAATATCAAGACATTTGTTCGCACAGGAGGCCTGTATCCCGGCGGAGCGTCCGGCCTGACCATTCTGATCCAGCGGATCGCTCAGCAGTTCCTGGGAGTGGAAATCCCCTACTCTTTGGTGAACATTCTCCTCAACGCCTTTCCTGTCTACATCGGATTTCGATATATCGGAAAGAAGTTCACGCTCTTTTCCTGCGAAATGATCTTGCTTACAGGTTTTCTTACCGACCTGATCCCTTCCGTTCCCCTCACGTATGACACGCTGCTGATCAGTATTTTTGGCGGTCTGATCAACGGCTTTGTGATCGCCATGTGTCTGAGCGTCAATGCCACGACCGGGGGAACGGACTTTATTTCCATTTATTTGTCGCAGAAAAGCGGGATGGACAGCTTTAACCTGATTCTGGGCTTCAATGCAGTCATTCTCCTGGCTGCAGGCTGCTTCTTCGGATGGGATAAGGCGTTGTATTCGATCATATTTCAGTATACTTCTACCCAGGCCCTCCATATGCTGTACCGCAATTATCAGCAGGAAACGCTGTTCATTGTGACGGACAAGTGGAAAGAGGTCAGCGAGGCGATCCATGAGACCTGCCACCATGGGTCTACCATCTGGGCAGCGGAAGGCGGTTACAAAGAGGAATGGCGCAATGTCGTGTATTCCGTGGTCGCAAGGAGCGACGTCCGCCGCGTTACCACTGTCGTGCGTGAGATTGATCCGGGTGCGTTTATCAATGCACTCCCGACGGAGCGGCTGCTTGGTCGTTTCTATCAGGAGGCAAAAGACTGAAGGCA
>ONID01000221.1 GCA_900317765.1 uncultured Eubacteriales bacterium | reverse complement strand
TTCAAGGCTCTTGTAATCCACCCGACCTTGTTTGTCGATCTCGGCATAGATGACCTTGCAGCGCTCTCTCCATGAGAGGTCGTTGGCGTGATGCTCCATGCGGGTACACAGCACCACATCATCCTCGCTGGTAATCAACGCGGAGGCAAGCTTGTTCAGGCCGTCGGTGGTGTTGTTGACATAGAAGCAGGTGTAATTCTCCTCGTCCGCGCCGACGAATTGCAGCACCTTGCTGCGGGTATTGTTGTAAAGATCGGTGGAATAATCGGATTTTTTGGAGTAGCCTCTGCCGATGGAGCCGTACATCTTCATCTGCGCCTCCACCTCGTCCGAGACGGGCTGAAGGGCGGGCGTGGTGGCGGCATTGTCGAAGTTGATGATGGCTCTTTTGCTGCCGTCATCCAGCTCCACCTGTTCGTCAACGCCCACGACGCGGATATTGTCGATGGTGTAGCCGGCGGGCTTTTCTTCTTCTTTTGTTTCCTTGCCGCACGCTGTCAGCGACATCATCGCAACCAGGGCGACGCACAGGAATCTTTGGGCAATTTTGGATTGTTTCATTGTAATACCTCCCTGATGGTGTATATGCAATACACCTATTTTCTTTACAGTCTAAATGACGCTGTCCAATAAATGTCCAGTAAATCGGGCAGTTTTTTAATTACAATTCAGTCATTGTTATTACAATTTTGTAAACTATCAGTTTTGCTTACTTTGTACACTCAGTATAGAAAAATTCATAGAAAATAGGTAGAAAAATTCATAAAAGCGTCGTTACAATAGGCTTATTAAACATACAACCTACGGAAGAAGGATGTTATCATGTGGAAGATTAATCGGAACCTGATTTTGGGAGCCGCGGCACTGGTTTTGTTGCTTTCAGCAATCCTTGTGATAGTATGGACGGTTACACACGGAAAGCAGAACAGCGAGGAGTTGAAAGCGACCGAAAGCATACCGATTGAAACAGTCAAAACGGACGCTTTCTCAATGGACTATTTCAAGTTCGGACGGGGCAAAAAAACGCTTGTGATCCTTCCCGGACTCAGCGTGCAGAGTGTCATGGGTTCCGCAGACGCGGTGGCGGATGCCTATCAGATTCTGACGGAGGATTTTACCGTCTATCTGTTTGACCGCAGAAAGGAACTGCCCGCGTCTTACTCCGTACATGAGATGGCACAGGACACGGCGGAGGCGATGCGTGCGTTGGGGCTTGAGAATGTCTGCCTGTTCGGCACTTCGCAGGGCGGAATGACTGCGATGGATATTGCGATCCATCATCCTGAGCTTGTGCAGAAACTGGTTCTCGGCTCGACGTCCGCCTGTGTGACAGAAGAGAATTTCAGGACGGTGGAGGAGTGGATTTCGCTGGCAAAAGCCGGAAACACAACGGATTTATATCTTAAGTTCGGAGAAGCAATTTATCCGCAGGAAGTATTTGAACAGTACCGTGAACTGCTGGCGGACGCCGCCAAAACCGTGACGCCTGACGAACTGAATCGCTTTATTATTTTGGCGGAAGGTATGAAGGGGTTCAACGTGACGGACGATCTGTCAAAAATTGCCTGTCCGGTGCTGGTGATAGGTTCCTCTGACGATGGGGTGTTGGGTGCGGATGCGACAAATCAGATTGCGAAGCATCTGAAAGACCGACCGGACTTTCAGATGTATATGTATAACGGTTACGGACACGCCGCGTATGACACCGCGCCGGATTACAAGGAACGGTTATTGCGCTTCTTTGCGCCGGAATCAGCGGAATGATATGTAAAATTAAAGGAGGTTACTCAATGAAAAGACTGACCGCTATGAGTTTATTGACGATACTGACATGCGGGGTGCTTGCCGGATGCGTGGGAGGCAAGCCGGCTCCGGCACAGGAAACGATCGGAATTATCGGTGCTATGGATACCGAGGTAGCGTCCTTAAAACAGGAAGCCGATATCAAAAAGACAACCGTCATCGCCGGAATGGAATTCTGCGAGGGCACGCTGGAAGGGAAAAATGTCGTCATTGTCAAGTGCGGCATGGGAAAGGTCAACGCCGGCATTTGCGCGAATACGCTGATCAACAATTTCGGTTGCACCAAGATCATCAACACGGGCGTTGCGGGTTCTCTGGACAATCAGATCGACATCGGCGATATCGTCGTATCGGTTGACGCGGTGCAGCACGATTTCACCGTGGAAGCCATCGGCTTTGCGAAAGGAGAAATCCCATACACGGGACTTTACGCATTCCCAGCGGACAAGTCCCTGCGCGAGGCAGCGGTAGAAGCCGTGAAGAAGACCTCTCCCGATATCCATGTGTTTGAGGGCAGAGTATGTTCGGGCGATCAATTCATTTCCACCAAAGAGCAAAAAGAAATCATTACATCCAAATTCGGGGGACTGTGCTGTGAGATGGAGGGTGCCGCCATCGCGCAGGCCTGTTATCTGAACAACACGCCGTTTGTGGTGATACGCGCCATTTCGGACAAGTCGGACGATTCGCAATCCGTGGAATTTGAAACCTTTCAGAAAGAAGCCGC
>ONID01000215.1 GCA_900317765.1 uncultured Eubacteriales bacterium | reverse complement strand
CGGTGAAGTTCATCGAGAACCTCGGCAAGCTGATGTTTCAACGCCTTGAATACTCTCGGATTTCCCTGTACCACCACTTCACGGTTGAGCAATTTGCTGGTGATATAATTCTGCTTGCTCAGCCCTGACAGTGCCACAGCCGTATTGATCTGTTCATTTTCTTCTGGTGACACTCGAAAGCTTACCATGACATTTCGCCATCGGTTCTTTGGGTCTACTCTCTTAGCTGACATTCTGACTACCCCTTTCTATATCCAGTTTGGTAGCCATCTCGCTCTGCGCCGTCGGGAGCATGTGCGCGTATCGGTAAGTGATGTCAATGCTTTCGTGTCCCACTCGGTTGGCAATCGCTACCACCGAAAATCCCATCTCAATCAGGAGCGATACATGAGAATGTCGCAGATCATGAATTCTGATACGTTTTACGCCTGTCTGTGTGCAGCCTCTGTCCATTTCATGGTGCATATAGCTTTTGGTGATTTGGAAAATTCTGTCATCTCCTTCCACTCCGTACAGAGATTTGATATATTCATTCATTTCTTCTGCGAGGAAGTCCGGCATGGAAACCGTGCGGACACTTTTTGGTGTTTTCGGGTCAGTAATGATATCCTTCTTCTTGATTCGCTGATAAGATTTGTTGATACGGACGGTTTTCTTTTCAAAATCGAAATCCTCCGGCGTGAGAGCCAGCATTTCTCCCAATCGCAAGCCGCACCAGTAGAGCGTTTCGAAGGCGTAGTAGGAAACCGGCTTATCCATCATGGCTTCCGCAAACTGCAGATATTCGGATTTCGTCCAGAATTTCATTTCCTTCGGCTGTTCCTTGCCCATGTTCCCGACTTTTGCCGCCGGATTGCTTTTCAGATCATAATACCGCACCGCATGATTGAAAATCGCGCTGAGCTGATTGTGAATCGTTTTCAGATACGTTTTGGAGAACACTCTGCCTTTTGCGTCGCGGAAGGACATCATTTCGTTGTGCCATGCCAGAATATCGGCGGGTCTGATTTCGCTCATCTTCTTGTCCCGGAAATAGGGCAGAATCTTGTGCTCTACGACGGACACTTTGGTAGTCCATGTGTTTTCCCTGATTTTCTCGCGGAGATCATTCTGATACAGTTCCCAGAATGCGGAGAACGTCATATCCAAGTCCGATGTTTTCTGTTGGAGAAACGTTCGTTCCCATTCCTGTGCTTCTCGTTTGGTCTTGAATCCTCGCTTGACTTTTCGGTCGCTTTCGCCTTTCCAATTCTTGAAATAGACCGAGACGTACCATGTGTTATTGCTCTTGTTCTTGTAAACCGCCATTTAACCACTCTCCTTGCTGTGCGGCGGACTGTGCGCCATAGAATTTTTCTTCAAAGAATCTTCGGCTGACCTTTCCTGACACAGTGTAGAAGCCTTTTGATCGGAGTTCGGCGTTCAATCGTTGTACGATTTTGTAGGCGAACGATTTGGATACCCCGAGACTTTCAGCAATTTCACCTGCGGTCATGACAAGTTTGTTAGTGGACATACATTTACCTCCTCGATGATGGGAATTACTGAGATACTTTTGCTTGCCTCATAATTGTATTTAATCTGAAAACCGCGCTGTTTCATTGATCTGATCACGTTAATTAAACACAATTATTTAAGATACTTTTATTATAAATCATCCTCGTGAAAATGTCAAGTATTTACTGCACAAAGAGCATTATATTTTTGTGATTTTTCTGTTGACAAACATTAAACGCACATGCTATACTTATTATATCAAGTGGAGGTGATATCAATGGCAAGCATTGCACAACGAATCAGAAAAATCCGTCTGCTGCGCAAAATGACGCAGAGAGAATTAGGATTAGCCTTGGGCTTTACCGACAGAACCTCAGATATTCGTATCGCTCAGTATGAAAACGGTTCCCGAACTCCCAAAGAGCATTACATAGAAGGACTGGCTTATGTACTCAGCGTGTCAACCACATCCCTGACGGCTCCCGATGTCAGAGACGACTATGATATGATGCACGTGCTGTTTGAACTGGAAGACAAGTACGGTTTCAGAATCAACGCACGGTTGACCCGTTTGCTGCGCCGATCAGCTTTTCGATGCTTCATCACAGATTATCGTCATGGAGAAGAGAGTACCTGAGATTACAAAACGGCGAAATAACCCAAGAGGAATATGATCTTTGGCGTTACGAATACCCCGACAGCGACCTCGATCAATGACTTTTACACAATGACAAAACTCCCCTTTCGCAGAACTAAGCGTTCATACGAAAGGGGAGTCCCTTTTGTATTGAATTTATCGGGGAGAATTATACAAATCGTATCAAATCAGTATCATTTACCGTTTTGATTCTTCAAAAACCGCGTATTTATGCGACTTCCGAGGTTTGATTGTCTTATTCCCACTCAACTCCGGCTGTATTCATTTTAAAGCAAATAGGCGCAATAACAGCACTTTTTATTTGTTATATACCCGTTATTCGCCTGGTTTATATAGTTTTATTGACATATAGAACCAGAATAGAACCAGAGGGGGTGAGTAGAACCAGAAGGAAATCACTGCGTTATTTCATATTTTTCGATCACACATTCATGCTTCTTGCTGTCCTTGTCGTAATTAATACCGACCAGAAGGGCTTCCTTGTAGCTCGTGAGCGCATCAGGATAATGCTTTTCTTTGATCTGCGCGATTGCCGATTCCACAGAGTCGTTCCATTTCAATTCTACCACCATCGGCGGAAAAGCAATGGCATCCACAAACGGTTTAGGGATAAAGACAATATCCGTAAAGCCGTCGCCTCCCGGCATTTCCTGAATGATGTCATAGGATTCCCTTGCGTAGTAATAGGCGATCAAGATAATAAAACGCAAAGATTGCTCATTGTTGTAATTCAGAATAGAAGAATTGCGGCGGTGTGCGGCTTCAATGGCTTCGGCTACCTTATGCGAATTGCCTTTGAGCGTATCGGAAAGTAATTGCCGCGATGCGAGAACGGTATCAATCGTTTCCTTCCATAGACCTGTCGCTTTCATGCTGGTCACAAATTCATCCGCTATCTCACGGTTGGGAATAAAAACGGTCTTTCGCTCAGAATGGTAACCCAGATATCCCAGATGAATCAGCAGTGTGAGAATATCGTCCTTATTGGCAAAAGTGATCATGTCATTGGAGAATGTTCTGGTATCGACCGATTGTTCCTGCCCTGCCAAAAGCTTCTCAATGGTATCTTTCAACCCATCATAATTCATTGCAATGTACACCGCAAGAGCCTCATACCTTTCGGTC
>ONID01000218.1 GCA_900317765.1 uncultured Eubacteriales bacterium | reverse complement strand
ATCACCCGCAGTGCAAAGCTCATCAACAAGGGACAGAGCAGCGTTGCCATTGAACGCCTGCTCAGCACACAGATCGACATTCCGTTCAGCGGAACGATGGTCACGTCATTCCACGGCTCGTGGGCACATGAAATGAACAAGAACACCGCCACGCTCACCGCCGGAAAATTCGTCATCGAGTCGCGTGCCGGCTGTTCCTCCAGCAGGGCAAATCCCTTCTTCATTATCGGCAGCGTCTACGGCATCAACCTGATCTACAGCGGCAATCATTACGCCGCCGTCGAGGTCAACGCCTTCGGCAAGACCCGCATTGCGGGCGGCATACAGCCCGAAGGGTTCCGCTATATTCTGAAAAAGGGCGAGATGTTTGAAACGCCGGAGTCGGTCATGACCTTCACGGACAAGGGATTCTCGGGACAGAGCGTGAATATGCACAAGTTTGTCCGCGAACACATCGTCCGCGGCAAGTGGAAGAATCAGCCGCGTCCCATTCTGCTCAACAGCTGGGAAGCCTGCTACTTCAACATCTCGGAGCATACCCTTCTCGACCTCGCCTCCATCGGCAAGGACATCGGCATTGAAATGCTCGTCATGGACGACGGCTGGTTCGGCGAACGCAACGACGAAGAGCATTCCCTCGGCGACTGGGACGCCAATCCCAAGAAGCTTCCCCACGGATTGAAGGGATTGGGGGATAAACTCGCGGCAAAGGGGATGAAATTCGGCATATGGGTCGAGCCGGAGATGTTCAACCGACACAGCAAGCTCTTTGAACAGCACCCCGAATGGTCGATCGCCATTCCCGGCGCGCACCAGTCGGAAGGACGCAAACAGCGTATTCTCGACCTTGCCAACCCGGAAGTTGTCCATTTCGTCATCAAAAAAATGACGGAGGTTTTCTCCTCCGCCAAAATAGATTATGTCAAGTGGGACATGAACCGCATTTTCTCCGACGTGTATTCCCAGTACCTTCCGCCCGAACAGCAGGGTGAAACGGCACACCGCTACATCTGCGGTCTGTACAGGATCATGGACGAGCTGACGCACCGTTTCCCAGACATTCTCTTTGAAGGCTGCGCTTCGGGCGGCAACCGCTTCGATCTGGGTATACTCTGCTACTTCCCGCAGATATGGGCAAGCGACAACACCGACGCCCTCAGCCGCACCTACATTCAGGAGGGCTACAGCTACGGCTATCCGCAGTCCACCTACACTGCCCACGTAGCCGCGAGTCCCAATCATCAGACCCTGCGCGTCACTTCCCCCGAAACCCGCTTCGGAGTGGCTTCCTTCGGCGTGTTAGGCTACGAATGCGACGTGCGCGATCTTTCCGGCGATATGAAGAAAAAGCTCGCCGCGCAGATCGAATTGTACAAAAAGCTCCGCGAGGTGCTGCAATTCGGGCAGTTCTACCGCATACGTACCGGCAATGTGCATGAGTGGATATGCGTATCGCAGGACAAGACACAGGCGGTCGGCATGATGCTGCAGGAGCTTGTGCAGCCCAACACCCAGGCGGAACGCTTCTTTGCCAGAGGGCTTGATCCCGAAAGAAGCTACCGTTTCTACAACGTCTCCCAGCGTCTGAATATCAAGCAGTTCGGCAGTCTGGTCAACACCATCTCGCCCATCCACATCAAGCAGGATTCCATGGTACACAATCTCGTCGCCAAGGCAGTGAGGATGAACGGCGAAGCCGAGGACGTCACCGCTTCCGGAATGGTGCTCATGTCCACCGGCGTGGCGCTCAAACCCGCCTTCTCCGGCACCGGCTTCAATGAGAACGTGCGCGTATTCCCCGATTTTTCATTGAGGATGTATTTTATAGAGAGCAAGTAAAGCCTTTATTCACGGCTCAATACCGATGTATAGCCTTTTCCGAGCGATCTTGCGGTTTGCAGTGCTTTTGGAGAAAGCCGCAGCGTGACAGTCTGCTTTTTGCGCTCCTCGCGGGACTGTTCGGAGAGCCTTACCATTTGGCTCAACTGCTCGGCGGTCAGCTCGGGGCAGTCCTCGTCGGGTCGTGCCGGACGGTCTTTCAGCCTTTCAAGCATTTGTTTCTGCGCCTCTGTCAGCGGTGCTTTCAGGTCAATATCTTTGCGAATCATCATAGTAACACTTCCATTCCTGTTTTGTAGCTTTTCAAGCTGAAATCAGTCTGATTGATTCGGTGCGTTCTGTGTATACGACCATGACGAGAAATGCTTCTCCTCCTATCAGACCTATGGTGATATAGCGATCTTCATTGTCAGAATGCAGTTCATCATAATATTCCAGCCGGTTCTCGTCGCCGAACACCAAAGCAGCGGTCGAAAAGTCAATTCCGTGTTTGGTTATGTTTATTCTTTCCTTTTCATC
>ONID01000219.1 GCA_900317765.1 uncultured Eubacteriales bacterium | reverse complement strand
GAGGAATACTGCTTCTACTCCTACGGTGAAAACATCGAGATCAGCACGACGCCCTTTATCAAATTCAACATCCGCGACATTGACCTGACCGGGAACGCCACGTTCTTAAGGCACCTGTTCCGCAACGGCTACAACATCGGCGACTGGCCGAAATTTGCCGAAATGAGCCGCGCCCTCGCGGAAATCCGTCATTCCCTGCGCAAGGCTCCGGAGAGTCTGACAAAGCAGCATTTGATTGAAAAATCCTTCGCGCTGCTCTATCCCCAATACCAGGAGCCGGAGCGGAAGGAAATAATCGGTTTTTTTAATAGTTTCACGTGAAACGTAAATTATTTATTTTATCACAGTATTTTGATTTTGTCAATAGTTATTTTAAAAAAACTCAAAATAAAAAATCCTCCCTGTTGTAGTTTGGCGACCGCACAGAGAGGATTATTCAAGCGACGACACCAAAGGTGAAGTCTATTCTAATGATAGCATACTTTCCCTTTGGTGTCAAATATTTTTATAGCAGAGAAAATATTTTTCCGAGGAAGGTGTTTTATTATGAATACCATGAAAACCGCCGCGGCTTATATCCGCGTATCGACGGACGACCAGACCGAGTATTCCCCCGACAGTCAGCTCAAAGCGCTGCGGGATTACGCCAAGCGCAACGACATGATTCTCCCCGAGGAATTTGTCTATATCGATGAAGGAATCAGCGGCAGGACGACAACCAAGCGCCCTGCCTTCAACCGCATGATCGGCACGGCGAAAGCGAAGCCCAAGCCCTTTGACGTGATCCTGCTGTGGAAGTTCAGCCGCTTTGCACGCAACCGTGAGGACGCGATTGTCTACAAATCCATGCTGCGCAAGCAGCTGGGGATTGAAGTGGTTTCCGTCTCCGAGAATATCGGCGACGACAAAATGTCGGTGCTGATCGAAGCCATGATCGAAGCGATGGACGAATACTATTCCATCAACCTTGCGGAGGAAGTCAAACGCGGCATGATCGAAAAGGTCAGCCGCGGAGAGCCGGTTTCCATTCCGGCGTTCGGCTACGAGATCAAAGACAAGAATTACGTCCCGAACCCGGAGACTTCGCCCATTGTGGCAAACATATTCAGCGATTTTCTTGCAGGCAGCGGCACGCGGGAGATCGCGCAGAAACTCAACGCCCTGGACATACGCACGTCTCGCGGAGGGCTGTGGGAAAACCGCACGGTGGAATACATTCTGCGCAACCCCGTCTATATCGGCAAAATCCGCTGGAATCCCGCCGGACGCACCCGCAGGAATTACGACCAGCCCTCCGTCATGCTCATTGACGGACATCACGAGCCGATTATTGAGGAAGCGACCTTCCACGCCGCCAATGAGAAGCTCGACGAAATCAAGGCGCTGTACGGCAAATCCACCGCGAAGCAGAATCACCCGTCGGAACCTTTCATGCTCTACGGTCTGGTGCAGTGCAGCAATTGCGGCGCGACGCTCACACGCTCCGCAAAGGACTCCGTGCAGTGCTACAAATACGCCCACGGCAAATGCGGCGTCTCCCACCACATCAGCATTAAGAAGCTCAATGATCTGGTGCTGGAATCGCTGGAAGGCACCCTCATGGGAACCATTCCGCCGCTCTATTCCGAAAGGGTGTATGTGTATCAGACCGAGGATCCGGCGATGCAGTCCGCCAGCCTGCTGGCGGCGGAAAAACGCAAGCTCGAAAGAGTCAAACAGGCGTATGAAGCCGGTATTGACACGCTGGAGGAATACCGCGAAAACAAGCGCAAAATCACCGAACGGATAAAGCAATTGGAAGCCGAACAGCCGAAGCCGAAGCTGCGCAAGCCGCTGAGCCAGCACCTTGAAATGCTCCCCAAGCTGCGCGATCCCGATCTTACCACCGAAGAAAAGAACATCCTTCTCCGCACGCTGATTTCTCATATTGTGTTCAACCGGGCAAGCTGCACGGTCGATATTTTTTTAAGGTAGAATCATCACTTTTGATGTTCGGAGGTCCCGACGGTGAACTCGGCGCATCCATGCGCTATCTCAGCCAGCGTTACGCTATGCCGTATGCTGAATTAAAGGCGATTCTGACGGATATAGGCTCCGAGTCCCCTTGATTT
>ONID01000225.1 GCA_900317765.1 uncultured Eubacteriales bacterium | reverse complement strand
GTAGGAGCGCCCCCGGCGCAGGTTTCTTCTTAAGTTGATGACATTGCCCTGCACCCCACGCTCGCCTGGGAAAAAGACTCGCTAATTATGCGCTGCGCTTTGCTTTCTAACCATCTCGCCGTCGCAGCTCATGCAGCCGTCCGAAAAGGTGATCTCTACTTCATATTCCTTGATGCCGAAGGTGTTGCCTTCCAGCGGATAGAGCTTTGTTTCATAGCGGTATCTCATATCCGTCACAACCTTGGCGTAAAGCTCCCCGTCTTTCATAAATATCTCGTCGATGTAATCGTCGTCGGGGTCAGGCTCATATTTGCCGCAGTAGGATTCCCAGCCGGTCTTGTCTGGCTCCTTGACGGTGATGTCCTCGATGCATGTGAGGGGGTTCGGTTCTTCGCCCCTGCCGATGGCGGACATCGCGGGGAAGAAAGCGTCGCCGCCTCTGCCGTCCACCGCGTCGCGGCAGCAGAGAAGGATCAGAACCCGGTTCGCGTCAAGGTAGCGCCCGTACCAGGTGGAAACGCCCGCCCAGCCGCCGCTGTAAACTGTTTACTTACCGAAGCCAGATCGAATACGCTGTCCTCCTGCACCGGAAGGGTATTATCCGGATCACGCCAGCCGACCGCGCCTTTCGATATAATTTCGCCGTTCTCGGCGAAAAGCCATGTCCCGGTGAAGAGATTTTTTCGTTCGCCTCCCGGGCAAGGTTTTGCATTAATGAATGTTTATCCATAGCTGCCTCCTGCAATATTTTGAAAGTATTATACCATATTCACTCAGCGTTTGCAACAGAAAAACCTCTCTTGTCTGAGCATTTTTGTGCATCAGATAAGAGAGGCTGATTGTTTTAAGCTGCATTACAGACCGTACGCCGGAATATTTAAATTATTTCGGTCATCCACAGACCGTGAAGGTTGCAGTATGCGTACACGGCGAGGGGCTTGTCATCGCCGACGCAGAAGGTCGCCTCGGGGTTCTCTCCGGGTTTCAGAATTCTGCGCTGACCGCCGTGTTCTGTTTCGACATAAATCCACTCGATGAAGTGTTCGTCCAGCATAGGATGGTTGACTTCGCCGACATTGACATGAACGGCGCCGTCTTCCACCGTCACGACAGGCAGATGCTTTTCGCCCGCGGCTTCGGTGGTGTTGGGGACCAGCGCTTCCATTTTCTGTCCGCAGCACATCATGGGGACATCGGATTTATGAAGCAGACCGATCAGGTTGCCGCAGCGGCGGCAGATATAAAACTTCTCTTTCATAAATATTCACCTCAATAATTTTCTTTTCTCACTTCAAAGTAAGACTGCGGATGGTTGCAGACGGGACAGGTTTCCGGCGCGGCTACACCGACAACAATGTGTCCGCAGTTGCGGCATTCCCAGACGGTGACGCCCGACTTCTCGAATACGGTCTTGCTTTCCACGTTCTTGAGAAGTGCGCGGTATCTTTCTTCATGTGCCTTTTCGATGGCGGCAACGCCGCGGAACTGTTTGGCCAGCGCTATGAAGCCCTCTTCCTCGGCTTCAAGTGCCATTCTTTCATACATATCCGTCCACTCCGCGTTCTCTCCTTCGGCGGCGTGAAGCAGGTTTTCCGCGGTGTCTCCCAATCCGCCTAAGGCTTTGAACCACAGCTTTGCGTGTTCCTTCTCGTTCTCCGCGGTCTGAAGGAAAATGGCGGCGATCTGCTCATAGCCTGCCTTTTTGGCTACGCTTGCAAAGTAGGTGTACTTGTTTCTCGCCTGTGATTCGCCCGCAAATGCCTCCAGCAGATTTTGTTCCGTCTTGGTGCCTGCGTAAGGATTCTTGGGAGGTTCGATCTTGATGAATTTCTCTTTGGGCTGCTTGCAGAGAGGACACTCTTCCGGCGCTTCCTCTCCTTCGTGAATATAACCGCATATTGTACATTTGGTTGTAAGCCGCCTTACAATACCATAGTAACATATTTTAACAAAAATACAAGCTTGAAATAGAGGATTTCTGTCGATTTCACAAATTTTTCATAATCACTCTTCCGGCTTAGCTTCAATCTTTTTCTCCGGGTAGGCGGTAATGCGGACTTCCTTGAATCCGAGGGAATCGTATAGCTTCCGCGCCTTCTTGTTGCCCACCACGCACCACAGAACCGGCTCCTTGACGCCGCTGTCTATCATGAGGTTGATCATGTATTTGAGGAAGTTTCTCCCTAATCCTTCGCCCTGATGGGAAATTTTGATGCATATAATATCCAGTTCGTCCCCGTCGAGCTTCGCGTAGCCTACGACTTTGCCGTTGAGTTCATAGACGTATCGTTCGTCTGCCGTTTCGGCGAAACGCTGTCTGTATTTGTCATTTGGCGGGGTGGTGGTGGATTCGGGGAAGCAGCCCGTTTCC
>ONID01000226.1 GCA_900317765.1 uncultured Eubacteriales bacterium | reverse complement strand
GGTGATACTTTATGTTTTCATGGCTGTCTGACATCATCGGCGGAATGGGCGAAGCGATGGGCGACATCATCAAAATTCTGGGAACGGAATTATCCAACGTCATCTTCGACTCGCTTCTGCAATGGCTGTATACCATGATATACGATGCTATTGCAGATTTCTTCACCATGATGGGAAACATGGGAGCCGATATATTTGACCTGCAATGGGTCAAGGCGACGGTGGAACTGTTCACGCTGTTCGGCTGGTCGCTCTTTGTGGCGGGAACGGCGGTGGCTGTGTTTGACCTCGCCATCGAGTATCAGTCAGGACGTGCCAACCCGAAATTCACCATGCTCAATATTTTAAAAGGCTTCTTCGCTTGTTCCCTAACAGGCGTGCTGCCGGTAGAATTGTATAAATTCTGCATCTCTTTGCAGAACACTTTTGCGGGCGACCTGACGCGGATTTTCGCGGGACAGCAGAGCCTCGGTCTGTCGGGCATGAGTACCAGCGTGCTGGAAGGCTGTTTCCGTGTGGACACGGAACTGCATCTCAGCTTTCTGAATTTCCTCGGTATGCTGGCTTTCGGGTACTGCGTGGTCAAAATCTTCTTTGCCAACATCTCCCGCGGCGGCATTCTGCTGATTCAGATGACGGTCGGTTCGCTGTATATGTTCAGCGTGCCGAGGGGTTACACCGACGGCTTCAACCAGTGGATGAAGCAGGTCGCCGCGATCTGCCTGACTGCCTTTATGCAGACCACCTTGCTGTTCTTGGGGCTGCTGACCTTCGCGGATAATATGCTGCTGGGTCTTGGCATCATGCTGGCGGCCAACGAAGTGCCGCGCATTGCGCAGCAGTTCGGTCTCGACAGTTCGGTGAAGGTCAACATGACGTCCGTCATTCATGCCACCACTACGGCGGTCAATCTCACCCGTTCAGTGGCAAGGGCGGCAAGCTGATTGTAGGAGGAGATTTAAAAAAATGTCAACAACCAATTATCTGTACCCGCACAATCTCAGAGCAACGGCAAATCTCTGGCTCTGGGGTCTGCGGGATTTTACCATTCTGTGCATCGCGGCGCTGCTCTCGGTGGTATCGCTGGTGGAGCTTGGTTTTGTCGTTCCCGCGGCAGCCACGCTCTGCTTCGGCTTTCTCACCATCCGACGCGATGACCGCACCGTTCTGGATTTTCTCGGCTGTGCGGTGAGGTACTTCATTACCTCTCAGCAGGAATTCTACTGGAGGATTTGAAATGCTTGTAAAAAAATTCAAAAAGAAAGATGAATCCGTTCAGGAACTGATCGGGTTTGAAAGGTTCACGCAGTACGGGGTCATGGTACGAAAGCATGAGCTTCTGTATTTTATCGTGCAGCCATGCAACATCTCCGTGATGTCTCCCGAAAACGTCTCGCTGAAAATCGTCGCGCTGACCAATATTCTGACGGCTTTCCCCGAATTGCAGCTTTCATGCACCGACGCAAACGAATGCTTTGACAGCAACAAAATCCACATCAAGCATCTGGCGGAAAAAGAACGCATCAGTTCGGTAAGGCGGCAGCTGGAACTGGACAGTGAAGAACTCGATCATATGCAGAGCGAAACCGCAACGGCGCGGCAGTTCGCGTTTGTGTACCCTGTGCGGGACATGAAGCCGGAACAGGTGTTCCAGACCGCCAATCGCATTGAAAAAGCCATTGCGGATCAGGGATTTGAGGTGCGCCGCGCCGGTATTACCGACATCAAGCAGATGCTCGCCCAATATTTCAATACAGCGATGAACGGCGGTGCGGTGCCCGACGTGGACGGCGGACAGCATTTTAAAAGCAAGGGAAGTGAAACGTGATTTGAAAAAGAGCAAAAGAAAGCAAAAAGAATTGACAGAGGAAGAACGCATTTACAAGGAAGTCAAGGAATATATGGATATGATCGCGCCAAGCACCCTGAAATTCATGACCGATTATTACATCATGGGCGACAGGTGGTGCTGTGCATGGGCAATCAGAGAATATCCCACCAACACGGGCGAAAGGGCGCTTCTT
>ONID01000227.1 GCA_900317765.1 uncultured Eubacteriales bacterium | reverse complement strand
CCTTCCGCCAGCCCGCACGCCGGAGCGCCTTTTCCATTTCCGCGCCATGCTTTATCATTTCTCCGATTTTCTTGAGCTTCCGCACCTGCACGAGCTTCGCCCTGCATGAGGTGCAGACGCAATTCGCGTTGGTCGTATACCCAAAACAGTATTTGCATATGTGTTTTTTCTCCCCCATGCAGCGCAGCCCCCTTGTTTAAGGTTGAAGGAAGAAGGTGGAAGGTAAAAATTCCTCACTGACCACTCACCAACTCACCACTAACCACTGACCACTAACTAACCACTAAACCGGAATCACATCGTCTATCGTCACAGGCGGCTTGTACTCGCCGTGATATTTCTGATATTCCGTAAAAAGCAGCATCAGCTTCCGGAGCGTGAAGGAATGAAGCACTTCCCGCTCCGGATAGCCGAGTAACGTAACGCCTATAAATACCAGCCGGGCAATGTTCAGCTTTGCCCGGCTGCCGCTTCCGGGAGTCCGGCAGCGAAACGCCGAGCGCCTCCAGCACCCTCATGCAGTAATAGTTGAAATTTCGGATGTCAATCGCCGCTCCGACGTCCATTTCGTCAAATTCTTCGCCCTTGGCATCCACTGATTCATTCAGCAGCAGCGTCACCAGGAAGCGGACATTTCTCGCCGTCTGCTTTCCGTCCGCAATCATATTGATCACGTCCGTTAAGGACGCATCAAAATGCTCCTGCACCTCGTCGATGCAGTTCAGCGTGAAGGTGCAGCGGTAAGTCTTGTCCTTATACTCGATCTCAACCGGCTTCGGATTTAAATCGCCCATCAGTTGCCGCCTCCGCCGCTCTGCGCGGAAATACCCGCCTTGCTGTCCACCCATGCGGAAGCCGCTGCTTCGGTGTCAAATGTCTTTTCGACCTTCCAGACACCAGCGAGGTTCTTTCTGATCTTGCCGGGAAGGGTATGCGTGCCGAACGCGATGTCCTTCTGCTTGGTGTCCATAGTGTCCTGCGGCTCAGTGAAGACGATCTTCGGCAGCCAGATTGCACGCCACTTGTTCACGCCGTTCACGATCTTCCGGGCGTAGAACCCGAAGCCCACAGGAATCGGGTTGTCCGTGTCCTTTGCGGTGATCTCTCCGCTGGTGGAATCTGTAGTATGTCCCATCAGCGTGGCGTAATTTTCGTCCGACACATCGGAAGTGTCGAGCGAAATATCGCCTTCCACAAATTCATGCGCTTCCTCCGCAATATCATCATCCGCGTACAGGGTCACGTCGGTGGGATTTGCATTGATGTCGATTTTGATTGCTTTACCCAGCGCAGCCGCGTCGGAATAAGTCTCCGTAGTGCCGCTGAGATTGTACTTCGCGTAAACCGGATGCTTAACGCCTATTTTTGCCATTTTTAAAAAACCTTCTTTCTATTCTTCTTCGTCTGATTCGCCGATTGTCCGTGCTTCAATCACAATATGCTTGTACTTCGTATCTTCCTCGAAAAGCAGCTCCGTGAGGATAATACTGAAATCATTCTGCCGCAGCGTGCGCCGGATCGCCAGCTTGACGGGCGTCGGATTGCCTTTTGTGAAGCAATGTACCCGCACGGTGTCGATCTGTTCCTCCGGCAGGTCGTCGGAATACGCCGCGTCGCTCTCGGTGATGACCTCATGCACGATGTAATTCTCACCGTGTCCCCGGTGAAAATCCCGGTGGACTTCCATTCCCTGCTCTGCCACCGCAGGGATCCCGGACAGAATAGCCTGCAATTTCTCAGTGGTTGTCACGATCCGCCCACCTCGCTGTCAAAGATTTCCTGCATCGCCTTGATTACATCGCCTTCACTCGCCGCGATCGCGGGACCGATCACGGGAGTAGCGCACTGGTGAGACGTGCCATACTCCATGTATGCCAGCTTCTCCATGTTGCGGACGCCCTTCCGTCCGGTCCCTGTCGGGCGGATCACGGCGACATGTCCGCCGTCGGTCTTCTTCGGCGGCTGCCGTTTAATGGACGCGACCATCTCACCGGACACCACATGTTTTCCGGCACGTCCTCGAAATTCTTTTTCCAGTACGTCCATTCCCGCGTCCAGCATCCGGTCAGCGACGCCATCCAGATTCTCCAGGGATTTGAGCTGCATTTCCAGCTCCGAGGAAATATTCACGGTAAACCGCGCCATTATTGCAGCACCACCCTTTTGGCATGAATTTTGATATACGTCCTGTCAAAATCGCACGGGTCAATTCCGACAATGGCATAATCCAACCCGTCATGCCGGACGAAAAGCGTGTTGTCGAGAACCGGCGCCCGACGGAAGCGGATTGTAAAGACTATCCGGGAGCCGTCAAACGCCGCTTTCTGCATCTCAGCTTCCTCGGCTCCGTCTGTCTCGACCTTCGCCCATGTGGTAAACAGATCTGTGTCGGTATAAGTCGGGTAATCCTCGGAATCCCGCCCGGTTTCGGTTCTGACGAATACCGTTATCCGCTGGCTGAATTCCTTAATCCGTATCTTCTTCATAATTCAATCG
>ONID01000228.1 GCA_900317765.1 uncultured Eubacteriales bacterium | reverse complement strand
TGTCATTCACACACGTTCCACTAAGAAGGACATTCGTGTTGAAATTTGTTCCAAATGTCATCCGTTCTTTACGGGCAAGCAGAAGTTGGTTGATACAGGCGGACGTGTTGACAGATTCAAGAAGCGCTTTGGTCTTAAGTAATTCCGCCAGGCGATCATTGATCTGCTCGTAATA
This sequence comes from uncultured Eubacteriales bacterium, assembly GCA_900317765.1. Classification (GTDB taxonomy): domain Bacteria; phylum Bacillota; class Clostridia; order Oscillospirales; family Acutalibacteraceae; genus RUG762. The sequence continues at coordinate 2,492 of ONID01000228.1, read as the reverse complement.
CTTTATCTTCGTAAACAAAATCGCGGCTCTTCGGTTTAATGTACCGGAGAGCCGCTTTTTTTGCGCTTTTTGTTGGAAGTTATTTGCGTATTTTTATTTTTGTGCGCTTTCGGACGCTTTTTCTTCTTTGTAAACCTTGCAGGAATAAACAAGCATTACCACCGTTCCCACAAGCAGATACCCCAGCATGAGGAATATGATAAATTCAGCGGGAACAATAGCGGATGAAATTATCATAAGCATCCCTATGATCACAAAAACAATTCCGCCGAAGGTGTTGCATTTCTTCCATGTGTTTTCATTGTACATGCTCCAAGTTACCCGGAAGCCGAACACGTTGTTGCGCTCCGTCTTCGGCATAATAATCCCGAAGACTACGCACATGATTCCGATCAGAATAACAGACAGCCGGACAATAAGGTCGGAATTCACTTCCACGTTCTCCGCCTTTGCGTTGCGGTAGGTCATGTACAGCACGCCGCATTGCAGAGCACCGAATATCACAGGCACTGCAAATGATGAAATCTTGAGCACCCTGGCGTTCATCCTTGCGCTCTTTGCTTCGCTGCCGTCGGATGTTTCCGCCCGCTTTTCGTAATGCGCCTTCGTAAACCCGCTGACTGCCACAACGAGAATGATTATCACAGGCAGCAGAAACAGCTCATACCTGCTTCCCATACGGTCGACAGCGCCGTTGATGTCATAGTGCATCGGCACCTGCTCAGGCATCATCGGCAGCACCGCGGCTGTAATGGCAAGCGGAATCAATGCGACGATCCATTTGAGTATTTTCATGTGTTTACCTCCTTGTTTGGTCTTTACTTCTGCCCGATTCTTTTTTCAAACCTGAACATTCCCTCGGGGAACTGATCGTCCATACTGTGCACATCGGTATCGGGGTCGTTCGGGTCGGGGTGATGGCTGTTGTAGAATTCCACAATGTGAAATCCGCAGCGATTGACATAAAAATGAATATTCCTTGTTTCAAAATAAGGCGTAACGGTTTCCCACACCGTCACCTCGGGGTGCAGCTTTTCCACTTCGCACCACGCGGCATAGCCTATTCTCTTGCTGTGAATTGTCTTTAATAAATTGTTCCCGGTCATCCGGCGCAAGCGGAATCAGTTTTATCTCCTGCATGGTTTTTCGACTCCTTTACTGATATTTCAGTTTACCTATATCATCATTCTAACAAGCATACAAATAATTGTCAAGCACAATCGGATTTTTCGATTTTTCTCATTTTTCTCAGACAAGACTTAAAAAAATGCGTCTTTCCCCTTGACCTGCTCGAAAAATTGTTGTAAAATATATCGGTACATTTGTTAAATGCTTAAATGCGTTGACGGGAAACATGCGATGCTCTTCACCGACTACAGAGAGAAGCCGCCTGCTGCAAGGCTTTGTCGGATATTGCACCGTCCCATTCCCGGAGCACCGGAGAGAAATAATTTCCGGCGTTCGCCCCGCGTTAAAGGGCTTCGAGTGCGTCGCGGTTTTTTCATTTCGCAATAAACCGGATGAATTCGGGTGGTAACACGGATTTTAGCTGCAAACAGGCAAGATTCGCCCCGATCTGCTTTGATTGATTTGAATAATCAAGGCGATGCGGGGTATTTTTATTTTTTCAGGAGGATTTGAACAATATGAAACTTGACAAGTTAGTTGGCGAACCTGCCGAGTGTTCCATTGACAGCCATGCGCTGATGGTTCGCGGCGGCTACATGAAATTCATGGCAAGCGGCATTTATTCCCAGTACATGCCCTTAAAGCGGATTCTCCGCAAGATTGAAAACATTATCCGCGAGGAAATGGACGCAATCGACGGACAGGAAGTGCTCTTCCCCGTCGTCATGCCCGGAAGTCTGTGGGAAGAATCCGGACGCTACAATTCCATTCAAAGCGAATTACTCCGCTTCAAAGACCGCAACGGCACCCCGATGGTGCTCGGCATGACCCACGAGGAAGCCGCCGTTCATCTGGTGCGCGACTATGCCACCACCTACACCAAATATCCCTTCATGATCTACCAGATTCAGACCAAATTCCGCGACGAAGCAAGACCGAGAGCCGGCATGATCCGCGTGCGCGAATTCACCATGAAGGACGCCTATTCCTTCCACACCTCCCAGGAGGACTTGGAGCAGTATTACGACCGCTGTCACAAGGCTTACGAGCGCATTTTCGCCCGTGCGGGAATTCCCGAGACGATCTCCGTCAAATCCGATTCCGGCATGATGGGCGGCAGCGTATCGCATGAATTCATGCTGCTGACCCCCGTCGGCGAGGACTCCATCGTGCTCTGCCGTGACTGCGGCTACAGCGCCAACATGGAAGCCGCCGACTGCATTACCGAGAACACGCCCGACGCGGAACTGAAAGAGCTGGAACTGGTTCACACGCCCGGCGCTCACACCATTGAGGATCTCTGTGAATTCCTCGGCACCACGCCGGATAAGACCTGCAAGGCGGTTGTCTATCAGCGCAACATG
>ONID01000229.1 GCA_900317765.1 uncultured Eubacteriales bacterium | reverse complement strand
TTCTGCGCGGTCAGAAGCTGCAGATCGCATAAAAGGACTTCAGCTTGGTGCTGAGGATTACATTGTCAAGCCGTTCGATATTACGGAACTGATACTTCGCGTGGAGAAAGTAATTTCCCGCATGGAGCCTAAAAGAAAAATCTATACCGTCAGCGGAGTCACAATTGACGAAGATGAACGGGCGGTCAGCGTGAACGGAATGCCTGTGGAACTGAAAAAGATGGAATACGACCTCATGCTCATGCTGGTAAAACACAGAGGAATCGCGTTTTCCCGTGAGCAGCTTCTTCATGCCGTGTGGGGAGATGAATCCTTCTGTGAAACACGCACGGTCGACGTCCATATCGCCGCTCTGCGAAAAAAGCTGCATTGGAATGATGAAATTCAGACCGTTTACCGCATAGGCTACCGACTGTGCAAGGAGGATGACTGACGTATGAAATTATGGGTTAAGCTCACCTGTATCGCCGTGCTGGTTACGCTGACAGCCATTTCCGGCACGATGTTTACCTTTTCATCATGGCAGTCGAAACAAATCATCACCGAATCACAGGAGAGCGCGGAGAATCTGATGAATCTTTTTTGTACCAATCTGGAATCATCGGTGGAAAACAACTCGATCTATTACATGATCAAGAGAACGCTGGTCAGGTATTATTTTGAGTCATACGCGCAGCTTTTCAGCGAGAACGCCTATTTTTCCCTGACACACAACGGAGATTATCTCTATAACCAATGTCCGTATGATCCTGTGAGCTTGCTGACTGTGAAATATGTGGGTGAAGATGTTTCCGATACGTTTCAGTTCGACGGGCGTTATTTTTATATCATGGCACGTCCGATTGATATCGGCGGCAATCAGTATGTCGTCTATCTTTGCACCGATGTGACTTCGGCTTATGACCGAACGGTGGCGCTGAAGAAATATTCCGCGCTGCTGGTGATTCTTTCGGCGGTATTGGTTCTGATCGTCACTTCGCTGCTGGTAAGAAGGGCGCTTCGTCCTATGGACGAGCTTCGGAAAGCCGCCGAGGAAATCGCCGGAGGGCATTACGATCTGCGTGCCCGTGTGCAATCCAACGATGAAGTGGCCACGCTGGCGTACTCCTTCAACAATATGACAGACGCGGTGCAGACACACATCGACGAGCTTACCGAACAGTCGGAACGCCGCAAGCTGCTTCTCGGCGCGTTGGCGCACGAATTGAAAACGCCTATGACGGCGGTGATCGGATTTGCCGAAAGCCTGCTGAAAATGCCGCTGGACGAGCGGCAGCGTATGCGCTGTGCCGAGGAAATACTGACCGCCGGACAACGCACCGAGCGCATTTCACGCAAACTGACGCTTCTTCTCTCGCTGAGTGAAGGCGAAGCAATCGAAAAACAGCCCTTTGACCTTTCGGCATTTGCGGATGAACTCAGGAAAATGTACGGGAATGATCGTGTAAAAATTGCTGCCGATGGCAGTATGGTCGGGGAACGTGATCTGCTGTTTACCCTGACGCAAAATCTCATCAATAACGCCTTGAACGCCTCGGACACCGACAGCATCGTGAATGTGACGCTTTCTGAAAAGATGATATGCGTTGCGGACAGCGGTCGGGGCATTCCCGCCGAGCATATAAAGCGGGTCACCGAACCATTCTACCGTGTGGACAAGGCAAGAAGCCGCAAGCTTGGTGGCACAGGACTTGGCTTATCGCTCTGTAAGGCAATCGCCGAAGCGCACGGCGGAACCCTCTCCATAGAAAGCGCGCCCGGTCAGGGAACGACCGTCAGGTGCTTACAACTCGTTCTCACTTTGATAACCTTTTTTTCCTCGCTTCATGGTATGCTTCTTTACAGAGAATAGCTATGCTCGATTTTTACAGATAAGGAAGGAACTATATACATGAGTTTACTTGACAAGAAAAAGATTCCCATTATCGCGGCGGTCTGCGCTTCGGCTGCGGTAGTGGGTCTCGTGGTGTTTTCCTCTCTGCGCCCCGAAAGCATGGGTGACAGCGGACAGGGCAAAACGCTCATCGCGTCTCAGAGCGACGTCTCCGAAAAGCATATCTACAAAAAGTACAGCGATCAGTTTATGGCAGACGCGGACATTGTATCGCCCTATCATGAACAGGCGGATGTGCTGCTGGCGAAAAGCTATCAATTCGACAATCAAAAAATCGTATCGCTGCTTTTCGGCGGCGACAAAACCAAGATCACGAAAGATCAATTCGGCGGAACGACCTTTGACGCACAGGACGCCGCCGGAAGGTATGTCTATATGAGTGATTTCTATCTCAACTTCTCCACCAAGCAAATGCACCAGTTGGCACTCCCTTTTGAAAACTTTTCTTCTAACGAGGAATTTGTAAACTTGATTCCTCGCTACTTTGAGGTTTACAAAAAGGAAAGTCTCAGCTTTATGACTCCCGACGAGGCAGTCAACCGTGTCAAAGACATTCTGAAAGGATTTGGCATCACCGTATCCGACGA
>ONID01000231.1 GCA_900317765.1 uncultured Eubacteriales bacterium | reverse complement strand
GTTGAGGAATAGTAACGGATAGGGTGTTAAGGGCGGTGGGCACTTTTTCTGTTTATGGTATAATGGGGCAAAAGCATGGCAGGGTGGAGGTACAAATCGAAGTTTGTGGAGGCAGCGTTGATGCTTACTTTCAATATGTTTGAGAATGGAATGGGAAGGGAGGCCGGCTATGAATAAATTGTTTGATTTTGGCAATCGTTACGCAAGAGAAAGCACTTGGAAGGATTTTGCACTTGTTAAGATTTGCCTGTTCTCGATGGGACTGGCAGCAGGGACAAAGATTCCTGAAAAACATAAGAAGAAGGCTATTGGAGCTGCAGCCTGTTTATTTGCAGGAACATACCCCCTGCTTATGACGAAAGTATTCCGTCTTGCGTTTAGGAGGTCATAGGCATAATGATAACTGAAATACTAAAGAACAGGTTTTATGAGAATATGACGAGGCACCCTGATCTGGAATGGGATTTCGTCGAAGATCGATTAAATGAAAATCGGGAAGTTCTTGAGATACTGAAACGGATGGAGGAGAGCGGAGGCGAACCGGATACGATCGGTATCGATGAGTTCAGCGGAAAAATCATTTTCTGCGATTGCTCAAGCGAATCCCCTGTTGGCCGCAGAAGCCTTTGCTACGATGATGAGGCGTTGGAAAAGCGAAAAAAGAACCCGCCTGCGGGCAGTGCTATGCACCAGTCTCAGGAAATGGGGGTATCCATGCTAACCGAAGAACTGTACAGGCGGTTGCAGGAACTTGGCTCGTTTGATCAGAAAACATCAAGCTGGATATTCACTCCGGAAGATGTCCGAGGCAAAGGAGGTGCCTTGTTCTGCGAGCGTCGCTATGGTGTTGTGTTTACATTTCACAACGGCGCGGATTCATACTATTCCGTGCGCGGCTGGAGAGGTTATGTAATGGTTTGATATAGTGAGTATTACAGGACTAACATCTTATTGAACCATGAGATGTTCATTGCGGGCTCCAACTACTGGAATATGGCTTATGGTCAGATGCCGGGCGATATGGAGCAGGATGAGGAAGGCATGAACAACATGCGGAATCTTGGAATGAACATGGCATTCTGCTGAAAGCATTGAACTGAAGTTTGGCGTTCAAGCTTTTGGTGGAATAATTGTCCTCTTCCAGTTTTTTCAGGAAGACAACTTTGGAAAGGAGAAACCATATGCCACGGCAGTCTATATTCGATATGAAGTTTTCGAACGTGTTCCCCCTGTTAATCCAAAAGGCTGAGAGGAAAAGCAGGACCCGTGCTGAGGTTTACGAAGTAACTGCGTGGCTCACGGGCTATACCTCGGAACAGATAGACGCTGCCCTTGGCTCTGAGATTACCTATGGTACATTTTTCACCGATGCACCTTCTTACAACCCCCGTGCCGAACTTATTAAAGGCAAAATCTGCGGTGTTCAGGTGGAGACAATTGATGATCCCTTGATGAAAAAGATTCGGCAGCTCGACAAGCTCGTCGATGAACTGGCAAAAGGAAAAACGATGGAAAAGATCTTACGATGAGGCAGAGCATTCCAGATAACAAACATGTCGTACATTCATTGTACTGAATGGCGGAACACACGGGGAGAGATAATACTAAAGTTACGACAGCAGACCGAATTAATAACATTTTTTTGAACGATAACATCGTTTATGTTTTCGTATAACAAAAGTGTTAATAAAGAGGCAGCGCTATACAGGTATGACTTCCCGGAGATACTGCTGATCCACACACAGCGTCCGGACGCAACAGCCTGTGCTGAAATGGAGATCTGGAACAACCGCATGAAGCATCGATGCAGGAAGCCCTTCTCAGCTGTATCAGGATAGAATGATTCTTATCACTGATATGGTTGGGGAGGGCTGTTTGTTATACACGCAAAACACAAAACTGCTGTTTTTTTGAAGTTTTGCGTTTATAGTATAAGCAGTGAGGTGGATTGGAAATTCCCAGAGGGGACAGGCTTTTATCAGCCGATTGTCCTCGCCAGGAAGTGAAAATACGGGATTTGTGGAGGGAGATAGATGGTTGAATATGGATTAAAGGATAAAGTGGCGCTGATTACAGGGATGAATAATCCTTATGGGATTGGTGCAACGACGGCGCTTGCTCTTGCTCGTGAAGGAGCAAAGCTGGTTCTGGTATATAAGAGAATCCACAGACCATTTGATGAGAATAAAACTGACAGAAATGGTGTGGACAGGTATTACGCCGCAAACGCAGGTAATGCGGATGCTGTAGAAAGCAAACTCAGGGAAGCAGGCTCAGATTATATCTTGATTGAGAGTGACATTTCAAACGAGAAAGCTGTGAAAGATATTTACGCGAAAGCCATTGAACGATTTGGAAAAGTTGATATTTTGGTCAACAATGCAGCAGCAGATGATGAGACCGGGGTAGATACAATAGAAAAAATAACACCAGAAGTAATCGACAATACTTTTGCGGTCAATGTCCGGGGAAGTATTCTTATGATGCGGGAAATGATCAATCATCGAGGAGAGTATGGAAGAATCATTAACATTTCCACAGATGCGGCACAGATCTTTGCAGGGCAGATCACTTATGGATCCAGCAAAGCAACTCTGGAAGCACTCACCCGCAGCGTAGCTCTTGAGGCTGCTCAGTATGGAATCACAGTGAACTGCGTTGCGCCCGGACCCACGCAAACAGGATGGATCGATTCCGAATTTGAAAAGCAAGTCGTTCCGCTCATTCCGATGGGGCAACTGATTCAACCAGAGGATATTTCGGATACGATTCTGTTTTTGGCGAGTAAACGGGCAAGGATGCTCACGGGGCAAATCATAAAAGTCTCTGGCGGACATGCCCTATAAGAATTCCAGTATGCCGAAGATAAAATATTGAACATAAGGGATTAATAATGAACTTTGGATTTTCATATGTGGGACTTATTTTCTTAATCATGCTGATGCTGCCCAACATAGCATGGACAAAGAATCAGCCGAAGGATTATGAAAAATACGTA
>ONID01000232.1 GCA_900317765.1 uncultured Eubacteriales bacterium | reverse complement strand
GCGAAATTACTGCCCAAAAAGAGAACTTCAATTCCCGAAGCCCGCATGACGCAGCCTCCTTTCGAGTATCGTTGCAGCCGCCGAAACCGGAAGCAGTATAATCAGATAGGCAATCACCAGCATGGTGAGCGCTTCATCGGTCTTGTAATACAAGCCTATCAGGTCTTTTGCCACATACATCAGGTCGGCAAGAGCAATTCCGCTGACGACCGAGGTTTCTTTGATGAGGAAGATGACGTTCGCGCATATTCCGGGAACCGACACCGTCAAAGCCTGCGGAAAGATGATTTCCTTCATGGTGAGCCATTTGTTAAAGCCCAGGCTTGCCGCGGATTCCTCCTGAATTTTGTCTATGGATTCCAGACCGCTTCTGAGCGTTTCGGTCATGTAGCTGCCGCCGAGAAACGCAATGCCGATAATGGCGCAGGCTTCACCGCTCAGCACAATGCCTATGTTGGGCAGTCCGAAGTACAGAAAGAATAGCTGCACCAGCAGCGGCGTGTTGCGGCTGAGTTCGACGTATGCCTGAATGACTCTGCGAAGCACAGGCACTTTATAATAGAGTGCCGCCGAACACAGCACGCCGACCGCGAAAGCCAGCAGGATGCCCCAGAAGGCAATGATCACCGTCAGCTTGGCGGCCTCCACATAGAGCGGCGCGTATTGGTTTATGAAATTCCAGTCTAAATTCATTATCCATCGCACCGTCCTTTCTGAAATACTTAGTGAATGAATTATTTGAGTCGTTTATCTGAATGAACGGCGAGTCGCGTTCCGACGCTTTGGAAAAGCTGTACCAGAACAATCAGCAGAATCACCGCCGCGATCATAATTAAGTCCTTGTAACGGTAATAACCGTAATTAATGGCGATCTTGCCGAGTCCGCCGCCGCCGAGAATGCCGCTCATGGCGGAATATCCCAGTACGGTCGTAATGGCGATGGTCGCGTTGGAGAGCAGAGAAGGCACGCTTTCGGGAATCATGACCTTCGTGATGATCTGCAAAGGCGACGCGCCCATGCTCTGCGCCATTTCAATCAGATTGGGGTTGACCTCTCGCAGGCTGCTTTCGGTCAGACGCGCCACAAAGGGAAAGGCCGCGATGACCAGCGGAACGACTGTCGCTTCGGTTCCCACCACTGTGCCGACAATGGCTCTTGTCAGCGGAAACACCATAATCATCAGAATCAGGAACGGCACCGACCGCAGCAGATTGATGATGACATTCAGCGTCTGCATAAGCCATGCGGGGAGCGGAAGGATGCCTTTTTTCTCGCCTGTCACCAAAAGCACGCCCAGCGGAAGTCCTATGAGTATCGCAAACAGCGTGGAGAGGATCGTGACATACACCGTTTCCCATATCGCGGTAGGAAACTGGGTCTGAATGATCTGCCAGGCTTCGTCTACCTTGTCTGGCGCAAACAGTTCATTGAATGCTTCCTTCAACGTCCGTCACCTCCTCCACGATGATTCCTTTTCTTTCTGATAAATAGCCGACGGCGGATGTCAGAACAGCATCGTCGTCCGGCAGTCCTAAAATCATCTGCCCGTATGCCTTGTCGCCGATGCTTTTGGTAGAGGCATAGACGATGCTCGCCGCAATCCCTCTTTCCGACGCCATCCGGGCGATGATAGGCTCATTGGCAGCCTGCGCTCCGTTGAAAACGATACGCAGCAGCCGCCCTTGGAATCCCGAAACGTCGGGTGCGTCGGATGCGGGATAGACCAGGAGAATACTTCGGTCACTTCGCCCTGTTCGGCAACCTCGCCGCCGTCAAGAATGGCAACATGACGGCAGATTTTCTCCACCACGCTCATCTGATGCGTGATGACAATGACCGTAATCCCGGTCTTCTGATTGATTTCCTGAATGAGTTCCAGAATGGAATTGGTGGTAGTAGGGTCGAGTGCGCTTGTGGCTTCGTCACAGAGCAGCACCTTCGGATTGGTGGCAAGCGCGCGGGCAATGGCGACACGCTGCTGCTGACCTCCCGAAAGCTGCGAGGGATAGGCGTTCGCCTTATCCAGCAAACCCACAGTTTCCAGCAGTTCCTTGGCTCTTTTCTGCGCGTCCTGCCGGCTGAATCCCGCCAGTTCCAGCGGAAAACAGACGTTTTTCAGGCAGGTGCGCTGCATCAGCAGGTGGAAGCCCTGAAAGATCATGGTCACCTTGCGGCGGATTTCACGGAGCTGCTTTTTGCTCAGGCTGCCGAGGTCAACGCCGTCAATGGTCACCCTGCCTTCATCGGGACGTTCCAGCCAATTGATACACCTCACGAGGGTGCTCTTACCCGCGCCGCTCATTCCGATGATGCCGAAGATGTCACCGTCGGCGATCTCGAGCGATACATTTTTGAGGGCTTCCACGCTGCCGTCCGACGTATGGAAGGTTTTGGACAGGTTTTCAATTTTTATCACGGTCATTCTCTCCTTCCGGTGGAATACGGCAGATAGATCGTCAATCGGGGATTGGGTTTATAG
>ONID01000233.1 GCA_900317765.1 uncultured Eubacteriales bacterium | reverse complement strand
AGAGGTTTTTGTTAAATAATAAGCTGTTAAATTGCTTCCGGGTCAATCGTCTGAATGCATTCTGTGATAAGCTTCCATGATGTTTGCCACCGATTCCTCTGCGCCGGAAAGAATGACGCGTGCGCTGCCGTTGTTCCAGTCGAAGGTGAAAACAGTGCCCAACGCCGTTTCCATCTGTTTGCAGAAGAATTCAGAAAGCGTTTTGCTCTCCTTCATGGATACCGGAATATCGAGAATCACGCAGGCGCTCTTTGCCTGCTTTGACCTGTCGGCGAGAAAATCAAAGACAATGGCGTTTCGCTTGATGCGGAGTCCCTCTTTGACAAAAGGCTCGGCAATGCGGAGTCCCTCTTTGACAAAAGGCTCGGCAAAGAAGCGGTCGATCTCCTCGGCGGTAAACTGCCACTTTCCGTCAGTTTTTTCTCCCTTCAAAATTCCCTGATTCAGATAGTTGCGCAAAGTCCGGGTGGAAAAGCCTGTCATCATAGCGATGTCGTCCAAAGTGTAATTTCTGTCCATACTGCCATCTCCTGATTTTTTTATATAGGATTACTTCCTGTCTATATGATAGCAGTCCGGCAGTAGAAATTCAATTTGAAAATCGACGACTTTTTCATAGCGATAGTATTATCTCTTCTTGTAGAGAACAAGCTCGGGGTTGGCACCTTCCGCCTCGTAGGTGCAGACAAGAATAAAATCCATGTTGGCAAGCACGCCGAAGCAGCGGTCTCCGCCGAATTCACATTCGAGCTGGTTGCCGAGATAGGTTGTCCCGTCGTCGAGGAATTTTACTTTCTGCCCGCTGGGGAGCCTGTATTCTAAATTGACAAAGCTGCCCACAAGGGCGTTGAGTGTTTTGAGTTCCGGCATTCCTTCGACGTGAAGGGCGTTGATTTCGTCGATCAACTGCTGCTTGAATGCCTCAAACTGTCCGTCGTCGCTGAGTTCCTCATACCGCTTCCAGTAATCCAGCTGGGGGAGCTTCTGCTTCATGTAGGCGCGCGCCTGTTCCACGGTGAGAGACTCACCGGTGAATTGATCGCTCACCATGTGCTTGACGCATACGTCGATCAGTTCGTCCATATCGCTGTAGGTGTAGGTTCCGTCGGCGTAGCACCATTTGCAATAGTTTTCATTGAGTGTTCCGTCCTGATTCCTGCCGATAATTTCATCCTCCAGCGGCATTCCGCAGCACTGACAGATCAGCTTTTGCGGTGAACCGAGCAGCGTATTGATGGAGACATTGAAGAGCTCGGACAGGCGTTTGAGCGTTTCGGTGTTCTGCCTGCCGTGTGACAAAGACCTTTTCCGCCAGCTCATCCTGCGAAAGTCCCTTCTTGGTTCTGAGTTCGTAAATGACATCCTTTGTGTTCATGCAAAACACCTCCTGATTCTATTGTAATGCGGAGAGAGAACGATGGCAAGCAACCTGCTGTTGCTTTGCATCATCTACAGCCCCTTGACCATAATCAATTCCATCGGCTGCTCGTAGCCCGGCACATCGACAATGAATCCTCCCGCGTCCTCAAACGTCTTTTTCTGCTCCGGAAGATCGCTATGCGGAAACGGCTTTAATGTGCCGGGAAGGACAGCTTCCACAAGCTCCCTGTCGTTGTCGGAGCCGACCTGCTGGGTGATGAACAGTCCGCCGGGCTTCAGCAGGCGGTGCAGCTCCGGAGGATCAAAATCTCCGTGGCGGTTGATGATGATGTCAAAGGATTCGTCCGCAAAGGGAATATGCGAAGCGTCGGAGCATTCGCGCAGGTTAATTCCCAGCGGCGAAAGTTTTTCCCTACAAAGCTGCACATTTGGCGGAAAGCCTTCTGTGGCGGAGGTGTTTTCATACGGATGTCCCAGCGACAGCAGAAATTCTCCGCCGCCGGTGTCGTAATCGAGCAGCTTCATTTCGTCCGTGAGATATGAGCGGATGACGGTTTCGTAATCCCACGGCAGACCGTCCTCTTCCTCATACCGTCCTTGAATATGCGAAAAGTCCCAGCCCTTTATACGGGCGCAGTCTTCTTCGGCTTTCCACACGGCTTTTAATTCTTCTCGTGTCATAGCAGGACTGCCTTATTATAAGCCCTTATATTTCAGAATGTAATAAATCACATAAATCCAGCCGAGAAGTCCGTGAATGATCGCCCAGACGATGGATTTCCATGCGGTGTAGCTGATCACCATTGCCAGCGCGCTTCCGAAGGAAACGCCGGACTTGACGGTTTTTTCTACGATGACTTTTTTGCTTGATTTCTTTTCTTCCATGATGTATGTTCCTCCTGAATATGATGTTGCTGAATCTCATTGCGCGTAGCGCTATATCATAGTGCGCAGCACTATATCATTGCGCGTAGCGCTATATCATCCGCGCAGCGGATATCATTGCGCGTAGCGCTATATCATCCGCGCAGCGGATATCATTGCGCGTAGCGCTATATCATCCGCGCAGCGGATATCATTAAAAGGTACGAGAAAACCAAAAGGGCATAAAATTATAGTAACCTATGTTTTCCCGACCATTCTCTCTCTTTCTCATTCATTAATTGAAGGTGAGAGAATGAGAAAGAGAATAAATTGAATGATAGTCTTACATTTTTATTTATACATGACATTTTATTTAGTAACCAGCCGGTTATAAAAATGATATATCGCTGAGCGATATGATATACGGCTCCGCCGAATGATATATTGCTGACGCAATATGATATATCGCTGCGCGATATTGTCTTATTCAATCCCCGTCAGATCAAATTTGTTCAGCCACTCGGTGGCAGCCTCGCACACGCCCTTCAGACATGCCTCGTCAAACGGCGTGACAAGACCTGCATTCTTCAGAATCTCGGTGAAGGTGCCGCTTCCGCCCTGCACGGTATAATCCATATAATGCTGCCACGCGTCCTTGAAATCCTTCTGTATCATCGCCCAGAACTCCAGCGCCACCGTCTGCGCCAGGCAGTAGTCGATGTAATAGAAGGGCGCCTGATAGATGTGAAGCTGACGCTGCCATCCTTCGCCGTCGGCATAGAAGGGAATCTTGCCGTCGAGCCTGATCCACGGCATATAAATGCCGAGCAGCCGCTTCCATTCCGCGTGACGCTGCGCGGGCGTCAGCTCCGGCTTTTCATAGACGATGTG
>ONID01000234.1 GCA_900317765.1 uncultured Eubacteriales bacterium | reverse complement strand
CAAAAATTTTTTCAGGAGGTTTTATCATGCCGGAGGAAAAAAATACACCATACGCGGAATTCGGAAAAAAGCTCACCGCCCTCCGCAAGAAGAATCACTTTTCCAGACAGCAGCTCGGCGATCTCTGCGGCGTCGCGGCAAGCACGATCGTCAACTATGAAAGAGGCACCCGTATTCCCTATGCCGACACCGCGCTGCGAATGGCGCAGGTCTTTGGCATGACGGTCGAGGAACTGCTCAGTCTTCAGAATCCAGAACTGGAGATGGGCAAGGCAAAAGCCGTGGACGACATGGGCAGACTCTACGGCAAGCGTTCCGCCGATTCGGCGCAGGCCTATCTTGACGGCACCAACGCCCTGCTTGCCGGCGGTACGCTGTCGGTAGAGGATCAGCTTGATTTCATTTCCGTCATGCGGAAGGTGCTTGTGGACGCCGAATTCAGGGCAAAGCAAAGGAACACCCCGAACAAATTCCGCACACCCGAATGGCACGAAAGAAACGACGCCATGAAAGCAGAGGTTGACAGAATCATGAGCGATTCCGAACAGCCTGCCGGGGACGATGAGTAATTCTTTATTGTCCCCGGGAGGTGGCGAAAATGAAACTTGCGTACATGAAAAAAATGGACCGCATCATTCGGCTTGCCGGAACACGCGACCCTGATGAAATTCTCGCCTGCATGGGCTTTATTTACCTTGATCCCGGAAAAAGCCTGCAGGGGTTCATTTCAAAAAGAAAAAACACCGTTTATTACGGTGTCAACAAAAAGTTTACAGCTCAGAAATACGCCTTCTGCTCCTTCCATGAAGCGTATCACGGACTCTGCGGCCATCTGGATACGCCGGACTTTCTGCAGAACGGCGGCCATTCCGAGACCTATCAGTCCTACGGCAATGTGGCGAAAACGGAACGAGAAGCCAACATCGGCGTGGCGGATACGGTGATCGATACGGACACGTTTCTGGAAATGGTGGGCTACGACAGCGCGGATGTGCAGGCGTACACCAGAAGCGTGGAGTCATTTGAGCAGGCGGTCGAGGATTACCGGACGCATTATGAGATCGTGATCGCCAACGGTTCACCCGAAGCGCGTATCAGAAGAATGGAAGCCTATCAGAGCGAGCTTTCCCGGATGTACGCGGAGCTGCAGGAACAGGCGCAGGATATTCTGAATGCCGGCATCTGCCTTTCTGTGCCGGAAATCGCCCATGAATACGGCGTTCCCGAACACGTTGTCCATCTGAAATATGAAGCGGTGGCAATTCGCAAATACAAGGTGCCTTCTCTGGAACTTCCGGTATTTGACAAGGTATTCGGCGGCTGGTAAGTTTTTTATCATTTTTAAAGGAGTGATTGGATGCAAGGGCAGCTAGAGAAAACAGAAAAAAGAGAGAAAAGAGGAAAAACAGAAAGAGTCTATGTGAACGTGACGTCAGATTTCGACGCGACAGGCTATATGCTGCCGCGCACGATCATCTGGACGGACGGCCGCATATTCAGGATTGACGAGGTGAAGGACTTCCGTCCGGCGTGTACCTTCGGGAACGGACGCACCGGCGACTGCTACACCGTGGTGATCTGCGGCGTGGAGAAGCATTGAAAAGATACGTTCGGGCAGAAAGACCTTTGAACTGAGATTGTACGATGAAAAACGTCAGCGGATTAAGGTGGGCGATGAGATTGAATTTTCCTGCACTGACGCGGAAAGAGAGCCGTTTGTCGTTGTAGTGACCGGGCTGCATCTGTTTAAGAATTTTATCGAACTTTACGCTTCGCTGCCGCTGTTGCAATGCGGTTATACGGAAGATGACGTGGACAAGGCAAGTCCCGACGATATGAACCGCTATTACAGCGTGGAAGAACAAGCGAAATTCGGCGTGGTGGGAATTGAAATCAAATTGATTTAGACAGGAGATGACGCAAATGGAGCGCACTTACATCGCTATCGACCTAAAGAGCTTTTACGCCAGCGTGGAGTGCGCGGAGCGTCATTTCGACCCGCTGACCACCAATCTTGTGGTCGCAGATTCCTCACGAACCGAGAAAACCATCTGCCTTGCTGTTTCGCCTTCGCTGAAAGCCTACGGAATTCCGGGCAGGGCGCGGTTATTCGAGGTCGTTCAGAAGGTGAAGGAAGTCAACCGGGAACGGCTGTCCGCCGGCATCAAAAGCGGGCATATCCGCAAGGGAGAAGATGGACAATATCGGTTTATTTCCTCTTCCTTTGACGCGCCGACATTGGCGGCATTTCCTCTTCCTTTGACGCGCCGACATTGGCGGCAGACCCTTCACTGGAATTATCCTATTATGTCGCACCGCCGAGAATGAAGATGTACGAGGAATACAGCACGCGGATTTATTCCATTTATTTAAAATACATCGCGCCGGAGGACATTCACGTCTATTCGATAGACGAGGTGTTTATTGACGCGACACATTATCTTGACACCTACCGGCTGACGGCGCACGAGCTTGCTATGACCATGATCCGGGAGGTGCTTTACACCACCGGCATCACGGCAACCGCCGGCATCGGGACGAACCTGTATCTTGCGAAGGTGGCAATGGACATCGTCGCCAAGCACGTTCCGGCGGACAAGGACGGCGTGCGGATCGCGGAGCTGGACGAGATGAAATACCGGGAACTGCTGTGGTGTCACCGTCCGCTGACCGATTTCTGGCGTGTGGGCTACGGGTACAGCCGGAAGCTGGAAAAGCTGGGGCTTTACACGATGGGCGACGTCGCGAGGGCTTCTCTTGACAAATACCAGGAGGCGAATCTCTACAAAATCTTCGGCATCAACGCGGAACTGCTGATCGACCACGCCTGGGGCTGGGAGCCGACCACCATCGAACACATCAAGGCATACCGCCCTTCCACTAATTCCCTGTCTTCCGGGCAGGTGCTGAAGGAGCCGTACGATTACGACAAGGGAAGGCTGATCGTGCGGGAAATGACGGAGCTGCTGGTGCTTGACCTCGTGAAAAAAGGGCTGGTCACAAAGCAGATGGTTCTCAACATCGGCTACGACCGCGAAAGCCTGACGGTCATGGTTCCGGGCAAAACCATGCGGGACACCGTTTACGCCGTTGCCAAGACGGGACAGCCCTACGAGGGCAAAGTCACCGCCGACCCCTACGGCAGACCGCACCCAAGCCACGCCCACGGCACAGGCAATCTTGATAAATACACCAGCTCGACGAGGAAGATTGTGGACGCGGTGATGGAACTTTTTACAAGAGTGGCAGACCCCGACCTGCTGATTCGCAGGCTCAACGTCACCGCCTGCAATCTCATCAGAGAATGTGACGTTCCGCCCGAAGTGCCGGAGCAACTCAGCCTTTTTGTGGATTACACCGCCGCCCAGCGTGAACGGGAGGAAGAAGCCGCCGCCGAAGCGCGGGAACGTCGATTACAGCGTGCGACATTGAACATTCAGAGCCGATACGGCAAAAACGCCCTCCTCAAAGGCATGAATTTACAGGAAGGCGCGACCACCATCGAGCGCAACGGACAGGTCGGCGGTCACAAAGCGGAATGAGGTGATTATTTCAATATGGAAAACGCAAAGGAAAAATACACGGACATTATTTCACTTCCGCACCACAAAGCCGCAAACCGCAAGCCCATGTCGCTTTACGACCGCGCCGCGCAATTCGCCCCCTTCGCCGCGCTGGTCGGCTATGACGAAATGATCACCGAAGAAGCACGTCTGACCGACGCGGAGACGCCGCTCTCCGAAAGCGACATCGAAGTGCTGAACCGTAAGCTGAGCCTGCTTCTGGAT
>ONID01000235.1 GCA_900317765.1 uncultured Eubacteriales bacterium | reverse complement strand
CAGAGGCTTCATTCATTTCTCCCTGTATATTGGACAGGTACATATGATAAGTGGCTTCGTCCGCACGCTGATAGATATTCTTCGGCAGGTATTCCCCTATAGAATGAATGGCTATCCCTATCAACACGACGAGCAGCACCAGCTTCTTTTGCTGGAAAAACAGCTTGTAAAGCTCATTGACAAATATGCTTCTGCAATGCAGTGCTTTGGATAACTGATTTCTCAGAAAAGCCGCTATTTTGAAATCTTGTCCGCTGTATTCCGACTGATAACGCACCGAAAAAACGAAAGTGCCAATGATAATTGCTGCGGTCAGCAGCAAGATATTCGCTGCTGACACCGCAGCGTTTTTTTCGATGGGAAATCCAAAAATGTTAAGATTGTGATAAACGAATATCCTGACTGCTGTTTACCGAAACAGTTACCGAAAAAACATACTGTGTCACAAAAATCACACAGGGAATGACAATGGCCGTTATCATACGGCTGCATACTATTCCGCAGAAAAAGATCAGGCTTCCGATAACCGCCGAGAGGATCACTCTATGAAAAACAGTTGCCACTATTCCTTGCAGCATACTGTAAACGTGCGGACAGTCCCGAAAGACCGGAAGGCTTTGTATAGAAGCATTCAGATTGCCAAAAGAATAGATAACGCCGTACAGACAAGCAGTCACGACCTCTTGCAGAAAGGCAAAGGCAGACACAAGCCAAAGATACACCAGCCATTTTGACAGAATCATCTGCTGTTTGCCGTTTTTTGTCGTCCGTAGGATATGGATACTTCCCGTTCTTTTTTCAAAGAAATACAGGTATTCCAGACAGGCAAACGCGAAGATAATGCTGAAGAATATCCCATAGTTATATCCCGCGTATTCCTCAACGCCGACATTGTATTCTTCGTCGATAATTACCCCTGTTGACATTACTTCGTTATAATCCCGAACGGTCTTTTCCACATTTCTGCTCAAAAAAGCCGACTCATCCTCCAATGCCGCCAGCACGTCCTCTCCGCGGCTTTCCATCTGGTCGAGATAGTTTTGATAGGTTTCAATATATTGCCGTTGTTCTTCCTGTTTCAAATCGTAATAGGAGTCGTTTTTCGTTTCGGCGCAGTATAATATACCTACAATATTTGCCGCAAAAATGGACGCAAGCATTACAATAAAAACTCTGTTTCGCAATATCTTTCTGATTTCACCCAAAATCATAGATTATCAATCCTCATTATGAAACGCACCATATTATCTTGTGCTTACGCAGGTGAGCCTGACTTCCTCTCCCTGACAATGCAGAACGTCATTCAGGTTCAATTCGTAAACCGACCATGTGCCGTCATCGTTGTCTTGAAATTCCACATTCACACCGTCAGGACCGAAGCCGTTGAAATTGCCTTTGTTGTTCATCGGATAGACAAAACGGGAAATGCGCTTACCGTCAGCGGAATATATATCTACATTTGTTTTTTGTTTCAGAATGTCGTCCAGCGTCAGATCGCTTCCCGATACGATGACAGAATAGATGTCAGGCAACAATTGAAGAAAAGCATCGGAAATGATGACATAATCGCCGCTGCTTTGCATCAGCTTGCCCTGTTCCACACCGTCGAGCCATACTTTTACATCGGTCAGATCATAATTCATGCTGTAGATAGGCACTTTATTAAGACCGTTCAGCGTGTCGCCTTCCACATCACTCAGGTTATTATAAAGCTTTACCAAAAGCCGATCTTGGAGGAAGGTAACATCACCAACAGTCGTATAATTTCCGTTTCCTGTCGGAACGGGTATTTCACAGTTCTGCTTGTTGTCAGTATTGTAAATAAATACAGGAGCATACACAGAACGCATCCATGCTGCTGTATCTGTTTCATCAAAATTTTTCGGTGCGGCAAGCACAGAATAACACACATAGTTTTTATATGCCTTTATTTTGTTGAGGCTTACTGCGTTATACTTTTCACCGGTTTCATAAATCACTTCACCGTTCTTTTCATTCATGTGAGCCAATGCTTTCAGCATAAATTTCGTGTAGATTTGCGTATCATATTTTTCTCCGTAAAAACTACTCTGTACGGAATAATAAAGCCAACCGCGATGAATCAGCCAAGAGTTTACTCTCAGGGTGTCATCTACTGTCATGATTTTGTCTCGTTTCTGCCCGTCTTTACTGACTCTGTACAGATGGGAACTTTGATTATCCGTTAAAAAATAGTATATGTACCCATCATAGTACTGAATATGGAGATCGTCTGAGTTATTTTCCATTGGAGCATAGGCGTTGCATTCCTGTTTTCGCTCACTGTCTGTTTCCATATCGTGCAGACAGTTCGGTTTATTGCACAATGGAGTCAGCTTGCCTGTATGATTGCTGTAGTAGTAAATATAGTCATTGTGTAGCAAATAGTGACCTCCGCTATCTGACTGAATCTTGTTCCATGAAGTGACGCTGCCGTAATAGGAATACTGACAGTCGGTTTCCGGATTGAACTGAGTACCGTAATCTCTCCTTTGGGATGACAATGTGTCCAGAAACGCCTTAAAATCAATCAGTTGTTCTTTTTTGCTGTATTTTTTTTCGGAACTGTTTAAAGCAAATTCGGAGCTTGACGACTTGGCGCACATTTCAAACGTATAGCAGATATTATCATGATAGATTACCGCGCTGTAATCAGACCCGATGAAGAAAATACCCGCTTTTAAGCCGCTCGGTGTGGTGTAGATCTCTGACATTTCCGATGAATAGCCCGCCCTGTATTCGATGTTGTCCTTCAATAACATGGTTGCCTGATAGGTCACATGATATGCTCTGTCTCCAGTACGATGGAATACGCAGGAATTGGCTCGGCTCTTTGGGTCAAGCGTTTTGTTGTGTAAATAGTACGGAATGCAGGATACGCTTATAATTCCCAGATCGCGATCTCCGCTGAATAGAATGCAGGGGGTAAGCGTCTTAGTTGCATCAGGGCATTTGAGCAGCTTCACTCCCAGCAGTTCTTCCACTTCTTCTATTGTAAAATATTCCTTTTGCAATTGTTCTCTTGTAACAGCGCGAATCGTTATCGGCTCCATCTTTCCCTCAAAGCTTCTGTTTTCGGAAAACCATGTGATTGCGTTAAAGTGTTCATCCGCAAAAGCGCGTATATGCGGAAGGCTGACGGCGATCAACATTGCTGCCGCAAACACAGCGGCAACAGCGGTAAATCTTTTCCATTTCTTTTTTGAAATATTCACATTTGACGACGGGTATTGAGCTTCCTCCACAAATTGATAGTCTATAAGGCTCATCTTATCCAATATGCTCTTTTCTTCAGAGTTGTTTTTTTCAAAAGCATCGTTCATAGCATATATCCATCCTTTTCTAAAAATATTTTTAATCGGTTTCGGCATCTGTACAGTATAGATTTCACCTTGCTGGTTGACATACCGTATCCGTCGGCGATACATTGAATGGAATCAAGGTACCAATAGCGGCGAATAAAAACACTTCGCATCTCTTTGGGCAACCCGTCGAGAAAACGATTGAGTATATCCCTTAAAACCATCTCATCCATATAATCGTCCATACTGCCTGCTGCCGGAATAGCATTTTCCAGTTCCTTGGTCAACTCATCAATGAACGCACGACGCTTTCCGACATTTCTTTTGCGAAAGCAGCTAAGTGCCACATCGCGCGTGATCTTTGTCAGAAACGGAAGAAAATAGCGGTACGGTTTATGCGGAGGAATCGAATTCCACGCACACAGATAAACATCATTTTCACATTCCTCTGCATTTTCCGCGTCTTTTGTAATTTCATAGGCAAGATGTCTCAATATACTCCCATATTTCTCTTTTGTACAGCCAATAGCCGATTCATCTCTCATCAGAAACATATCAACAATGCTCCCGTCTTCCATAGGTCATCACCTCCCAAAAATGTCTTCACTATTATAACCGCTTTTTTTGGCACATTGGTTGCATATTATTAAAAAACATGTGACCAATGTAGCTTTTTTGTTGTGTATAATAGTGAAAGGCCTTTCAATTTAAATGCTCCAAGGGAGGTGGCAAAATGGAAGACAGTCAGATCGTGGCTTTGTTTTTCTCACGCTCAGAAAAAGCCATATCCGCTGCCGCTGAAAAATACGAAAAATACTGCCGCAGCATCGCGTTTGGTATTCTGAATGACGATACTGAGAGCGAAGAATGTGTCAACGATGTATTCTTGAAGGCTTGGGAGAGCATTCCTCCGAAAAAGCCTTCCAATCTATCCGGATATCTTGCCAAGCTCACACGCAATCACGCCATCAATTCGGTCAGATGC
>ONID01000236.1 GCA_900317765.1 uncultured Eubacteriales bacterium | reverse complement strand
GTACATGATCTGCTGCTCCTCGGCAGTAAGCACCTTGCCCTCGCGCAGCGCCCTGTCCCATCTGAGCATGTCAAAAATGTTGGTGTACACATAGTCGTCACCGTTCAGACCATCAAAGGCAACCACTTCTCCGTCCTCGGCGGAGTCAATATCGGCAACCCATTTATCGTCTTCGAATACCGTCGCACGGGCGTAGTTCTCGAACGGAACGCCGTCCCTGCGGATATGACAACAGCGGGTGGAGGTCATCCCGGCAGGCTCAAAGATGTTCTTTTGCAAAAATTCCTCGAAAGGAACGCCGGAGAAAACTGAGGATTTCGTCGTTGCACGGGACCCGTTTTTCTTCCTTCCAGATTTTTATAAACCAGTCCGCATCGTCAAAATAGTCGGGAATTCCGCTGGTGTGGTTCAGAAGATGCCGGACAGTTACGCCCTCATACGCAGCAAGTTCCGGAAAATACTTTGTGATCCTGTCCTCCGGGCTGAGAAGGCTCTGCCGCATCAGCAGCATGACGGCCGTCGCCGTGAACTGCTTACTGATCGAAGCCAACTGAAAGATCGTGTCCTCCGTAATCGGAAGCGTGTTTTCAGGATCCCGGAAGCCGAGAGCTCCCTTGGACACGATCTCGCCGTTTTCCGCATAGAGCCACGCCCCGTTGAAGCCGTCTTTTTCCTGCAGCGCCCGGGCAAGGTTTTCCATTGTTGTATTCTTATCCATTTTGTTTCTCTCCATAAACTTCGATTTGCAAGCCTGTAAAACAAACATCAGCCAGATCGGATACTCTCTCCGGATAGCCGCCCGTAAGCCAAGACAGAGTCCATGATTCTGATTTCCCCTTCCTGTCCGGTATTCAGATAAGAAGATACCCTCTGAATCCACGCACTGAATAGTAGGAATCTGCCCCGTTGTGAAAAGTGAACACAGTATTGTAGCGCCGTTCGCAGAACAGCGCACCGCCTTGGCCGCGGATATCATCCGGCGTAGCGATCCAGCTTGACGTTTTCAGATCAAATGAACCAAGACTCTGCAGTCTGCGATAGAGTTCCTCCGTCATCATCGAAACGCCGATCTCTTTCGCTTTTCGTTCGGCGCTGCCGGACGGCGGATTTTTGGCGCGCCCTTGCAAAGCCTTTTCGTCATAACACAGGCTTCTGCGCCCGGCGGGCGATTCCTTTGCGCAGTCACAGAAAATGAGTTTTCCTGTCTCTGCGTCATAGCCGATGGTGTCCGGCTCACCGCCGCTTTCTTCCATCCTTTGCAAAACCGCGATGGCAGCGGGAACCTCGCGTAGCCGACGCTCCACCTCGGACCATTCCAAATCCGGGTGCAGTTCCTTATGCTCTGAAAATCTCGTTTTAAGTATTGCCAGCATCATGTTCACCTTCGCATATTCCGATTTGTCATCCTCTGTCACCACCCCATTATAAGTCAGGCATCAGCCTGCCTTCAAGCCTGTGTCTTTTTCACCGCAGAAAAAAGCCTGTCAGCGTGACAGGAGCATTCTCTTTCCCGGCATCTGACTCTTTACATCTGCAATGACCGGAAGTATGATGGATGAAGAAACAGTACAAAAAAACAGAAGGGGGATTCATCTTCTATGAAATCCGGAATCAGGAGAATCGTCCATCCGGCAGGTGAGCTGATCGACTTTGAGACGGTTTTTGAAGAGAATACCGCGCTGACTGAAAAAGCGGAAAAGTGCGGTCATTTTGAGCGCGTTGAGTATACCACGGACGCCTACGACGATGGAAAGACCTATCCGAAGTTTTGCAATGTCTATTTGCCCTGGTGCTATGATCCGGATGACAGGGAAAAACGTTACAACGTGATGTATTACCAGCACGGAAACACCTGTGATCCGGATCTCTTTACCCAGCCCGCGGTCAAAGACCTGCTGGACAGCATGTTCGCTTCCGGTGCGGTCGAACCCTGTATCCTGGTCTTTACGACCTATTATTTTGACGTATATAAGGACGTTGAAACCCGCAAAACCACAGGCGATGTACCGGCCGGCGACGGCGGCGGCTTTTCTGGCAACCCGGCCATTGCGCCGAATTTCTACCGCGAAGTCGTG
>ONID01000237.1 GCA_900317765.1 uncultured Eubacteriales bacterium | reverse complement strand
TCTCCAGGGGCGGACAACGAACCTGGGCGATGGTTTCATCATCCGGATCGCCAAATACTTTGATGTGTCGACGGACTTCCTTCTTGGTGAAACGGATATCCCAGATCGGAAGAATTATGATATTGAGGAGCTTAGGCTCTCGGCGGAGACAGCAAAACTCCTGTATACGGGGAAGGTCGATGCATCCGTACTGAATCAGCTGATCGAGCATCCCCGCTTTCCGCAGCTACTGCTTTTACTTGCACGGTATCGGGACGAGACCATGATTGCTGGGATCAATGCGATGAACCAGATCCTGACCTTCATACGATCTCTCACTCTGGATCAAGCAAACCTTCATCCGGAAGATGCAGATACAGCGAAAAATGCCGCACAGGATTTGAGGTTGCTTGCTACTCCTCCTGTCACAGCTGATACGAACACGATCCAGAATCTTTTCATGCAGATCGTACGAGATATAAAGAAAAATGCAGAGTCGGCGTCAGAAGCACAGCAGGCCGCGACCACCGAAGTGTTAAAGCTGCTGCGAGAGAATTTGACCAAAGATGGTGAGTCAGTTGATCTCAGCAAGCTGACCGCTGAAGATCTGACAGTAGCGGTTATGAAGACCATTTCAGAAGCTGGCATACCGGAAGAAAAGCTCACATCACTTGGCGCCAGTTTCCTGGATTTGTTGAATGCTCTAAAGGAACCGGATCATGACGAATGAGGAACTCTGCATTCTGGCGCAAAGCGGAAATGCCGATGCAGAGAATGAGCTGATTGATCATTTGCTTCCTTCCCTTAAAGCACTGGCTGCCAAATTTGAGGCGCAGTACTCTGGCCTTCAGGTTGAAGCAGACGATCTCCTTCAGGAGGGAGCCATCGGCTTGCTAAGGGCTGTTCACTCTTTCCTTCCGGATAAAGGCAACCTGTTTCAAACCTACGCATCCCGGGTTTCCGAAAATGCCATGATGGATTACGTCCGGAAATGTGCATCTGCTGTTCCTTCCACAGGTCAGATGTTAAGTCTCGACATTGAACCCTATAACGATCCGGACAATGATGAGAGCAGTTTTTACGACAGGCTTTTTTCAGAGTACACAAAGACACCGGAACAGATTTATATCGAAAAAGAAACATATGAAGAAGTCCATCATGCCCTGGATATGATCTCCCCCAGGGAACGCACATATCTTCGTTACCGCTACGGCTTTGACGATGATCTTCTTCATGATAGGATAGAGACCGCGGTCCATTTTCATTTAAGTGACAGCCGCGCAAAGAGCATTGAACAAACCGCTCTCCATAGCTTCCGCGAGGAGCTCCATTGGTAATAGCAGTAATTTCATTGTCTGGTTTTTGTATACCTCTATCCTAAATCCGGCTTGGAATCGGCGCCGTGACAGGAATCACGTCACCATTCCTTTTGCGTCGTTCAAAAGTCAGCTTCCTTCTCTCCACAATGCAATTACAGCAGCCTGTGCTTCAAAGGGGCACACGCTGCTGTTTCGCTGCCGGCTTTCGGATAAAGGTATAACACACTAGACTTTGCAGGCAAAGTCGTGTGCCAAAGCGGGACGCCGTCCCCTTTGGGATCCCCTGCCACGAAACGGAGGTTTCTTTGGATTCTTCCTGTCGGCAGCATTTTTCTGCTTTGCAAAACAACAAAAAGGCATTTCTTATTCAAGAATATATAGTATGATACTAAAGGAAGCATATTGATCGGAGATGAGGAGTAATACGGCATGGCGGAAGGAATAAAATACTGTCGTAAATGCGGAATGGAAAATGCGGCCGGCGCGAAATTCTGCAGTTCCTGCGGAAACCCGTTTGCGGCGGCGCAGGAGCAAAAGCAGGCGGCAAACGTATGCCCGCAGTGCGGCAAAGAAAACGCGGCCGGCGCGAAATTCTGCCGCCATTGCGGTGCAGGACTAAGTGCTGCAGGACTGAATGATACAGGGCGGGCAGGGAAAAAAGCCTTGGCACAGCGGAGCACCGTCCAGGCTCCTTCCGCAGGACGGCAAAACATACACGCGGCACAGCAGCCGGGCGGCTTTGGCGGGTTCGCGAACGGCCTCGGTGCCCCGACGGATCCAGGCGAGATCGCGCTGGATATACCGGAGCTGTACGAG
The DNA here is from genome assembly GCA_900317765.1 of uncultured Eubacteriales bacterium. Lineage (GTDB taxonomy): Bacteria > Bacillota > Clostridia > Oscillospirales > Acutalibacteraceae > RUG762. Next base: position 1,077 of record ONID01000237.1, on the reverse strand, counting down.
GCACCTGCTTCTGCCGGCAGCAGCAATATCCCGGGATTTCTAAAATTACCGATCTCCCTGGCGGCGGGCGGTATATCGTTCCCTCTGCTGAACCATCTCGAGATCCCATGGTCATTGCTTGCCGGACTGGCGGTTTCCATTGTGACGATCATCGTATCGTCCGTGATCAAAAAAAGCAGAGGTGGCGGAAAATGAAAAGGATCGAAAGAATCAAAAGGTTCTCTGCCCTGCTGGCAGTGTGCATACTTCTTGGAGTTATTTTTTCTCCCTGTGTATATGCGGCCGGATCTACAGCCCGATCTGCAGCCGGATCGGTAACCTATACGTTTTCCGATCTGTTTGTTTCTCCCGGGGGTTCGGGTGTAAGTTACACTTATCCGGATGATGGCGTAAAACCGACCGTAAAGGTCAGCGGTTCTGACGTCACGATCGAGATACCGGCAATCGATGACTTTGAGGCACTTACCATTACCGGGACCATCACGGAGGAAAAAACCAAGGAGGTGGAGGAAAGAACACATGGCGTCTGGGGGCCGGCAGGAATCATAACAGAAAGTTTTACCATTAAAATAGACCCAAGGTACTCCGAGGATATATTTCATACGGATAACGGTTATGGTGAAAGCTACTTCGCTTTCGATATGTATGAGTCCTATTCTGGTCCCTCTCTATTTAAAATAGAGGTTGTCCTGAAAGGAGTATTGGAACGTAATGGTCAGTATGATTGGTTTAAGGATGTTGCGTTAGAAATCTTTTTAAGCGAACCATACGGAACGCCGCTGGTCGTGACCGGCAATGCCCAGGCAGGTCCGGGCGAAGACGCGGGCGTGGAGTTTGGCAGTACATTATTCTTAATGTACTGGCAAATTTCGCGTCCAATGCCGGACTTGCCCGGAGGGGGAGCTACGCTTTTTTTAGCTGGTGAAGATCATGCGTACTATGAAAAAGCAAAATGAACACGACGATCCCTCCTCGGAAACCGCCGTGTTCCTCATAAAGTCGTCGTATAACGCGGCGGCTTTAATTGACAGCCGCCGAAAACAAAAGAGCCGATAATCCGCGCCTGAGGGCTAACGG
>ONID01000238.1 GCA_900317765.1 uncultured Eubacteriales bacterium | reverse complement strand
AGAATCCCGTCGATTTGCAGACTCGGATTGATGGTCTTGCGCACTCTGGAAACCGTTTGCAGCAGCAGTTCCAGTCCTTTCGCGGAGAGATAATGCTGCTGGGTGGGGATAATCACGCTGTCGGCAGCCGCCAGTGCGTTGAGCGTCAGCACACCGAGCGACGGAGTGCAGTCGATCAGCACATAGTCGTAATCGCGTTTCACCGTGTCAAGGTACTGCGATAGCAGCCTTTCGCGGCTCATGGCGTTCACCATGCGGACCTCCGTGCCGGACAGCAGAATGTTTGACGGCAGCAGATCAAAGCCCTCCGAGTGGTGAATGATGCCTTCGCGCGGGTCAAAGGGCGTGTCGTCCATGATGTTCTGGATGATATTGCCCACCGTCACCGGCAGATCGTCCGGCTGGCTCACGCCGAGCGATACCGTCAGGCTTGCCTGAGAATCCGCATCTACCAGCAATACCCTCCGACCGAGCTGTGTCAGTCCCGGTCAGTCCCGCGCCGAGATTTGCCGCCGTGGTCGTCTTGCCGACGCCGCCCTTCTGGTTGGCGATGGCAATGACTTTGGTTTGGTTCATGTGATTTGCTCCTTCCTCAAAAAAATTTAGCCGACTGTTTCCAGACGGCTATGTACAAGTTTTTTGGCAACAAAAAAAGCCGTCCGTTTATGTGGAAGATACATAAACAAACGGCTTACGGGTTGTGCCTTATCTCGCAGGAACGCTCCTGACCTTTTTCACCTTCGCGCTGACAATTTTGTAGATCAGCTCATCCACGCAGTCGGTGTATCTGCCTTGCCGGATCAAGTCATTTTTCAATTCGACAAGACTATGTAACAGCAGGCGTTTTTCTTCGTTCGTCAGATTGACGCGGGTCTTCTTTTCAAACATGGGGCAGTCCTCCTATATGATGGAAAGATGTTGACTTCGAGCTTCTTCTATATTATAATGAAGGTCTATAAAAAAATTGTCAAATGTGCAAGGCTAAAAATCGACAAATAGCGACAAAATCAAGACCGTCCATCCGGATGAGAATGGAAAAAGTCTTGGCTTGCTTCGGTGGGAAAAATCTATTTTATATGTTGTTTGAAAACATTTTTCAGTCAGATTCTGCGTAAAGCGAAACGGTTTTTGTTCATGGGCGTGTTCATTATTCTGTTCATTATGATAAATTTCATGTCTGATGAGCATTCAGGCTCAAAAGCCCAATACCCCCGATTCAGGCAGGTTGCGGGGTGCGGAATACGATGTGAAAAGATTTAACAATTTTTCAAGCCCCGTCACTCGCACCAGAATAGGTGAACAAAAAAGATGCACCCGCAAAAAACTCCGAATTTTCGGGGTTTTTTCGCGTTTTAGGGGCAAAAATTATAAAGGTTATACCGTACTTGAACTCCCGTAACGGGCATTTTGCAGCCCTTCCCTAACCCAAAATTCAAAAATTCAATACTCAGTCAATCAAGCGTGCAGGTAGAAAATCTGTGCGATTTTTTGTAGATAAGCAACAAAGCCGATTGTTTTGAAGAAGGACGTCTGATCAGCGTCCGACAGAAAAGACAATCGGCTTTTTTTGTTTGCTAACGAAAATTTTAGGAGAGTGATTACCAAATGAGATTCAAAAGCCAGCAGCACAAGTCCACATTCAAGAAAGCCATCCGGAAGAAGGACAAGACCGACACCAGACTCATGGCGGCGATGTACCTGCTCACGGCGGATCAGCTATAACCGCTACTGACACGGTGGTTATGATTATCTGCAAATTGGAATGATTAGTTATCTTATAACACTTTTCTCATGACTATTGTTCCATTTTCCCTTGCTACTTCTACAAATCCTATTTTTTGATAAAGTTGAATAGAACCCCGATAATCAAAAGCATCGCATTTTTCAGAAATCTTAGGATATCCTTCAACAGCCGAATATCCCTTTAATTTTCCATCATTACAAACCCTCTCAATTAGCGCTGACGCTATACCCATTCCTCGGTATTCAGGAGCAATTTCTAAACAAACAATAGATATAGTTTTTCCGCAAGTGCTTTTTCTGGCAAATTCGGGAACGAATCCAGAATAACTTTCCATATCTGCTGCATTACACCAACCAATAGATAGCTCCCCGTCAAAAGCCAGATAACCTTGTATCTGGTTCTTATTCAGCATTTCTACCGCATATCTACGTATCGTATCTTTTACACCAGAAAATTCAAACTCACTGACCATCTGCCTAATAGTTTCTTCATCCTGATTAGGTGATGTGCAATAACATGGACCATTTGGATTGTCATCTGTAAATGCACGATTATCGAAAAAATCAAGATAATCTTTATTCAATTCAAAAGTCAAAGGTTTTATAATTATTTTCATCAAGGTATCCTCTCTAAAATGACGCTCCGATATGTCTTTTTCAATTAGGTTTATAACCCAATTATATCAAAGTAATTATAAAAAAACAAGTTCTTTTTGTGCAAGAAATCAATAGTACTATGATGGTCATAATGAAGTCTGCCTTTGCCCCTATTTCAAGAAAATTCAATACCCAACCAATCAAGCGTGCAGGTAGAAAATCTGCGCGCTTTTTTGTATAAAACATAGAAAGTCGATTGTTTTGAAGAAGGACGTCTGATCAGCGTCCGACAGAAAAAGCAGTCGGCTTTTTTTGTTTGCTAAAAAAAATTGTAGGAGAGTGATTACCAAATGAGATTCAAAAGCCAGCAGCACAAGTCCACCTTCAAGAAAGCCATCCGGAAGAAGGACAAAACCGACACCCGACTCATGGCGGCGATGTACCTGCTCACGGCCGATCAGATTCTGTGGAACAAAGTGAAGGAAAATATCCGAGAGAGCCGCATCGACTACGACGAAGTCAGGCTGGACACGGTGAGCGAAAACGGCTACACCCTTTACAGCGCGTCGAAGGATATGTACTTCAACACCGACCATGTCTCACTCAGCGATATCTTCGACACCAAGCTGATCTCGGAAAAAATGTTCAACGTCATTATCACTGCCATCAATATCCGGCGTCTGGGATTGGAGAAAGCGGAGGCGATAGAATATGCCATATAATAGGAAGGCATTTTCGGACGATTACGCCACCGAAACCTTTTACTTCCCTCTGTCGGT
>ONID01000240.1 GCA_900317765.1 uncultured Eubacteriales bacterium | reverse complement strand
CGTGAATTCATTGACCGCACCTTCGGCGGCTCCTTGCCGGGATTCATCGCGGCATTTACGGGCAGCAAGCAGCTTTCCGCCGAGGAAGCCGACGAGATCCGGCGCATGATCGACAGCTACAGGGAGGATTGAAGATGGAAGAATTGAGTAAATTATTTCTACAGATAGTTCAATTAAGCCTTGAAGCGGGATTCCTTGTGCTTGTGGTGATATTGCTTCGACTGGTGTTCCGCAGCGCACCCAAATGGCTGCATTGCTTTATGTGGGTTTTGGTAGCGGTCAAGCTGGTCTGTCCATTCGGTATTGAAAGTGAAGCAAGTCCGATGCCCCGGAGCGACGCAGTCAGAAGCAGCGTGGAAAGCAACGCGTCCGTCAGTGAGTCAGCGGAGAAAATATCTGAAAAGCAACCAACCATTCAGCAAGTGCAGCCGGAACAGTCGAGCCAATCGCACGGGACAGGAATACAGAGCCATGCGACGCAAAACAAAACCAAACCCGCCGGCAGCAGCACGATTCTTCCGTTCGCTGTCAGAATCGGGTCATGGATATGGCTTGCCGGAATGTCGGGGATTCTGCTGTACGCGGCGGCTTCGACTATCGCGCTCAGGCGCAGGCTTGCCGACGCGGTGCCGCTGGACGATTCTACAGAGAATTCCGACAGAATCTATAGGAGCGACCGCATTCAATCCGCGTTTCTGTTTGGCATTGTGCGTCCGAAAATCTATCTTCCCTTCGGCATTGACGGGGAAAATTTGCGGCAGGTGATCGCGCACGAAAAGGCGCACCTCCGTAGGCTGGACAATGTGACCAAGGCGGCAGCCTTTGCGCTCACAGCGGTCTACTGGTTCAATCCTGCCATATGGGTGGCGTACATTCTCTATTGCAGAGACATCGAGCTTGCCTGTGACGAAAGCGTGGTAAAAGGAAAACAGCCGGACGAACGGAAGGCTTATTCGATGGCACTGCTGGAATGTTCGGCTGAAAAGAATGCGTTTATGATCAACAGCGCGATTCCCGTTCAGTTCGGGCAATCGGCTGTCAAAAGGAGAGTGACGAATGTGCTGAAAAACAAAAAGCCCGCCATTGGGCTGATCTGCGTGGGAATTGTCGCGATTGCCGCGGCACTGATTGTGGTGATCACCAGACCGGCTGATTACAGAACGGACGTTCCGAAAGAGCTTGACGAAGCAGTCGCACGCAGTATTTTTACAATGAACGGTGTGTCCATGTCGGATATTACGGTGGACGGACAGACGCTGCATTACGGCGCGGTCAGGGATTCAGAAACTATTATTGAGAGCGAATGTCTGGGCGAAGGGCATGTGATCCTCGGCTACAGGGACAAGGGCGACATTGTAGAGGTTTACACGCTTTGCGGCGCCATCGGTTACGGCTTCCGCGACGGAATGCTGGTGGACGAAAGCGGATATTTCCGTGCTGCAACCTTGATAAAACGGAAAATACATTTTTAAAGAGGCACAGGAATCGAAGGACGGAGGATTGATGGTACCCTCCATCAGGGAGATGTTCCCCTCGGCGCTGGCAAAGAAAGCAATTGCGGCTCAAGCGGATGACAAGATAGGCGATTCCATGCGAAAGCAGTGCGACGTATACGCAGAGGCTTATCTGAAAGCCATAGGGCGGGAAGCGGAAATCACCAGCTACCACAACCAGGATTTCCCCATTCTTACCGACAACGGCGTGTCAGTCGCAGTGAGCAATGCCCTGTATGAGCTTCACCCGGAGTACAGCATCTACGTGGGCAGCTTTGAAAGACTGGAAAACGGAAAGAGGGTTGTGTACTCGCAGTGGTGGAGCGACAACAAGATCGGTCCGGTAACAGTTACCTTTCAAAAATCCGAATACGGCAGCGGAAAAATAGTTGAAAAATACGTCTACAAGGTCGAGGGCGACAAATACGAGAGAATTCATATTGATTGAACCAATCGTGATCAAACGGGCTTCCCCGCATTCAAGCAGGAAAGCCCGTTTTTGACAGAGCAGTCTTTTATACTGTCACCGTAAATTAGGATTTGTTCATCGCAGCAAATTCAGCATCAAATAAAGTTAATATTGCCCTGCCTAAAAAAACGACCTTTTTGGCGGGGTGATTATTTACGTCAAAATTCGTACTCCCTCCAAGCTCGTTTTTGGAAGGGTATTTTTTATGTTGAGAAGAGACCAGCCTCTTTTGCCGTCCTTCAATAATGACAGGATAAAGCAGATATAATCAGACGAGAAAGACATTGCTCATGTAAACGGAGATCGCTTCTGTTATCCAAGAATAAAACGTGGTCATATCCGTACTGTCTGTTTATATATTCATAGCCGCTGCGGACAAGCATTTGTCACTGCGGTCTCTATCCACTTCTGCCGGCAGTCTGTCTTCAGCGTAGGCTGCCGGGATCCACCCCAATCAATCGTTTTGAAATTCGAATTTTTCTTAACTTTTGATTGGAGGTTTTCCCAATGGTTGAAAAAAGACCGTCGAGAAGAAGAAAGACGGTAAATTCTTTGTCATGTTCAGAAATATTGATAATGAATCTGTCACGGTTGAAGTCGGTGAAGATGTGTACGCTTTGTTCAACACATTTGAGCTGGAAGATCTGGCTCTCATGAATGAATTTGATCGTCATGCCGAACACTCCGAACTTGGCGAACAGGAACTGGCAAGACGTGCCGAGATTGTGCATGGTCTCACGTATGAAGAAATTGCAAGGATTGAAAAATGCAAATATCAGGCGATTCAGTATTCAATCCGCAGCGCAATCAAAAAGCTGAAAAACTACCTCGCCAAGAAAATCTGAAATGCGGCGTGTGTAATAGTCAGCATAATTTTCCGCCAAAATGAACCGCCCTTGTTTTTTATCTTTGCTGGTTCATAGCGACAGCAAGATAGTAGCGTAACCTCAAAAAAGTCACCTCTGATTTTTTGTGATTCTTCACTAAGATCAGGGGTGATTTTTTGGTTAAACGGATAAAAAACAAAAAGATCAAAAAATTTTTTTAAAAAAGTGTTGTGTTTTTGCCTTTAAGTGAGGAAACAAGTGGATGGGTTGAAAAATACCCTTCTTGTTCTTTGACAATTGAATACCAGCATACCGGATACGTTCTCTCTGTTGTCTGCTCACGTAGACGAGCCAATTGATCAGATCTAACGCCGCAAGGAACAGCGGCGACGGCGATGACAGGCAGAGAGGATAATGATACTTCCGTCCAGTCACAGTCTAAAG
>ONID01000242.1 GCA_900317765.1 uncultured Eubacteriales bacterium | reverse complement strand
TCGTGCTGTTGATATTAACGAATCCTTTATTATCGAAACAAGCAGGACCCTTACTCAGACTGGATTTAAAAGTGCAAAAAAGAGTGCATTATTATTTTCGCCAAACACGATAGCCATCAGTAAGTCCGGTACTATAGGTAGGCTTGGAATAGTTGCGGATTATATGTGCGGTAATAGAGCTGTTATCAACATAGAACCCAATGATCCCTCACTACTTCCGTTCATTTATGCGTATTTGAAAAGCCGTCAAAAAGAATTCCCGGATTTAGCGGTGGGTAGTGTACAAAAGAACTTATATGTCTCACTTTTAGAGCCGCTTATTGTGCGAATACCAAGCTCTGATGCTCTTTCAAAATTCTGTGATGCTGGTAACGCCATATTAAGAATTATTGAAAATAACTGTCTGGAAGCCACTCGACTTGGACAATTGCGTGATGTGCTTCTGCCACAGCTCATGTCCGGTGAACTGGATGTTTCCGACCTTGACCTTTAAGCCTCTAAATTCTCGTTTGAAACGGAGCAACAGATTCCATTAAGAAAAGTCCATGAAAGGATTTTATGCTATATAATAAAACAAAGGAGCGAATGCTATGTCAGGATTTTATACGGAAGCGGACTATGAGAATTCCATCATAGAATTGTTCCGGAACATGGGATACAGTTATGTTTACGGTCCCGATGTTGACAGGGATTTTAACAGCCCTCTCTATGAAGAAGAACTGAATGCCGCCCTGTACCGACTGAATCCGACTATGCCGGAAGACGGTATAACAGATGCCCTTTTCAAGCTGAAAAATTTTGAAAACGCCGACTTGGTTCAGAAGAACGCTGTCTTCATGGACTATATTCAGCATGGCGTCGAGGTGCGCTACTTTGTCAAAGGCGAGGAACGCTCCGGCCTCGTTTACCTTGTGGATTACAAGAATCCCGACAATAACTCCTTTGTGGTTGCCAACCAATGGACTTTCATTGAAAACAGCAACAAACGCCCGGACGTGCTGCTGTTTCTCAACGGCCTGCCTGTGGTGTTGATAGAACTAAAGTCACCGTCCAGAGAGGAAACGGACGCATCCGAGGCATACATACACGCAGATACGGAACTATATGCATGAGATTCCGTCCATGTTCATCTATAACTGCATCTGCGTCATGAGCGATCACCTGACATCAAAAGCCGGAACGATCACCTCCGGCGAAGACCGTTTCATGGAGTGGAAAACAAAGGACGGCAATTATGAAAATACGCAGTACGCGCAGTTCGACACCTTCTTTGAAGGTATCTTTGAACGGGAGCGTCTGCTTGATATTATCAAGAATTTCATCTGCTTTTCCAGCGAAGGCTTGAAGCAGTTCAAGATACTCGCGGGGTACCATCAGTATTTTGCTGTCAGAAAAGCCGTGGAATCCACGAGACACGCTACCGAGACGGACGGAAAAGGCGGCGTTTTCTGGCATACCCAGGGCAGCGGCAAGTCGCTGTCGATGGTTTTCTATGCCCATCTTTTGCAGGAGGCGTTGGACAGTCCGACCATCGTAGTACTGACTCCATCGTAGTACTGACTGACCGCAACGACCTTGACGATCAGCTTTTCGGACAGTTCGCAAAATGCAAGGCGTTTCTGCGTCAGGAGCCGATGCACGCCGGGAGCAGGGAACATCTGAAATCTTTGCTTGACGGCAGACAGGCAAACGGCATCATTTTTACCACGATGCAAAAGTTTGAGGAATCCCACGAGCCGCTTTCCGAGCGCAGAAATATTGTCGTTATGGCAGACGAGGCGCACCGCGGACAGTACGGATTAAAAGAAAAGGTCGATGCCGAAACCGGCAGAATCAAAATCGGTACGGCTCGAATCATTCGCAACAGTCTGCCGAACGCTACATATATCGGCTTCACAGGTACGCCGATTTCCATGAAGGACAGAAGCACCCGTGAGGTGTTCGGTGATTATATTGACGTGTACGATATGACGCAGGCGGTCGAGGACGGCGCTACACGTCCGGTTTATTACGAGAGCCGCGTTATCAAGCTGAAACTCGATGAAGAAACGCTGCGCTTGATTGATACGGAATACGACCTTATGGCGAACAATGCCGACCCGGAAGTCATAGAAAAGAGCAAGAAGGAACTCGGACAGATGGAGGCTATTCTCGGCAACGAGCAGACCATCGCGTCTCTTGTCGATGATATTCTCGACCATTACGAGAATTACCGCGCCGATCTCCTGACCGGCAAGGCAATGATTGTAGCTTATTCCCGCGCCATTGCCATGAAGATTTATAACCGTATTCTTCAGCTTCGCCCGTCCTGGACGAAAAAAGGTCGCTGTTGTAATGACGGAGAGCAATAAAGACCCGGAGGAATGGCGTGCGGTTATCGGAAACAAACGCCATAAAGATGAACTCGCTAAGAAATTCAAAGATAACAGCAGTCCGTTGAAAATTGCCATCGTGGTCGATATGTGGCTGACGGGCTTTGACGTTCCGTCCCTCGTTGACTATGTCGGCATCGCCTCCGCTTTGAAAGAGGCAATGAATGATTACACTTCCCGTGATAAAAAGAATTACGGTGACACCGACATTGCCAATGTAGCATACCCGAAATTTCTTGAAAAACTCTCTATCTGCCGTGATCTCTTCCACGGATACGATTATTCCAAGTTTACGACCGGAACGGACCTGGAACGCTCAAAGGCAATCAGCGGCGCGGTCAATTTTATTGTCGCCGTTGATAAAGAAAAAGAACGTGAGAGTTTCCTGAAAGAAGCCCTGCTCCTGCGTCAGGCTTTGTCGCTGTGTTCTTCTCTGGCGGAGAAACCTCTGCGTATAGAAGCGGCTTTCTTTGAATCCGTCCGTGTGCTTGTTATGCGGCTGATGAACCAGGGCGAAGGAAAGAAAATCTCTCTGCCGGAAATGAACGCACGAATCAATGCACTGCTTGAACAAAGCATAAAGTCAAACGGCGTCATCTCCGATGTGAACGGAGATTTCTCCCTTTTCGACCCGAAATTCCTCGAAGAAATCGGAAAGATGAAAGAGAAAAACCTTGCCGTAGAGCTATTGAAAAAGCTGATTGCGGAGCAGGTGCAGATATACCGTCGCACCAATGTGGTGAAATCGGAAAAATTCAGCGAAATCATCCAGCAGGCTATGAACCGCTACCTCAATGGAATGCTTACGAATGAGCAGGTCATCGAGGAACTGCTGAATCTGGCCAAGCAGATACAGGCATTACGAGAACGAAGAACTCATCGCCATTACAAAAGAATTGGCAAACGCCCTCCGCAGCAATCGCACAATTGACTGGCAAAAGCGCGATTCCGCCAGAGCGAAGATGCGGATGATGATAAAGAAACTTCTCAAAAAGCACAGATACCCGCCGGAGGGCATGGACGACGCCGTCCAGACGGTCATGCTTCAATGCGAGCTGTGGACGGATAACAACGATATGAATGGGTAATCATGAGACTTTGATACTGTCATAGCAACAAGTTACTTAACAGATGATAATAAATAGGGAGCATTACAGACATGAAGGGTTCAGAAGCAAAAATGACAGCTTTTATGGAAGGCGCGGACAAACGCTACATAATTCCTGTCTATCAAAGAAAGTACGACTGGAAGCTGGAAAATTGCAGACAGCTTTATGATGATCTGAAAAAAATCATAACAGATAACCGAGGCAGCCACTTTTTCGGCAGCATCGTATCTTCTGTTGTGCCGAACGGGAGCAAAATAGAATATCACATCATCGATGGCCAGCAGAGACTAACAACAGTGACATTACTGCTTCTGGCTATGAGAAATCTGATTGCAAATGGAGTCATTTCATCCGGTGAAGGCAAACTGGACGAGCAGATCAGTCAACGCTTTTTAATCGCTCCCTGGGCGAAAGAGGATGACCGAATAAAACTACGTCCGGTAAAAAGCGACAGAGAAGCATTGGAACGTCTCTTCGGAGACGAGGAAGACTACGATAATTCCTCCAATCTGACAATCAATTACCGATTCTTCTGTGACACGCTGCTGAAACAGGAAGTGCCGGTAGACGATCTTTATACTGCCGTTGGCAGGCTTGAAATCATCAGCATTACGCTTGATCCTGGGGATAATGCCCAGCTGATTTTTGAAAGCCTGAATTCCACAGGTCTCGCGCTGACAGAAGGCGATAAAATCAGAAATTTCATTCTTATGGGGCTGCCTCCCACAGAACAAAATCATTTTTACGATAGTTATTGGGCAAAGATTGAAAAATGCACGGGAAACGACGTCAGCGGCTTTGTACGTGATTATCTGAGCATCAAGCAGCAGTCTACTCCCACGATCAACAATGTCTATCGTGTGTTTAAAAGCTACGCGGAAGATCTGAAACTGCCTGTGGAAACGCTTCTGGAAGATTTGCTGCGCTACGCAAGATTTTATGAAAAACTGCTGATTTGCAAAAGCGGTCTGAAG